>JAFGSM010000080.1 GCA_016934595.1 bacterium | reverse complement strand
TTGACCACGACTTCCGCTCTCATGCAGATGGGCTGGCCACTCCCTATGGAATATTTGAGCCATGTTTCAATGTTGGTACGGTTGTTTTGGGGGTGTCTTCGGATACGTCCAAATTTGTGGTGGACTGCATCGGGTTGTGGTTGACTGAATTTGCACCCCAAAGATATCAAGGCATCAAAGAACTCATGATTTTGTGTGACGGTGGCGGAAGCAACGGATTCCGGACCAGATTGTGGAAGTACTCACTTTATCAAGAAATTTCCGTAAAGTACGGAATCTTTATCCGGGTGTGTCATTATCCAACGGGCGCATCAAAATGGAATCCCGTTGAGCACCGTCTTTTTGGACCAATTACAGCAAATTGGCAAGGCCGGCCTCTTAGGTCTTTTGATGTTGCACTGGATTGTATCCGATGTACCACAACCAAAAAAGGATTGAGCGTAAATGCCACAATCAATACAAAGGAATACCAGAGGGGGTGAAGGTTTCTGAAAGCCAAATCAAAAACCTAAATCTGCTATGGCACGATGAACTCCCACAATGGAACTATTCCTTTGTCCCAAAATCTGGCACTAAGAACTCCAATTAAATTATGCGCACGAGCTTAATGGCTGGAGAGTCTGTTCTCTTGAGAATTTTTTAAAGCGCATTCATTCTTTCTGAGAGAAAGCTGAATTATTACATTCCATTTTTAGATTTTTTACCTTTTTCATTAGCGTGTTTCTGTTAATGCCCAAAATTTTTGACGCCAGTGATTTATTATTGCCAGTTTGTTCAAGGGTTGCCATTATAAGCATCTTTTCGGTTTCGTGCAAAATTTCCTTATGAAGGTTTTGGCCAGACATTTGAATATCTAAAACGTTGCTTATTATCTCTTCTAATCGCCATTTTATTAAATTTTTTAGAGAAATCTCAAAATTGTAATGATTTCTTAAGATATTAATCATCAGATTATCTCTTAAGTTGAGTTCATAGTTTCCTATCAAAGCAGTGACTAAATAATTTTCAATAAAATCTGCATTGCAGCCGTCAAACGATAAACTCCCTTCATTGTAAAAAAAGGAAAAAAGCGCGATGCATGTAGATTTGTTATAAACCGGTATAATAAAGGCATCAAAATGTTTATCGATATTTATATGCCTTTTTTGGGTTAATTTATCTAAATTTTCTTGAATAATGATATCCGAAAGACCAGACAAGATTTTCATCGAGAAATTTTTGTTATTATTGGAGATGCTTTTTATATTATATACAGAATCATTCGATTGTTTATAATATGCGAAGCTTCCTGTCAAAGACATCTCATGATTAATTATTTTTAAGACACTTTTTAGATAATTTTCTACGTCAGTGATAAGACAAAAAGCGCAGGATAGCTTTTGATATAATTGTAAATTAATTGCACTGAGGTCGTTTTTAACTGTTTTCACCTGAATTTCCTTCTGGGTATTTTCAGTCCCCTTTGTGAATCTATGATTCATGGGTGTTTCATCTTACTCAATTCAATGTGATGAAGGCGTCTTTGTTTTCATATTCACAAATCTTTTTTAATGTTCCTAATGCATCCGATCTGTTTTTAAAATTGCCAACCCTTACGCGGTAAAAAACGCCATCTTTTTCAGTTGCAATTTTTGAATGATATGCAGGGTATCCCTTTTTCAGTAATTCTGAAACCATTTTTGATGAAATTTCTTCAGACCTGAAAGAGTATATTTGTATTGTGTATCTTAAATCCTTTTTTGATTGATCTGATTCTGTTGTTGGTATTATCGGTTCAATATCTTTTTTTATTGAAGATGTTTTGATTGATGTTTTGTTGGATGATTCCTCATCTTTGGATGTTATAATTGGATCTACCTTTTTCTCTTTGAGAGAATAATAAAAGGACGACTGATTCACATCCAAATCATCACGGCTATCAAGTTGAAGATTCTTTACATCTTGCTTTGCGAAATACAGGGTTTGACAATAATTCAAACCGAAAATAAAACCCAAACCGAAAACTACTAAATATCCTAAACCAATTATTGATAAAGTAAGAAGCGACTTCTTATCTTTTTTAAACTTTTTTTGTTCTTGGTGACCCATAAAGATATTACATACTTTCAGGAGGTTTATTCTTAATATTTTGAGTCCGCATTTTAAATGCCCTATAGGAAGTGAAGGATAAGTTGATACCTCAAAAAAGCCTATATTGCAATTTGATAGGTTCGCTGCCGAATGGATTCAAATAAGAACTTTGTTCAAAAAAATCTTTTGCAAATTCGAAGAAAGACAGTTTCTTCTTTTCTGATAAAACCTTTGGTTTCCCTGAGATGCCTGCCAATTTTCCGGCAAGATCAATAGCATCTTCCATTGTTCCAAGATTGTCAACCAGGTTGAGTTCCTTTGCCTGCCTGCCGGAAAATATTCTTCCGTCAGCAATCTCTCTAATATATTCTAAATCTATATTTCGTGACCGTGAAATAGCCTCTATAAATTGTTCGTGCACGTCAAGCATCATATCTTCTAATATTGCCCTTTCTTCTTTTGTCATGGCTCTTGAAATAGATCCAATATCTTTGAATTTTCCACTTTTCACAATCTGTTCTTCATATCCTAACTTTTTGAACAGGGATTGAAGATTAGGGATTCTCATTATTACAGAAATGCTTCCCGTTATAGTCCCAGGATTTGATACGATCTTGTCTGCGGCGCATGCGACATAATAGCCCCCCGAGGCGGCTATATTACCAAAAGAAACTACCACCTTTTTCTTTGTTTCTTTCTTGAAATTGATAACCGCCTCATACATTTCCTGTGATGGCGCCACGCCGCCTCCACCGCTGTCTATCCTTATTACAATGGCCTTTACCGAGTCATCATCAGAAAATCTTTCAAGTTGTTTTATAAAAGATTTTGATGAGATTATAACACCTTCGACATTTATCAAACCAATTTTGCCTTCTTTGCCGGTTATTATTCTGTTGCCAAAATACAAAGAAAAGACAAGCGTTATCAAATATACAAGCAGTATGGTTATAGTAAAATAAATTATCCCTTTAATAATTCGATAAATATTCATTAATATTAAATCTCTACTTTTGCACTTTTTTATAAAAAGCCATATTTTTCAATAAGATATCTTATTAAACAAAACAACATATTTTATCAATATTTTCATAGGGTTACACAAAAAAGTGCGAAAGTAGAGTTAAATGTTTAATCCTTAACATCATCAGAGTCTGAAATATCATCAGAGCCTGATGATTCAGTTTCGTGACTTTCTTCACCCACAGTTAAATCTTCGTCTACAGATATTATCGGCTGCTTGGCCTTTGCATGGGCCTCTATGATTTCTTTTAAGGGGGCAGAGTCTAATGTGTTAAGCATTTCTCCCTTCTTGTTGTAGTTTGAAAGTTCCAGATCAGATTGCTCTTTGTTATGAGCCCTTATGCTAAGACCTATCTTTCTGTTTTCAGGATCGAGTCTTATGATTTTAGCCCTTATGAAATCACCTTCCTTTAAGACGTCTTTTGGTGAGTTAATATCCTCCTCTGAGATTTCAGAAATATGTATATAACCATCAATCCCCTCCTCAAGCTCAACGATAGCGCCATTTTCGATTAGTTTGACCACCTTGCATTTGCAATTTGAACCTATCGGATATTTCTCCGGAACACTCAACCATGGGTCAGGTGTAAGCTGCTTTATACCCATCGACAACCTTTCATTTTTGCTGTCAATGTTTAATATAACCGCTTCGATCCGTTCTCCTTTCTTTATAACATCAGAAGGGTGTTTGACCCTTTGAGTCCATGACATGTCAGATATGTGTATTAATCCATCGACCCCTTCTTCTAATTCAACGAAAGCGCCAAAATCTGTTAAATTTCTAACCCTGCCTGTTATTTTCGAACCTATCTTATACTTATTTTCGATAATAAGCCATGGATTAGGTTCGGTCTGTTTCATGCCAAGCGAGATCCTTTTCCTTTCCTTGTCAACATCCAGCACTATAACCTCAACTACGTCACCGATGGCAACAACGCGCGATGGGTGCCTGATCTTTTTTGTCCAGGACATCTCAGACACATGTATCAGACCCTCAACGCCCTCTTCGAGTTCAACAAAAGCGCCATAATCAGTAAGGCTGACAACCTTTGCCCTGATTCTGTTTCCGATGACGTATCTTTCATCAGCCTTTTCCCACGGGTCAACAGTTTTTTGCTTTAGGCCTAATGAAACCTTTTCTGTTTCTGGATCGAACTTCAATACCTTGACCTCTACCTCATCACCGATCATAAATAGTTCCGACGGGTGACGTATCCTGCCCCAGGACATATCAGTGATATGAAGCAATCCATCTATTCCTCCAAGATCGATAAAAACCCCATATTCTGTGATATTCTTTACAATGCCCTTGACAAGGTTTCCCTCAGCGATGTTTTTTATCGTCTCAATCCGCTTGCTTTCTCTTTCTTCCTCAAGGATCGAACGTCTGGAGACAACAATATTTCCTCTCTTGCGGTTGAGCTTTATAATTTTGACCTTTATGTCTTCGTTTATCATAAGATCAAGATTCCGGATAGGCTTTGTATCAATCTGAGAGCCGGGAAGAAAAGCGGGTATGCCTATGTCAACAGTTAAGCCGCCTTTGATCCTTTTTACAACCTTCCCCTTTATCACGGTTTCATTTTCGTATGCCTTGTTTAGATCATCCCATATCTTTATCTTATCAGCCTTTTCTTTTGATAGTACAACAAGTCCGTCTGAGTCTTCGATGTTTTCCAAAAAAACATCGATGACATCTCCCTCTTTCAGGGCCATCTCTTTTCCTTGTTTTTGAAATTCTTCAATAGGTATAGTGCCTTCTGATTTATAGCCAACGTCAACAAGGACATCGTTTTCCAAGATTTTTATAACTTTACCCTTTACAACCTCGCCCTCTTCTATATTTACAAGGGTTTCTTCATACAATGAACACATTTCATCATAATCAAATTCCGTCTCAGCTTCATAATCATATGACATATCGTTTTGCGATTCCCTTTCTTCCTTTAACTGAACACTAACTGTTTCTGAATCCCTTATGTCAGGCATTTTGTCATTTGCCTTGTCGCTGACCGCCTCTTTAAGGGTTTCTTCCTTTCTTGTTTTTTTGTCCGAACTCATCTGATTTTATACCCCCTGATATAAATAATATAGGCCATATTTATTACAGCCTTTTATGCTTTAATAAAAATATATCGCTAATTTATAGAAATATTTTTAAGCCTTTCAACAACATCATCTATAATCCATTTTGGTGTTGATGCCCCTGCGGTAATTCCTATCTTAGAAATGCTATCAAGCCATTTTTCATCGATCTCTTCCGAAGATTCTATTAAATGAGTTTTTGGATTTACAATGCTGCATATATTTGATAGCCGGTTCGTATTGGCGCTGTTTTTCCCTCCTATCACGAACATCAAGTCTACCTTTTTGGCAAGTTTGAGAGCGGACTGCTGCCTAACAACTGTAGAATCACAAATAGTGTTGTAAACCTTTAGTTCCCTCACACAATCAAGCAAATTAGTGACTATCGTTTTGAATTTTTCATAGTCTTGAGTGGTCTGCGCAACAACACCCAGTTTGGGAGGAATATCCAATTTGTTAAGGTCATTGACGGATTCACAGATTATGATCTCATCATTAACATATCCTCTTATGGCTATGACCTCCGGATGATTTTTATCACCGATAAGCAATACAGGATAACCTTTTTCCTTGAGCGATATTGCATAGGTTTGAACCTTTTTAACAAAAGGACACGTAGCATCTACAACCTTAAGGCCCTTTTTTTTTGCCTCGTCTATGATGTTTGGCGGCAATCCATGAGATCTAACAATAAGTATCCCTGATTTTATGTTGTCTATATCGTTAAGCATGTGGACAGAGGCTTTTTCAAGTTGTTCAACAACCTTGGGATTATGTATTATAGGCCCCAGAGTATATACCCCTTTAGAGTACTTGCATCCCAGCTTAAAGGCTATATCAACAGCCCTTTGTACGCCAAAACAAAAACCCGATTTGCTTGCTATTTCGATTTCCATAAAAACCCTTATGATTTACGGTCTATTTTTTAGATAAGATATAATCTCAAGGCAGGCTATTGCCTTAAATATTGCTAAATATTTTAACACAATATCCATAAATCATCAAGATTATACCAAGATTATACCAAGATTATGTCAAAGATCATGTCAATCTGAATGTCGAGCTTTAATAAAAAATGTCAAAATGCCTGTTGTGATGAAAAACTGTCATCTCTTTTCATATCTTCCAAGCCCATCTTTATGGTATAAGGTTTAATCCCTAATTCATGGATCAACCTTGTGGTTGAAAGGGAGCAATCCCTCCCTCTGACGGCTTTTCCATTACAAATGCCCATTTTAACTGGCCTCAATAGCCTGTTAGATAAGCCAAATGCCTCGCAAAGTTGAATGCCAAAATTGTATCTTGATATCCTGTCGAAGCCCCCCAGGTGAACTGTCCCTTTGATGCTGGATTCGCTAATCCATTTTAAAATAAGTGCAGCATGTTTTACATAAATCATGGTCCTGAATTGATCAGTATATAGACCGATGGTTTTTTCACCCCTGATCGAATTTATTATCCAGTCAGAGAAGCTTTGATGATTATCATCTCCCCATCCAAACATCAAAGAGAGCCTGACGATGCAATAAATGCCTTTAAAATTATTTGTTATTTTTTCAGCCTCTAATTTTGTTTGAGAATAATAATTGGTTGGATTAGGGGAGTCGGATTCAGAGTACCAGCCCTTTTCTCCATCAAATACCAAATCCGTGGAGGTGAAAATTAATTTGCAGGACACAGGCAAAGAGTCTACAAGATTTTTTGTCCCGAGGATATTAATACTTTTTGCGAGTTCCTGGTTTGTATGGCATTTATCAGGGCTTGACAGCGCTGCCAAATGAAAACAGATATCGGGTTGTATTTTCTGGATTAGGTCCTTAGTTGTATTGGAATCGCCAAGATTAATGCCAATAAGCTTTATACCTTGCAAACCGTGAGGATGATTGTTATAGAAGGTCGCAAAAACCTCAAATTTTTCAGCTTCCCCTAAGTATAATTTTGTCAGGTGATTACCCAGAAATCCACTTGCTCCTGTTATTAGTATTTTTCGTTTTCGCATCCCTTTGCCTTATGTCTTTATAAGATTTGTCATAAATGCCTAATGTCCCGGAAAAAGGATTTATCATAAATGCTTAATAGCTTGTGAAAGTAGGCATTTTTTATTTTTTCACATGAAAATCCCTGTTTGGGTATTCGCACACTTCTTTGTGAGGCGAGAGATTTATGTGTGTTTCATTTTATTTTTTCACCTGAAAATCCCCTTTGGGTATTTTCATCCTTTTTTGTGAATCGTAGATTCATGGGTGTTTCATTTTATCCTATCATCAAAGTTTTTTCCATATTTAATTGATTCATTTGAATATCTCACTTATAATCTATGAATATTCGGGTTATGACCTTTCAAGGTATATTTATAAATTAACAAAAGACAAGGAGAGGAGAAAAAATGCGCATTCTTTCAGGCATCCAGCCCTCAGGGTCTCTGCATATTGGTAATTATTTTGCTATGATGAAAAGGATGATAGAGTATCAAAAAAATCATGAGCTATTTTGTTTTATAGTTAACTATCATGCCCTCACCTCTGTATTTGATGCAAAACGGCTTCGAGGAAACACAATTAATGCTGCGTGTGATTTTCTCAGCCTTGGCATAGACCCTGAAAAATCTGTCTTCTGGGTCCAGTCAGACGTTCCTGAGGTTACAGAATTGACATGGATTCTTTCTAATGTGGTTAATGTCGGTCTCCTGGAGAGGGCGCATTCTTACAAGGATAAACTGGCCCGAGGGATGGTGCCTAATCATGGCCTATTTTCATATCCTGTTCTTATGGCTGCTGATATTCTTTTATACGGCTCTGAAAAGATACCTGTAGGTAAAGACCAAAAACAGCATGTTGAGATGACAAGGGATATCGCTATTCGTTTCAACAATACTTATGGTGATACATTTGTCATACCTGAGGCAGAGATACCAGAGGATGTGGCTGTCATACCTGGGATAGATGGACAAAAGATGTCAAAGTCTTACGATAATACAATACAGATTTTTTGTAGCGAAACTGAATTAAAAGAGAAGATATTATCCATAAAGACAGATTCTACCCCTGTAATGGCGCCTAAAGACCCGGACAAATGCATTCTCTTCGCCCTTTATTCACTGTTTATTGACAACGAACAGCGATCAAAGCTCAGGGACCGTTATCTTACGCCGGGCTTAAAATATAGCGATATAAAAAAAGAGCTTATAGGGGTCATTTGGGAATATTTTGCCCCATTTCGCAAAAAAAGGGAAAATTTAATCAAAGAGATAGATGTTGTCAAGGAAATCCTGATGGAGGGTTCCGAGAAGGCCAGAAATATCGCGGGGGAGTATCTTTCCAAGGCCAGACACAATGTTGGATTAGACTATTCAATATGATTTTAGCGTCTCAATCGGATAGCCAAGCAAGGTAATTTGTGTCAGGCAATTTGCCGCTGAATATTAGGCTTTTGACCGATAAATCTTATGATGATATCAATCTAATCCATAATTGATATAAACAATAATCGAGAGGATTGAGGCTGTGAGCGAAATGGATGTCAAAAGCCAGGGGATAACCAAGACCAGTAAATTTATGCCGGCGGATAGTTATTTGGGCTCAAATCTGGAACCTGTGATTCCTGAAGAAGTCAGGGAATTGGAAGATCTAGCAAGAAGAGAAAAGCTTTTACGAAATTTTGAATCGGCTGGAAGATTGTTTCATAATTTAGCCAACTGGCATGAAGGCCAAAACGAGTCGATATTCAGAAACAAATGGGACAGGGCAGGGAATTTTCACTTTATATCAGCGGAGTGCTTTGTCGCATGTGCCGAAAATAATCAGCCAGGACAAAATTGGCATGAATTGGCTGGATTGGAATATTGCAGGGCAGTGGAATGTTATCTCAATAATCCCGAGGACATCTATTTTCATCGCGAGGCTTTTAACAAGGGGATCAGGCAATTTAAATTGATTCCAAAATGGCAAGCGGGGGTCATGAGCAATCTAACGGACGAGGCTGAGAAATTAAGTGTCCACCTTATAGATATAAAATATAAAAAGATTTTACGCATGCTGAATGAAAGGGATTTTTCTAAGGAATACGACAGCATTACAATAGAGCATATCAAATGGAAGGCAAAAATAAATGCGAGCACTATCAAAAAGGTTTGGTATTGGTTTTGGGGGCTTACCAGCAATTATGGTACAAGCGTAGGACGGTGGGTTCTCTGGTGCCTTTTTGTCATAACTTTTTATGCAAGTTTTTATTATTTTACATATCTTGAAACGGATCGCGGACTTACCGGATTCAGCAGGGTCGTCGAGCGCTATTATTTCAGCGTTGTTACCTTTACAACTCTGGGTTTTGGAGACATCCTGCCCCGAACTATATTTGGCATGTGTCTGGTCATTACCGAGGTATTGTTTGGCAACCTTATGTTCTGGGTTATGATGACCATTCTGGGGAAAAAGATATTTCGTTAAGTCAGGTTTTTTTTCCAGGAGTTTATTTTTTTTAGCGCCATAAGCGGAGATAGTCTGGTTGGATCAAGATCTTTGATATCTCTTATTATATTTGCTTTGGGGTCAGAAAAAAGGGCCAACTGCTTAGGTTTTGAGGCAAATTTATACTTATGTATCGATTTAATTTGGGTAATCTCAACGCCCCTTCTATATTCCATTTCATTCAAAATAGAGTAGGCATTTTCTATAACATTTCTTGGAAGGCCGGCCAGTTCGGCGACATGCACCCCATAACTTTTGTCGCTTCCACCTTCTATAACATTGTATAAAAAGATTACCTTGCCGTTTTCTTCATGGACGTCAATAGTGAAATTTCTGGCCCTTTCGAGGCAATTAGACAGTTCGGTCAGCTCATGATAATGTGTGGCAAAAAGTGTTCTGGCCCCCAGCTTTTCATCATCATGTATGTATTCAGCAACGGCCCAGGCGATGCTTATCCCATCATAGGTGCTTGTACCTCTTCCTATTTCGTCCAATATTATAAGGCTTCTATGTGTGGCCTGGTGTAAAATACTGGCTGTTTCTATCATTTCTACCAAAAAGGTGCTCTGCCCTTTATAAAGCCTGTCAGATGCCCCAACTCTGGTAAATATTCTGTCTACCAGGCCAATTTTGGCCTTCTTTGCGGGCACAAATGAACCTATTTGCGCCATAAGCACTATAAGCGCGACTTGACGCATATAGGTAGATTTCCCTGCCATATTTGGACCTGTAAGGATTATTAGTTGTTGCCCTTTACAATCCATGAAGATATCATTAGGAACAAACGGCCTTTCCTTTTCTGCGGCCTCCAGAACAGGATGCCTTCCCTGTTTGATATCCAGTTCCAAAGACAAATCAATCTGGGGCTTGGTGTAGTTGTGTTTTGCAGCCACCTCAGCCAGCGAAACAAGGCAATCCAAATTGGATAATGATTGAGCGGTTTCCTGAATCAGAGATAGATATGTAATAAGGGCATTTACGAGCTGGCCGAAGATTTCCTTTTCGAGCCCCATTATTTTTTCTTCAGCTCCCAGGATCTCGTATTCGAGTTTTTTTAATTCCTCCGTGATATATCGTTCGCCGTTTACAATGGTTTGTTTGCGTATGTATTCATTAGGGACATAAGGCAGATTGGCCTTGGTAACCTCAATATAGTAGCCGAATATCTTATTATAACCGATTTTAAGGGAGGTTATTCCCGTCCTTTTTCGCTCCTTTGCCTCAAGGCGTGAAATCCATTCCTTTCCATTCCGGGAAATATCGTAAAGCCGGTCAAGTTCTTCATTTACGTTTCTTTTTATAAGGCCGGTCTTTTGCTGGCTATATGGATTGTCGTCAGCCAATGTATTGTTTATCAGGTCATAAACCTCCTGAAGAGGATGACATCTTTCATTTTCTTCCTTAAGAAGGGGCGACTCAAATGCAGAAGCCTCTTTCCGGATTTCCTGTATTAGAGGGATGCTTGACTTTAAAGCAAGCATGTTTTGTGACGATACGATTCCAAGGGAAATGCGTCCGCATATCCTTTCCAGGTCGAATATGCCCGTTAAAAGGCCACTGATCCTCGATCTTGTGTCTTGATTGCATAACAATTCCTCTACTGCATCGAGCCTTTTTTGGATGGAATCACAATCAATCAATGGATGCAGTACCCAGTCTTTAAGGCATCTGGCCCCCATAGGGGTGGATGTCTGATCGATTATCTCTAAGAGCGTTCCACCTTTTGTCCCTGGGTCCATGGATCTTACCAGTTCAAGATTCATAAGAGTTGTATGGTCAAGGATCATGATGTCACCAAGGCCGTAAAGATGAGGGGGTTTGATATGAAAAAGGGGCCTCTTTTGCGACATCTTAAGGTATTCAATAAGATACGCCGAGGCAATACAAGCAAAAGGCTTGTCATTCAGGCCCATCCCTTCTGCCTGTGGTATTCCATAAAAGGATTTTAATCTTTCGGCTGCTTCTTCAAACCCAAGGCTATCAATATCAATACGGCTTAATTGAATGGAAAACGAATCGAGGATTGTCGCTATATTTTTATCGGTTTTATAATCCCGGGGTATGACTATCTCTTTTGGGTCCATTCGGCTTATCTCGCCCCTCAGCCGGGCAAGATAGTCTTTGCCCGTGTGTTGAGTTGTCCTGAACTCTCCTGTAGTCAGGTCTAAAAAGGATATCCCCATGCCGTTTTCTTCAAGATAAATGCCTGCAAGGAAATTGTGTTCCTTTTCGTTTAGCAGGTCGGTTTCAAAAACGGTGCCCGGTGTTACCAGGCGGACAACATCGCGTTTGACGATACCCTTTGAAATCTTGGGATCTTCTATCTGTTCACATATGGCTACCCTGAAGCCATTTTGAAGGAGCCGTTTTATATATGTATTGGCAGAATGATAAGGGACTCCACATAGAGGGACTGCATCCTCTTTTTTCTTGTCTCTTGTTGTAAGCGTGATGTTGAGTATTTTTGAGGCCGTGACTGCATCCTGATCAAACATCTCATAAAAGTCGCCAAGTCTAAAAAATAATATATGCTCAGGATATTCGGCCTTGATGGAGGCATATTGCTTCATCAAAGGGGTTTCACTGTTGCCCATTTCATGTATCTTCTTCAACAAAGGTGTCCCATTCTTTGCATTGGGGACACTTCCATATAAAATCTATTCCCTGATAACCGCATTTACTGCAGGAGTAAATCCTTTGCCCTTTCATTTCTTCAATCAAAGCCTGATATTCATTGCGGATTGCGTCTTTGAGGTCTTCCTTCAACAATATCTCGCCAAGCTTTTTTCTAATGGTTAAGGATTTGGGCTTAAACCTTATGGCATCCCGTAGTTCTTTGACGGCCTTATTGCTTAGCCCCTTCTTTTGATAATATTCCGCAAGTATGATTCGGGTGGTAAAATCATCAGGCCTTTTGGCAAGAACCTCTCTGTAGATTTGTTCTATATGATCATAGTCCCCTTTTTTTAGATATGCCTTCTCCAATTTTTCATACGCAAAATAGCTAAAAGGGAGGTTAAGATGTATGATCTTTTCCCACGCAGCTATGGCATGGCCGAGTTTTCCCTCGGAAAAAAATATATCGCCAAGTATCAGATATGCCTCTGTGGAATTTTTATTAATGCTTATAGCCCGTTTTAGTTCCTTAATAGCCTGATTGTTTTCATTTTTGTTATACAACTCTTTTCCCAGCTCTGTGATAATATGAGCCAACAGAGAAGAGGCATCGGAACCGGACATTCTTTTATATTTTTTGGCCTCATCAAAGGCATTTTCCCACTCTGCTTCTTCCTCATAGAGTTTTTCAAGCTCTCTGTGTGCTTGAGGATTGTCGGGATTCAGGGATATGAGCTGTTGAAACGTGCTGATAGCCCGGTCAAAAAGACCGGCAGCCGAGTAGTCAAGGCCCAGATCCATAAGAGCGGATTCTTTGACCGATTGACTGAGTTTGGGTCTGAGCAGTATGCTTTGATGTATCCTTATAGCCCTCTCAATTTCACCCTTTTCCCTAAAGAGATTTCCAAGATTGATATAGATTTCAACCGTATCAGAGTTTATTTGAACTGCGCGGGTGAATTCCGCAATGGCCTTATCAGGCTCGTTGGAGATGATGTATTTTAAACCCTTGATATAAGCCCCCTTTTCCATTTCAAGGGCATCAAGTGGCTCTGGTTGTGATGATGATGGAATCAAATAACGGCCCACTAATATCCCGATAAAAAGGGCTATGCATGCGAATATGATTGATAAAATATAAAACGACATATCAGCCAGCCTGGATAGGCGTTTCCCTTTTTTGATCTTCAGTTATAGGAAGGTTCCTTAGAGAGACAAGCTCCTTCTCCATCTGTTTTATCTTTTTTTTATGCTGATTTAGGAGCCTTTTCAATTTGTTGTTTTTTATAATATAACAGCATGCGCAAAGAAACGCGCCAAGGGAAAAGGTGATCAGCAGTATAATAGACAAAGATATGGGGACAGTTTCATATAAAAAGTATCTCACAGAGAATCTTTCCTGTATTATCCATTGATTTTGAAGCACGAAGGTGACTACAAGCACCACAAGGAGTATAAATAATATCATCTTTAGAACTTGCATTGAATTATCTCCTTATCTTTATTTATTTAGATTATTTATACTGGAAAAGTGCCCAAACAGGCACTCATAGGTGTTTTTTAAGCATTGCGGCATTACCTTTGTGTCGGCCAACACAGGCATAAAATTAGTATCCCCTTGCCATCTGGGAACTATATGTATATGCAAATGATCCGCTATCCCTGCCCCCGCGACTGTCCCAAGATTCATGCCTATGTTAAAACCCCCTGGTTTATAAACCAGGGATAAAATAGCAACACATTTTTGGACAAGACACATCATCTCGCAAATCTCCTTTTTCTCCAAAAGGGTTATATCCCCTATGTGCCTTATCGGGGCAATCATTATATGGCCGTTGTTATACGGATAGATATTAAGCATAACAAACCCCGAATCGCCCCGATAGAGTATAAAATTTTCTCTATCTTTGGATTCGGAAAATTTACTGCAGAATATACATCCATCAGGTGATTCACTTTGGATATAATCCATCCGCCAGGGCGCCCAGGCAATATTCATATTTTTTAATTTGAAAATAGATTTGATCCTGTCCAGAACAGCATCAAATCTATTTTCGTGCTTGTTTATGACTATTTTAAATATTTATAGTCTTGGATGTTTAATGAGATATTTTTGAAAACAAAAAACAACAGGGTCGCTTTAAATGAAAACACTTATTCCATTTGACAGTATAGTTTTGTCTATCCATAATGTCAAATAGAAAAAGTTATATGTCATATTATCCTGATTTTAGTTCATCAACGGGCAAAAAGCCGATTTATAAAGATAAGAGGACAAGTTAGTGAAGATTAAAAACACAATCAGACATTTTATCTTTTCCCTTCATAACTATATAAAAAGGCGGCTTTATCTCAAAGTGATCCTTTTCATGTTTCTTATTCTTGTTATATGGATAGGCTCCTCGACCTATATCAGCATATACATGCAGACCAGGCAATTTTTGGACAATTCCCGCCGCAGGGCAATCCTTTTAACTGAGACAATAGAGAACAGTATTGTCCATTCAATGTTGATAGGCAAACATGATGATGTAAGGGACCTGTTGTTCACTATCGGATCTGAGAGCGATATGAGGGATCTTCGTATAGTTACTGAGGATGGGCTTATATTGATCTCTGCAAAGATGGATGAAGAAGGACAGAAGACAGAATTGCCTAATTTAAATATGATCAGAAACGGGCAGCGGGAGGTCGTTCATATCGATCTCGAAAGAAGGCTCATATCCATGCTCAAGCCTATTGAAGGCAAGCCTCCATGCTATGAGTGCCATACAAAAGATGAAAACATAATGGGCGTCCTGGATGTCAATGTGTCTATTGCATGGATGAGCGTTCCGATAATCGCCACACGCGTCTTTATGATTATCTCCGCAGTCTTCACATTGTTGCTTATTTCTATATCCATATACTTCATTTTAGGGCATTTAGTTGACCGTCCGGTTAGAAGATTAATCAGGATTATGGATATCGTTAGGAACGGCGATTGGCATGCAAGGGTCAAGGTTGATACCGAAGATGAAATCGGAGAATTAGGCAATACATTCAACTTTATGATCAAGGAGATAAACAGCCTTCACGAAGAAGACCTGAAGAAGGAGAATGCCCTTGTAAAAGCAGAGGAAGAATTAAAGTATAAATCTCAGATAGAAGAAAAAAACCGTTTGTTACAGAGGACATTAAACATCTTGACGACGCTTAATAATATCGGCAAAGATATAAATTCGGTGCTGGATATAGACACCCTTTTGGACTCGATCCTTAAGATGACATCGGCTATTGTGCATGCAAAGGCGGGGCTCATATCGGTAGTTGAGAGGAACACAGGCGAGATAGAACTGAAATGTCTGGTGTGCGCAGATAAAGGAAAGGAATTCTGGGAGGATTCGATACACAGAAAGATAGCGAAATATGTGTTTGAAAGTGAAAAGGCGTTGCTTTTGCCGGATTTCAAAGCAGACGGCCGGTTTTTAGGTAACGGTGACAGGACATACATCCCTAAAACTGTACTCTATGCCCCCCTTCAGGCCAAGGGAAAGATAATAGGGATCATTGGGATGATAGACAGGGATGACGGATGCGCCTTTTCTGTAAGCGACTTGGAACTTCTTACTACTATTTCATGTGAAGCGGCGGTGGCCCTTGAAAACTCCAATCTGTACAGAGATCTTAAGAAGAGTTATTTTGATGCGATAAGGGCGCTGGTAAATGCCATAGAAGCAAAAGACCCCTATACATATGGACATTCCGAAAGGGTTACACGCCTGTCGCTGGAAGTCGGCAGGTCTCTAAATCTTGGCGAAAAAAGCCTGGAGGTCATTCGGCACGCAGGCATTCTTCATGATGTAGGCAAGATCGGCGTAAGCCTGAATATCCTTCACAAGACTATAAACCTGACTCCTGAAGAGATCAAGATTATTCGTGAGCATTCCCAGATAGGCAGCAGGATTATAGACCATATAGACTTTTTAAAGGATGTAAAGGACGGTATCCGTCACCATCATGAAAGATATGACGGCAAAGGCTATCCAGACGGCCTTGGGCCTTCGGATATTTCTATAGAAACAAAGATATTATCCGTGGCTGACTCATATGATGCGATGACATCCGATCGCCCTTATAGAAAGGCAAAAAGTCATGAAGCTGCCATAGAGGAACTCAGGCGATGCGCAGGTACCCAATTTGACCCCAAGGTTGTTCATGCATTTATACAGGTCTTGGATCGGCAAATGGATAAAAGTCCGGCAATCATATTTGATAGTGACGGAGTGGATACAAAAAATTAGGTGATTGAACCACGCCTTTTACCATGAAAATACATTTTCATCCTCTGGTGCGAACAACTTTTGTTCATGAGGGTTTAATCCTGATAAACCCTTATTCTGTCTCCAAGCAGGACAGGCTGAATGCTTTTGGTGACCATCCCTGTTGAAGTGCCATCCTCGGTTTTTAATACAAGGACTTCGCCAAGCGGAACAACAATCAAATCTCCCGTTTTATCGTTTGCTCCCGTCTTAATTTGCTTCAGACGGTATATTTCAAGAGGATTTCCGGATTCCAATCCATCCCTTTTCCCTAAATTTAAAAAAACGGTATCAAAATCGGAAAGATATTCCTTTGGTTCCTCGCTCGCAACTATTGAACCATCCAGGTCTTTTACCTTCGGAGGTTTAAGGACGGGTTTGGGCATCGCTTGATAAGGCGTTAGCATATCCCCTATGGATATTGCATGATAGGATTTTATGATCTCGGCCAAGCTCATATTATCTTGCACCTCTAATACCTTTGCCTTTCCAAGGATGCGTATCATGCAATGGGGCTCATTTAGTCCTTTAAGGCCATTTGTGTCATATTCGGCCCTAAATATGCTCATGATTTGCCCAGGTTTGACCTTTCCTTCACCCAAATCTATATAGACATGATCAAGATAACTGAGGCTTATTTTTTCTTCTTTGCTGTTGGTGATCTTGCCGGAACCTTCTTCTTTCTGCCTTTGATTAAAAACCGAGACAGGGATTATATAGCTGCAGCTATCCATCTTGTCCTGCGAGATATCATAACGGGTTTTGGCAGTTAGAGAATCTTCGATGGCCACGGCCTTTGTTTCAATAGCCTCTTTTTCAAGGGATGTTTTAAGGGGCTTGATTGGGCTGGGTTTAGAAACCGCCAGGGGAGATTCTTTCAGGTAGATGATTTGTCCTGGGTATATCCAGTGAGGGTCATTGACCTGTGGATTTTTTTGCCACAGGCTTGGCCAAAGGAAGGGATCGCCAAAAAATCTGGCTGATATGTCCCATAAGGTGTCTCCTTCCGTCACGATATATATGTCTGAAACTGATTTCGCTTCTTGGGCTCGGGCGATATTTAACGAATTAACGAAAAGGATGGATAGAACAAAAACATAAAACAAAGCGGATAACGTCTTGATGAGATTTTTAAAAGGCAGTTTTTCCAACATATATTCACCTTTCTGACAAAATAATGTCTATCTTTTTTTGAGCCAAAACCTTGGATGGATCATTTGGAAATTCCCTAACGACCCTCTCCAATGTTTCCAGGGATTGCGGTATTTGTTTGATTTCGTAATATGCATAGCCTAATTTAAGAAGCGCCGCAGGGGTCTTGTTTCCACTCGGATAATCGGTCATAACCTTTTTGAATTCCTGAATAGCCTTCTGAATATCTCCTTTCTTGTAATAGGATTCCCCAAGCCAGTACTGTGCATTGTCTGCAAGCTCAGTGCGTGGATAAAGCTCGATATATTTATTTAGAAGAGGGATGGCAGGGTCGATCTTCCCTGAAAATATCATCTCCAATGCTTTGTCATACAGCTTTCTTGGGCTTAAATACATCTCCTTTGAGACATCCATATCTTGGTTTGCGTCAAAAGCGATCTTTTTATAAGCGTCAATATCTTTATCCATATCTATTGATCGCATTTCTGACTTTTTTGATTGCGTTGCTGATTGCGCTGCTGATTGCGCCGCAGGTTTTTCCCTCAAGGTTTTTATATTTTTATCAATGTCATCCTGTCTCTGTAAAATCTCCATTATCCGCTTGTCTTGAGTATCCATAAGTTCATTGATATGGGAAATCTTTGCGGATGTCTGCTCGACTTTTGTGTTTATATATGCCTGATCCTGCTGCATCTCAAATATTTGTTTCTGGATGTCATCCAGATCCTTTTGAACGGTATTTTTTAGATCATTAGACTGACATCCTGAAGATAATAATACACACAGGATAAAGATGACAGAGAAGGATATCTTAAGCAAGTTTTTGTCCATGATGTTTTCCTTTTTCTGGCTTTTGATCCTAAGCTATAATGTTTTTGGTGTCAAGTTTTTTCCTCAATCCTTTTTCTCTGGTTTGGAATCCTTAACATCCTCGAATGGGAAAATGAATAAAATCTTATCCTTGTTCACATTGAGAAAGGATGTGTAATGCAGAAGCCTTCCATCGGAGATGTCGTGAATGCTGACATCGGTGACGGGTATAAAAACTTCGCCTTCTGCGCCAAGCCCCTTGGTATTAAGAAAATCAGTCAGCCTGCCACCTATGGGCAGGTGGATGTTGCCAAAAATTTTAAAGCCTGACACATAGATTATTACCCTGATGTTGGCCTTCTTCATTTTTGATGAAAATTTTTTGAACTCTACCATGAGCGGTTGAAATCTCCTTAATCTGAGCGCTTTTTTACAACGCCTCTCCCATTTTAAAGATCGGAAGGAAAACGGCTATGGCTATCCCGGCGACTATCACTCCGATAATGATGATCAATATGGGCTCTATTATAGAGGTTAATGCGTTGACAGTGCTATTGACCTGTTGCTGATAAAAATTTGATGTCTTCTCTAACATTATATGAAGGGTGCCAGATTCTTCGCCTGAAGAGACCATTTGGATCAGTAAATCAGGGAAGGCGCTGGATTCCGCAAATGCCTCTGATATCGATGCCCCTTTCTGTATGCTCAGATTGCATTTTTCAAGGACATGCTGCAAATAGCGGTTGTTTAGTGTATTGGAAGCAATCTGTATAGACTGAATAATGGGCAATCCGCTTTGGAGAAGAACGGACAGTGTTTTACAGAATTTGGCAAAAATGCTTTTTAGAACAAGGGGGCCAAATATGGGGATTCTTAGCTTTGCTCTGTCCCATAAAAACTCTATCCTTTCGGTTTGAAAACATAGATAAAGCAGAAACAGGATCATCAGCGATAAAAATATCATCGCAAAAAAATTTTGTCTGATCAACTGGCTCCCTGTAAGAAGTATCTTGGTCGGCAATGGAAGCGGGGCCTTAAGGCGATTATATATGATGCCGAACTTGGGTACGATGATAAGAACCAGAAAGGCTATAACCAGTATGGCGAAACTTATAATGACAAAAGGATATGTGATGGCGGCCTTAACCTTACCCCTGACCTCTAAATACCTTTCAATATATGATACGAGTTGGGGCAAGACTATCGCCAGGGTTCCGCTTATCTCCCCTGAACGGATCAAATTAACATATAATTCATCAAAGACCTCCGGATATCGGGACATGGCCTGGGACAGGTCTTCCCCTGCCTCAATGGAGCGGTATATTTCTGTGATGATCTCCTGGAGGTGTTTGTTCTTCGAGTCTATGGCGATCGATTGAAGGCTCCTTGACAGTGGTATGCCGGAGCTGAACATCGCCGACAACTGATGCGTAAACATGAGGATCTCATGCAGCCTTATAGGATTGGTTGTGCGTTTGATCCCTATCTTAAGTTTTTCAAAGAAGGAGGATCTTTTGGGCGGCGCATTGACAATATTGATATTTAAGGGCACCGCATCCCTCCGGTGCAGCCTTTCTATCAAGGCATCCTCATTTTCCACGTCCATAATGCCGCTAAAGGTTTTGCCATTAAATTCTCTAGCTTTGTATGTATAAAAAGGCAAGTCTTGTCTCTCCCTATTCTTCCTCAATACAAGTGCTCATGACCTCATCTATGCTGGTCACGCCCTGGATGACCTTATGAAGGCCGCTCTCCAGGAGCGTTGTCATCCCATTTTCCTGGGCCTTCCGTTTTATAATGCTGGGAAGTGCGTTTTGTAACACAAGGTTCCGAATGTCCTGTGTCATGACCATGACCTCAAAGATACCTACACGGCCCAGATAACCGGTATAATTACAGGCGTTGCAGCCTTTGCCGCGATAGAAGAGTATCTCTTCTCTTTTGTCGGGTTTAAGGCCGAAGTTTTCGAGGAGGGTGGAGCTGGGCGTATATGCCTCGCGGCACTCAACGCAGATACGGCGCACCAGCCTTTGGGCTATTGCAAGAGATAGGGAATTGCATACCAGAAAAGGTTCGATTCCCATGTTTATCAATCTCACCACTGTGCCGATCGCATCATTCGTATGCAAAGTAGAAAAGACCAGATGACCGGTTAGCGCTGAACGGATGCTTATCTCAGCCGTTTCCTGGTCCCTGATTTCTCCCACCATAATCGTATCAGGGTCCTGACGCAGAATAGACCGAAGGCCATTCGCGAAGGTCAGCCCTATCTTGAAATTTGCCTGAATCTGATTTATTCCCTTGACTTGATACTCAACGGGGTCTTCAATAGTAATAATATTCTTTTCAGGGGAACGGATCCTCGATAGTATAGCATAAAGGGTGGTTGATTTGCCGCTTCCTGTTGGCCCTGTAAGGAGGATCATCCCGTATGGCTGATACATGTAATGTTTGACTATCTCAAGCTGGTTTGTATCCAATCCGAGTTTTTCAAACTGAAAACCGAACACCGTTTTTTCCAGCAGCCTCAAGACAATCTTTTCTCCAAATATAGTTGGCACGCATGATACGCGCAGGTCTATCTCTCTGTTGTTGTATTTGATTGTAAAACGCCCGTCTTGAGGGAGCCTTCTTTCCGCTATATCAAGATTGGAAAGGATTTTTATCCTGGAAGTGATAGCCATGCGGAGATTTCTGGGAGGCGATATTATGTCATAGAGCACGCCGTCGATCCGGTACCGGATTAGAACATTGCCTTCCTGCGGTTCTACATGTATGTCGCTTGCCCGTTTATTGACGGCATTGGTGATTATGTAATCGACAAGCTTGACAATAGGCGCATCCTCAACCTGTTCCTTTATTGTTTCCAGGTCCGGGCCTTCTTCGTCTGTCTTCTTTTCGACCTCCATCTGTGTGGATTGGAGGTTCTCGAGCACTTCGAGTATCCTTTTCTCCTCTTTTGGTTTATAGATTTGGGCGATGGCTGCCTCGATATCCTTTCCTGAACTGATGGCAGGCTTGATATCCATGCCTGTGATTCGCTGTAAATCATCGATTGAGAGAAGATCGAAGGGGTCGGCCATAATCACCTTTAGGGAATCATGGACTTTTTTAAAAGGTATGGCCAGGTGTTTGCGGGCCAGATGCTCAGGGATAATACCGGCAGTGTCACTATCTATTTTAGCAAGATCAGGGGCAGGGATGTAATCTATATTGAGCTGTTTGGCCAAACCTTTTAGAAGACTCTGCTCCGAAATGATACCCATGTTTACCAGGATCACGCCGATTCGTTCGCCTGTATGTTTTTGTTTATTATAAGCCTGCTCTAATTGGGGCTGGGTAATCAGCCCTTCCTGTATTAGCAGCTCTCCTATCTGTGTATATCCTGATCGGTACTTTTTCTGGGACATGTCAATCAATTTTCAATAATATGAGGCGTGATGAAGATCAGGACCTCATCATAGTTTTTGGATTTGAAACTATTTTTAAACAGGGCGCCGATTAAGGGTATATCGGCAAACCACGGCACCTTTTTCCGGGATTCCTTGGATTCACTTATAGAGAGACCCCCTATCACAGTTGTCTCGCCATCCTTGACTATTAGTTCTGTCTCAGCCCCCTTCCGGAATATCAATGGATTGCCATCCACCCCTTTTGTAATATCAGCCCAATCCTTATCTGCTATGATTTTCATCTTTATACGGTTATCCGAGGTGATGTGGGGTATGACCTCCAGCCGTGTAAAGGCATCAAAATATTTAACAGTGGCGGCTTCGGCTGTTCCTGCGCCCAAATCTAAGGTTCTATATGGAACCCGTGTCCCCGTTTCTATTACGGCCTTTGTATTGTCCAGGGTGACTATTTCAGGCGAGGATGAGACATGGGCCTCGCCCTTGTCTTCCAGCGCCTTTAATTGAACATCCAATTGCGCTTTATTATTAATGTGTCCGAGGGAGAGGCCGATTCCGCCGTATGCCGGGTTTAAGGTCGTAGGCAAATTCACGGCGAAATTCTGGATATCACCCATCCCAGTCAGGGTAACCTTTGGAAACGTCTTGCCTGACGGGGGGCCGTCTGTATAATGTCCCCCCCATTGTATGCCAATGTCTCTGCTAAAGTTCTTTGTGACCTCAACTATCTTCGCCTTTATATATACCTGTCTTGAAGGTTTATCCAGTTTGTTTATCAGGTTTTTGATCTGCACAAGATTTTCGCTTATATCCGATATTATCAAGGAATGGGTTTTTTCATTGATGTCAACCCTCCCTGCGTTTGATATCATTGACCCCACATTTTTGCCCATCTCCTTTATATCTATAAATTTTAATTCTATGATTTCTGTGTCTATAGAGCGAACGTCTGTAACCTGTTCCACATCCAATAATCTGAAAAGTCTCTCCATTTCATAAAGTTTTTGCGGAATGTCCTTGACGACAATGGAATTGGTCCTTTCATCGGCATCTATGAAAGTGCCATCCCTTTTTGACAGAAGATTTTGCATGCTTTTTGCAAGCCTCGGAGCGCTTGCATATTGGGGGCTGAATATCTTTATTTCCATATCAAGCGAGCTTTCTTCCAGCCTGTTTTCCTCTGCCAGTTTTTCCAGAGGCATGATCCTGTAAATCTTTCCCTCTTTTATATATGCCAGTTTGGCAGAACGAAGTATAGTCAAAAAGGCATCCTTGATATCCACATCTTTTAACGTCAGGTCGATTTTGCCGGATACGTCAGCCCCGACAACAAGGTTGAGCTTGTACTGATTGGCAAATGTGCGGAGGACATCTGAGACTTCTGCGCCCACTAATTTCATAGAGCATTTTTTCCCGGGGAAATCGAGATCTATTCCATGATACCTGCGTCTGAATTGAGCGTATGATGTCATGTTGGCAAACAAGACCATTGTGAGCATCAAGGATATACACAATAACACCCTGCATGATGCAGATATATGATGATCCTTCATATTAGAGTTCTCCTTGTTTTTTGTTTAAATTGGTTTCGTTTTCTTTAAGCTGATATGTAAACCTTAAATTGTTGTTTCCCAGGACTACGGCATCCGGCAATATCTCCAGAACCTCCATGTTGAAGATTTTTTCACCCCTTTTTACTGTATGATTCCCGATTATGGCATGCCTTTGTCCGTCAAAATCGATTATGCCTAGAAGCCTGCTTGCCTGTAAATCCTTTTCGATCTGATTTAATTTTTCCTGGACTTGCGCTATAAATTCGGGTTTTGCAAAGGGGTCCCTCGCATTGTCCTGCGCAACGCCCAGGGATGCAAGAAAATTGTCGGGATCTTTTGTTTTTGCAGGTTTTATATCGCTAAGGTTCGGCTCGCTTTCAATATGCAAGGCCCTAAGCTCTTCGAGGTTGCCTGCTTTTTGTTCTTCAGGCTCTGTCATTTCCAATGTGTTCAGCAATAAAAGGACGGTCAGGTCGGAAATGCCTTTATTATCCTCCTTGACGATGTTCAAACGGTCCATATTGAGGCCGATGGTGTTTTTCAAATAAAAAAGGAGGTGTATCAATCTCTGAAAATCGGATGTCAATAGTACCTCGAAGGTGTCTTTTGTGTAATCCGGATTTTGTTTGGAAGGACCTGGTGTTATAGAAATCAACCTTACACCCAGTTTGTTTGAAAGGTCATTTAAAGATTTGAGAAAAAGGGCGGACCTTTCTTCTCCTTTGCCCTTGTTACGGTTAAAATAGTTGATGTTCACCGGACTGAGGTCAAAACCCGATATATCTTTTCTTATCGCGTCGATAGTCTTTTCGTTTGACCGGATTTCTTCCTTGAGGGCATTGATCTTGTTTTCGGTTCGCGTCAATTCAACCTGATTGGGTCTATACAAGGTATAATAAAAGACGAAACATATAGCGACAACCAAAAACAGGCAAATAAAAATGAAGTAATAACCGGCCTTTTTCATATTTTATTAATTCCTTATCGGGTGTATGCCGACAAAGCCAAATCCCTGGCCTTTCCCGTGAGCTGAAATTCGACTGTGCCCTGTTCAGATTTCGATTTGCGGGTAAAATCCAGCCGCAGCGGGTCGAATTCTGCTTCAAATTCGGCGGATTGATTTATGTTTGTTAAAAATATCCCGATTTGATCAAGGTTGCCTTTCATTGCGCCTGAGAATGTAAATCCGGAGATAGTAAGGGTCTGTCCCCCTTTGACATCTCCAGACCGGCCCTGAAAGTCGAGCTTGTGAAGCCAGATGCTTTCAGGCAAGGCATCCATAATCGCAAGCAATTTTTCAGGCCAGGAAACGGCCTCGCCCCTTATATCTAAATATAATCCCTTTTTCCTTGCCAGCCTTTGTGAAACGGCCTTTATCCCCTGAAGCTGCGATTCCAGCCTTTCTTCCTCGGAATGGGCATCCTCGATCATACGCATTTGCGGGATATATATGCCAAAGAAAAGGTATCCGATAACGAGAATAAGCACAATGGCCGCGAAAAAGGCAACGATGCCCATGAACCTGCCGTCGCGGGGAGGTTTAATCACCTTTTTTTTCTTCTTCTCAGGCATGTACAGATTTATGTTGAATAAGGTTTTTTTCATGAAATCCCCCTTAACGCAAGGCCGATGCTTAATGATAGTCTTTCTGATATCTCTTTTTTCAAAAGCGCAGGGGAGACGACCCCCTCTAAGCGCAGTTTTCTAAAAGGTTCCAGAAATTGTACAGGGATATCAAGCTCGGATTCCAGGGTTTCAGGCAGGCCATTAAGCAGGGATCCGCCTCCGGTCAATACGATAAAACTGAAGCCCTTTTTCCCTGTCTGGTTGTCATAATAAATCAATGACCTCCTTGTCTCCAAAATCAATTCATCAAGCAATGGTTTGAAGATGTTCTGCATATCCTGGGTTTTTTCCGTCGGGGTATCATTGCCGGATGCCCCCTTTTTTATCGATTCCGCCTCCGCATATGAAATCTTGAATTTTGATTGAACCAGTTTTGTGAACGAATTGCCACCGATCCGGATATCCCTTGTAAAAAATAGACTTCCAATCCTATATATGCTCAATGAAGAAGACTGGGCGCCCATATTAAGAAGGGCGATTGTCTTGGCCTCATTGTCATTGCAGGTCATCATATAAGTGTTTATCATGGATAAAGGATTTATATCCACAATAGCAGGCTCTATATATGCGCTTTCCAAAAGATCCAGGTGAGAGCGCAGCAGTTTTTTTGTGACGGACACCAGAATGACATCCAGCCTTCGGTCCTTTTCCTTTCTGGGCAGGATTTGATAGTCCAGGTTGATTTCGTCAAGCGGGAAGGGGATATAGCTCCTTGCCTCCCAGTTTAATGATGACATTAGCTCCTTTTCGCTCATCTGGGGGAACTGGACGTGCCTGACGATAACAGATGGCCCGCTTACCGAACTAATTACTTTAGTGGAATCAAGATCGATTCCTGAAACCATTGACCGCAGGGCCTTTTCTGGCGACATCCCGCCATCTGCATCGCCGCCTCCCTCTGGATGCAGGTCAACTATATTATAATCCAGCAACTTAATGCCGCCAATACCCTTTTGAACAAGCACATATTTAAGGCTGTATGAACCTATATCAACACCCAATGCCTTTTTTTCACTGTTTCTTATCCATGAGAGCCATGACGGTCTCTTTTCCTTTTTTTGGAATATGGCTTGTGCAGGAGGCGAACCACTTTGGGGCAAAGGTGAAAACTTCTCTTGGACCTTGATAGCCGATGCAGAATTGTCCTGGTTTCCTCCAGTCTTCCAGCCTGTCTCTTTTTTTTGGGCTTCCTTCTGCTCATCATTGGAAGATGTCTTAACTGCTTTTTGCTGTGGACTATAATCTCCTTCATCTCCCCTGATAATATTAAGGAGCCTGTTTGTGGCAGCGATCTCTTTATCTTTATCTTCCATTTTTGATTAATACCCGTAAGTTTTCATTTAATGCCTGCCTGAGCCCAGGGGCGTGAACATCTCCTGCCGAATTGTTGAAGATTTCGTTTCAATGCGAAAAGGTCGCTATCCAATACAACCTGATTTTCTTGAAGGGATTGCACGATCCCGATATCCACACATTGCTTCCCCCTTGCGTACATGGAGATCAAAGAATGATGGCACAGCTTGATTATTTTTCTGGGATATCCCTTTGTATGTAAATGGATCAGGCGTATAGCCTCGTCTGCAAAAAGGGATTTGCCTTCAGGCTGCCCTGCCTTTTGAAGCCTGTATTCTATAAGAGATTTGGCCTCCTCCAGGGTAAGCGGCCTGATTGTGTAATTGAAATTTACACGGTCAAGAAAATTTTTATGTTCCACTATTAAATTCAGAAATTCAAGCTGGGCAAGTATGACAAGTTGGAGCAGCTTGTATTCGTTTGTCTCATAATTGAGAAGGCTTCGCAATATTTCGATCTGGATTGACCCCAGCTTTTGCCCTTCGTCCACTAAGAGCACTATAACCTTTCCTTCCTGCACGCCTTTGGTGAAAAGAAAGTCCTGCAACGCCTCTTTATAATCAAGGCTGCTTCTCCTTTTTGGCTTTATATCAAAAAGCCGCAGCAAGGCAGAGAGAAATTGAAATTCCGAATTATATGACGGGTCAAGGATTAGAAAGAATAGAAACCTGTCCTTTTCGTTTTTAAATCTATTGATCAGTATCCTGCTGATGGTTGTCTTTCCAGTGCCCATATCCCCCAGTATAAGGTTCAGTCCGCGCCTAAGCCTGATGGATATTTCAAGCCTTTGCAGGCATTCGGTATAGTGAAGGGAATGATAAAAAAAATCCGGATCCGGAGATAAGGAAAAAGGTTCCCTTTTTAAACCGAACAGTTCATAATATTCCATTAGGGTCCCCTATCTCTTTCCAAGATCCAGGTATTGTTTGCAGCCGTCCCATATTAGGCCATCCCTCGTAACCAATTTGATAGGTATAAGAATAATAGTTTTTTGTATATGTCGAGGCAAAATCCTTTGTAAAGATTGAACCATTGACAAGGGTTTTGGAGTTTGTGCCTGTATAGAGGGTTGTTTTGCCATCCGGAGCCAAAATATGTCCATGCACCTCTGCGCTTCCCTTTATTTCTATCTGGGGGGTAAGGTTGGAGCCGACTGTCGTTGCAATTATGGCTATCAGGTTTTCAGGAACCTGTTTGTTCAGGTCATCCGGATCCGTTCCCATCATCTTTGCGCCCTCGTTTATTATACATTTTGTGGCAAATAATATGACCTCTCCGTTTGTGACCAATCTTGAGTTTTTCATCAGGGTCAGTTCTTCAAAAAAGTACGTTCCAGGCACAAGGACAAGTGTTTTCCCCTCCTTGAGTGTCAAAATCGGATGAACCGGAATCCCTGCGCTGGTTTTGGCATCGCGCTTTTCGCTAAAGTTAAACTCACTGTAATCTGCCCAATCGATAGTTTTAGTCCACCACTCATAACAATCCCTGATGCCGTCATCCTTGTAAAAAAGAAGCTCGTTGTTGTTATAATCGTTAGCGCTTACCCTGCTTATCTTATACGTCCATCCCTTGACAAGGGAGTTTGTGTTTTCGGGATCAATATAAAGAGCCGCATAACGTTCATCATTTGGGGATGCTTCTATAATATCAGCGGCGTATTCGTCCTTGTATGCATCATCTGTCGTCAACAACTTTATCCCATAGGGATTAGCCTCTATGTCTACCAATTTGAGGGGAACCTCGCCTGTCAGTTTATTTATGGATGTAAAGGTTGCATCTTTTAGTATATCACCCTTTAGATCCTCGATTGTTTCATATATTTTTTTATTGAAATCGCTGCTTTGGCTTCCAAAACGGCTGGGGGGGATGATGCCTGCCTGGATTCTCCTTTCTATATTATTGACCCTGGCCTTGGCCAGAACTGTGATAGTTCCATCCTGGTTTTGTATATGCCTGTAATCTATAAAAGGAGGTTCCTCAAGATTTAGCGCCGTTACTATATCAGATTCGAGATTGAGAGATATCCACTGTGTGGAAATACCATTTGGGTCATCGATAAGGCGTTTAATTCCATGCTCTAAAGCGGCATTTGCAAGGTAAAACGCCTGGATATAATCCGTTTCATAGGCTATTAAATCTACCTCCATGATTTGAAGATAGAAGAAGGATAATGTGAGGATCGAGATGATAAGCAAAACTACCATTGTAAGGACAAGAACAGCCCCGTCATCATTATTTTTAATATCGTTTATGTTAGCCATGGTTTTTATTAGATATCTAACTAAATAAACATTTCAAAGGGTATTCAAATGCCCCCTACATTCCTTAATGCAACAGATGAATACAACCGGACAGTTAAATCTCTGCCCTGCGGTGTTTGCCGGTCAAGCTGGATGCCAATGCCGATCAGGGAAGGATTGTTTGGGTCCTGGCTAAAATTCACAGTCACACCAAATGCGCCTGGTTCATCCTGCACCTGATGAGGGATTATAACAAATTCATTGCCATTGCCCGATACCTGATCTACATCAAATATCAAAGACACAGGATTTTCCGCGGGGAAACCCATGATGCGGCCGGTCAGATTATTATCTTTGTCCTTCAGCGTTATCACATTACCCCCTTGGCTGTTCGGGTCATTGCTGATTTCAACAAAGTGGGAACCGATGATACCTCCAAAACGAAAATACCCCTGATTATTTGCCTGCATGGTTCCATTGATTATAAAATCCATGGCAAACCTGGCTTCCCTTTGCAGGTAATGTTTTTGTTCAGATATTCGATGCTCTTGCCAGACTCCGCTAAAAAAATATCCAAAGCCGGCGCTGAACAATATGCCAATGATGCCGACAACAACCAAAATCTCTATCAGGGTAAATCCATGTATATTTTTTTTACGGATAGCTTTTAATACCAATGGCCTTTTTATTACCTGTTCTTGATTTATCTGTGTATATCCGGGCTGATCTGCGTATATAATATTACTGGCGATCCGTCCAGTTCCGCAGTTATCAAAATATTTACAAAATTATTCTCAGAATTGCTTAAATGTATATCAATAGTCGCCATATCAGGTTCCAGGTTTAACATATCCTGGGATTCTTTATCGAATCTTGCCTTGAGCAAACCTTCCTGGGTTCGTTGAAACGAAGAGGTCATGATCTGGTTTGGATCCAAGGTAGTATCCCTGGCAATATTAACTAAATGAAACCTTGTCTGCTCTATCCATCCCTGCGCGGCGCTTAAAAGTACTCTTCGATGCAGTTGCCGGCGAATCCTCTGGTGCACAAAACTATAAGAATAAACAGATCCGATTATAAAAAAACTCAGCAATAAAATAGAGATCAGGACCTCGATCAATATAGAACCATAAGACGGCTTCTGATCTTTTAAACCTGAAAATATTCTAATTTTCAATATGTTAACACGCTTTATATCTTGTTATATTATTTAGATTAAGAATACAGATACTCGCTTATGTTAAAGGGGATGTGCATCCTTTGAGATGGCTTGCATAGCTGGTTACTATCCCCCCGCTCCATCCCATATTCGCATCATTCCCATTCAAATCGATATCTAACTGTACCCATTGTTCGGTAATAGAGCTTGGCGCGTCAAAATTGGCCGATGCCTCAAGACGTACAGCCAAACGATCCCCTGATTCAATGAGTCTAATTGTGGAGTTGTTGAAGTAATAAAGCTCGTTAAAGCCTCTAAATTCGGCTCTAATTTCATCAACGGTAGGCCAACGGCCTGTTGCATTGCGTCTTTCCAGGACATAAGTCTTGACTGCGCCCAGTGTTGAGACAGCTTCACTGGTTCTGGCCCTGTATACATAATTGGTGTAAATGGGCACGGCTATTGCCGCAAGGATACCCACCATGATTATCACAACCATTACCTCGATCAAGGTAAAGCCTGTCTCGTTTTTTCTTAAAGAACCAAGAATCTTAATCATTTCTTTGACCTCCCCCGTTTAAGCTGTTGGCAATTTCGTATAATAATAGACAATAAAATAAATAAATAATAATCCATAGGGATAAAAAATAATAACGATCGATCTGTGTATCAATCTTATTGACGGATTTCTAAATACTGTATACTGTTAGTTAGACAAGAAACATATAAGGATGAGCAAGAACTGGCGCATATTTCATAAACCCTGTTTGTAATGGTAGTCTCTGTATATGTTTATATAAGGTATGTGTTAAAAAGAAAAAATCCGACTTGCTATATACTCACCCCCCTCCCGGACGCCTCAGAATGACTATTTCTGAAGAGGCCCTGGTGTTTGCAAGCAAAAGCCTGATTACCGGCAACCCAAATCAAGGCCGCTTTGACTCTGTACTTATAGATATTCGAAATGATATTATCATTGGTTATAAATCCTGTCAAGGCAAAAATATTATAAAAAACTAAAAAAAAGAAAAAGATTACCGGTGAAGTCGGTTTAACATGAAGGATAGTATGTCAAAGGTATCTTTATTTACGCTTGGTTGCAAACTCAACCAGTTTGAAACGGCTTACATAGCAGATCTCTTTAAGGATATGGGATATGAGCAGGCGCCGTTTCCTTCAAAGGCGGATGTTTATCTGATCAATACATGCGCCGTGACATCAAAAAGTCAAAAACATTCATATCAGGCGGTCAGAAGGGCGATAAGGGGGAATCCCGATGGGATAGTTATAGTGACCGGCTGCGCGGCTCAGGTTGATCCGAATGGTTTTGGCTCTATATCCGGCGTGGATTTGGTGGTTGGCAACAGGGAAAAGGCGCATATTTTAAGTTTTTTGGATGGTTTGAAAAAAGGAGAGCCCCTCAGGGTCAAGGTCTGCGGGTGGGGGCAAAAAAACATCCCGCTTTTTCCTATGTCAATCAAAAGATTCACTGACTATACACGATCATTCATTAAGGTTCAGGAGGGATGCGACGCCCATTGCACATATTGTATAGTCCCTAAGGCAAGAGGGCCTGCACGCAGCGTCCCTGTTGATGAGGTCGTCAGCCAGGTGCTCACATTATGGGGATCTGGCTACAGGGAAATCGTTCTTACGGGCATACATCTGGGGCAATACGGGAAGGACTTGCACCCGAGGAATGATCTTTGTGGATTGCTGGACAGGCTCTTATCAGATAACAGACAGAACAGATTGCGTTTGAGCTCAATCGAATCAAGTGAATTTTCAGAAAGGCTTTTTGATCTTATAGGTTCTGCCCCAAATTTATGCCCTCACTTTCATGTCCCTTTGCAAAGCGGAAGCAAAAGGATATTGGAGCGTATGGGAAGGCCATATACCCCTGAGGAATATTCTGATGTAATTTACAGGATAAACCAGCGGAATCCCTTATCTGCGATAGGTGCTGATGTAATGACAGGCTTTCCTGGTGAAACCGGCAGCGATTTTGAGATGACTTGCAGGCTTATAGATACCCTTCCATTGGCCTATCTTCATGTATTCAGTTATTCTCCCAGGCCGGGCACTCTTGCAGAGCTTATGCCGGATCAGGTGGATATTCAAACAAAGAAGGAAAGGAGCCTTTATTTAAGAAGGATTGGACGCATCAAAAGGGGTATGTTTAGAAGCAGGTTTATCGGTAAAGAACTTAAAGGGCTGGTGCTGAACCAGTCTGCTCCTGAACCAGGTTATAAGGTCGCTCTAACAGGAAATTATATACCTGTTTATATCAAGGCCGGCGCTGACAAGTTTAATAAAATGGTTATGGTAAGGGTGGAAAAGGTTGCGGAGGAAGGAACCTGGGGTAAGATTACTGCAGTTTTAGGTTGATAAGCAATGCAAGATTGAACAGGTCAATGATTTTGGGATTTATATGAAAACGATCGGACAATACTTTGTTTTCAATCATTCTCATGTTGTTGCGATTGTAAGGTCATGGGGGGGGAGTTAACAATATTGCAATATGGCTGTCATTTTGTTAGAATCGATCGTCTATTTTTTTGAAATTTAAAAACCCATTGTATATCTTGGAGGCGGTTGTGAGATATTCAAGAATGCTTATCCCTACGCTCAGGGAAGATCCTGGCGAGGCGGAGATAGTGAGCCATTGCCTCATGCTGCGCTCAGGGCTGATAAGAAAACTGGCTGCGGGCGTCTACAATTTTCTGCCCCTTGGGTGGAGGGTTATGAAAAAGATCGAGCAGATTGTCCGCGAGGAGATGGAACTGGCAGGCGCGCAGGAGGTCTTTCTCCCTGTGCTTTGTCCTTCAGAGTTATGGCATGAAAGCGCCAGGTGGGATGCCTATGGCAAGGAGCTTATGAGGATCACCGATAGGCACGGCAGGGATTTTTGTTTAGGTCCTACCCATGAGGAGGTGATTACAGACCTTGTGAGAAGGGAGGTGCGTTCATACAGGCAGCTTCCCATTAACCTTTATCAGATACAGACCAAGTTCAGGGACGAGATCAGGCCCCGTTTCGGTCTTATGAGGGGGCGGGAGTTTATGATGAAGGACGGATATAGTTTTGACAGGCATGAGGCGGGCGCGCAGAGGGCTTATTCTATGATGTATAAGGCATACAATCGTATATTCGCACGGTGCGGCCTTGATTTTAGGGCGGTTGAGGCAGATTCGGGCCCTATTGGAGGGAGCTTCTCGCATGAGTTTATGGTGCTGGCCGAATCAGGGGAGGATTCGATCGCAAGCTGTACAGAGTGTGATTATGCATCCAATCTGGAAAAGGCGGAATGCGTCGGGCCACGGATGAATGAACTGCCTGAGGGTCCCTGCATGAAGGATATGGCCGAGGTTGAGACACCCGGCAGGAAGTCTGTGGAAGATGTTTGTGAATTTCTCGGCTGCAGGCCGGAGCAGCTGGTGAAGACAATGATATTCATTCAGGAGGGGAAACCTTTGGCTGTTCTGGTAAGAGGGGATCATGAGGTCAATGAGATCAAATTGAAGAACCTCCTCGGCGGGGTTTCTGAAGTGATATTGGCGGATGAGTCAACCATTGAATACGCCACCGGCGGCCCCAGCGGTTTTTCCGGGCCGGTCGGCCTAAAAGGGTTGCCTATACTGGCGGATTTGTCTTTAAAAGGGATGGTGAATTTTGTCGTTGGGGCAAATGAGGCGGATAAACACCTCTTGAACGTGAATCTGGATCGTGACTTTAAGGTTGACCGTTACGCCGACCTTCGATACATAACTGATAAGGATAAATGTCCAAGATGCTCAGGGATCCTTAATTTTCATAGAGGCATTGAGGTCGGGCATGTATTCAAGCTGGGGACGAAATATAGCAAATCCATGAAGGCCGTGTTTCTGGATGAGGACGGAAGGGAACAATACATGATAATGGGTTGTTACGGTATAGGCATTGGAAGGACTATGGCTGCTGCGATCGAGCAAAATCATGATGAGGATGGCATTATATGGCCCCTTCCAATTGCGCCGTTTCAGGTGCATATACTTCCGGTTAACATGGACAACGAAGACGTTTCCGGCGCAGGGGAGGAGATTTATCAGGATTTGCAGAAGGAGGGAATAGAGGTTTTGCTGGATGACCGTGATGAAAGCCCGGGAATCAAATTTAAGGACGCTGACCTTATAGGCATCCCTCTTCGGGTTACTGTGGGCATTAAATCCCTGAGAGAAGGTATGGTGGAGATGAAATGGCGGGATTCAAAGGATGTGGTCAGGGAGGGATTGCCCCATATAGCGGCCAAGGTCAGAAACATGATAGAAGACAAGAAAAGGACAGCGGATTCCAAACTGGAATCTATCCTATAAGAAGGGGGTTATTGCTGAAATGATTGAAGGAGAATCCAAGGAAAAAAAAGAAGAGCTGAAGCTGTTGTTTAAAAAACTGGGAGATGTGATAAACGATACATTGTCTCATTCTGATGACGTGCAGGAGGTTTTGAGGCAAATGAGAAAATGGGGGCTGGGGGTTGATCTTTCTATGGTAATCGGCCTTGGCCTTTATTGCAATACTGATTTAATGCAGAAAGATTCAGGCAACGGCGCCATACCAAATGAAGAAATCAGGTTTGAGCTGACAACAGAGGACAGGGCGTTCCTGAATGAGTTAAATTTGAGGCTGAACATAGATAACGATAACAGTCCCTTTGAAAATTAGCCGTGTGCATATGCAATTATTTAAACTTTGACCCGAGGCAGGGGGCAAGAAAATCATTACGAACAGTTAAATATTAATAACTCAGGAGGAAGAAGATGAAAGACCGCAAGATACTTTTAGGAGAAAAGGATATTCCAAGATATTGGTATAACATATTGCCTGAGCTGAAAACACCATTGGCGCCGCCTCTCAATCCCAAGACCCAAAAACCGATCAATCCTGAAGACTTGGCCGCCATATTTCCAATGGCCCTTATCGAGCAGGAAATGAGCCCCAAATCTGAAATCCCCATCCCTGAAGAATTGATGGACGTATATAGCTTGTGGAGACCAACGCCGATGTTTCGCGCCTACAATCTGGAAAAGGCATTGGGCACCCCTGCAAAGATATATTATAAATATGAAGGGGTGAGCCCTCCTGGCAGCCATAAACCAAATACAGCCGTGGCACAGGCATACTATAATAAAAAGGCGGGTGTGAAACGCCTGACTACCGAGACAGGCGCAGGCCAGTGGGGAAGCGCACTAAGCTTTGCGTGCAGTTTTTTTGGCCTTGAGTGCAAGGTATATATGGTCAAGGTAAGTTATCAGCAAAAACCCTACCGCCGTTCCATGATGCAGGTCTGGGGAAGCACGGTTGTGCCGAGCCCAAGCAGGGATACAGAGGCAGGCAGAAGGATACTCGCCAAGGATCCAGAATCCCTGGGAAGCCTTGGTATAGCTATAAGCGAGGCAGTGGAGGATGCAGCGACCCACGAAGGGACTAATTATTCCCTGGGGAGCGTTCTTAATCATGTCCTCCTGCATCAGACCATAGTCGGCCTTGAATCGAAAAAGCAGTTTGAAGAGGCAGGCGTCAAACCGAATGTCATAATAGGGTGTTGCGGAGGCGGGAGCAATTATGGCGGATTTATGATACCCTTCGTAAGGGATAAGATGGCAGGAGAGGATATAAGGTTCGTGGCGGTTGAGCCTACAGCCTGTCCAACCTTCACAAAAGGTGAATTCCGCTATGATTTCGGGGACACTGCCGAGTTGACGCCTCTGATGAAGATGTATACACTTGGGCACGATTTTGTGCCTGCAGGGATACATGCGGGAGGACTCAGGTACCATGGGGATTCCCCGCTTTTGAGTCATCTTGTAAAGGAAGGGATAGTCGAAGGGGCTGCCTATCATCAGAACCCTGTGTTTGACAATGCTGTGCTATTTGCAAAGGCAGAGGGCATAATCCCTGCCCCTGAGGCCGCACATGCTATAATGGCCGTTGTTGAAGAGGCCAAAAGATGCAAAGAGGAAGGGAAGGAAGAGGTCATAGCCTTTAATCTTAGCGGTCACGGTTATTTTGACCTTGCCGCCTATGATGCATATCTCGCAAATAAGCTTGAAGACTATGAACATCCGGAGGAAAAGATCAGGGAGGCGTTAAGCAGGCTGCCCCTGATCGAATCGTATTGAGACCTATTCATATTGATATCGCGTTGATATCGCAAAATAATAAAGGGTTATGGATTGATGGTTGAGATCATGCCTGACGCCAATGGGCATTTTGGGCCTTATGGGGGCAAATATGTCCCGGAGACCCTTATGCCTGCACTGGAAGAGCTGGAGGCTGCTTACGGCGATGCAAAAAAGGACAGGCGTTTTCATGAGGAATTGGAATACTACCTTCGTCAGTATGTCGGAAGACCTACGCCTTTGTATTTTGCAAGGAGGCTGACAGACCACTTTGGAGGCGCCAGGATCTATCTGAAAAGGGAAGACCTGTGCCATACAGGCGCCCACAAGATCAACAATACCATAGGGCAGGTACTGCTTGCAAAGAGGATGGGCAAGGGGCGTGTCATTGCAGAGACAGGGGCAGGACAACATGGGGTCGCCACTGCGACCGCCGCCGCCATGTTTGGACTTGAATGCCAGGTCTATATGGGGGTGGAAGATATCCGGCGGCAGCGCCTGAATGTCTTCCGTATGAATCTTCTGGGGTCGAAGGTGACGCCTGTTAAATCAGGCAGCCAGACCCTGAAGGACGCCATGAATGAGGCCATTCGTGACTGGGTGACGACGGTCAGGACGACCCATTATGTGATAGGGTCTGTTGCCGGACCACACCCTTATCCCATGATGGTTAGGGATTTCCAAACGGTTATAGGCAATGAGACTCAAAGGCAGGTTATGGAGGCCGAAGGGAGGGGGCCTGATTTTCTTGTCGCATGTGTCGGAGGCGGAAGCAATTCCATGGGGCTTTTCTACCGTTTTTTGGATGACAAAGGGGTTTCGATGGTAGGAATCGAGGCCGGGGGCTTTGGAGTGAACACAGGAAAACATGCCGCTTCTATATGCCATGGAAGCATAGGGGTGCTCCACGGCAGCAAAGGGTATCTCCTTCAGGATGAGGATGGACAGATAAAGATAGCCCATTCAGTGTCAGCAGGCCTTGACTACCCCGGAGTCGGCCCTGAGCATTGCTATCTTAGGGATTCAGGCAGGGTTAAATACGAAGTGATCACGGACGATGAGGCCCTTGAGGCTTTTCAGTTATGCTCTGTGAAGGAAGGGATCATACCCGCCCTTGAAAGCGCCCACGCGCTGGCATATCTTAAAAAACTCGCCCCTGCCCTGGAAAAGGACAAAATCATAATAGTCTGCCTGTCCGGAAGGGGTGACAAGGATGTCCAGCAGGCCACGCAAATCCTGGGAGCAGCAGATGGACAGGATTAGCAAGGTCTTCCAGTCGGCAAGAAAGGATGGGCGAAAGGTCTTTATCCCCTTTGTCACAGCAGGCGACCCTGATCTTGAGATGACCAGAAGCCTCGTCACGATCCTTGAGAAAAATGGGGCCGACATCATAGAACTTGGCGTCCCGTTTTCAGATCCTCTTGCAGACGGGCCTGTCATCCAGAGGGCATCCCATCGTGCCCTTGCAAAAGGGGCGACACTCAGGAAAATCTGCCATTTCATAGAGGGCATTCGCAAGGATATAAAAATTCCTATAGCTTTGATGAGCTACTATAATCCTGTCCTGAGGCCTGGTCTTGACGAGACATTCAGATGGATGGTTGACGCAGGGGTTGATGGCCTGATCTGTCCCGACCTTCCGCCAGAGGAGGGTGAGGAATTGATCTCCCTGGGGCAGAGGCACGGTATCGCTGTCATCTTTTTCCTTGCCCCGACCAGCACTATGAAGAGGATAAGTCTCGTTGCTGAAAAGGCCACAGGTTTTATCTATTATGTATCCGTCACAGGGGTTACCGGTGCAAGGGATGATTTGCCATTGTCAATAAGAGACCACATAAAAGAGATAAGGTCGGTCACTGACATGCCTGTCGCAGTAGGTTTTGGCGTGTCCACTCCGGAACATGCAGCACGGATAGCGGAGTGGGCAGACGGGGTGATAGTTGGAAGCGCCATTATTAATATCCTCGAAGAAAACGGCTTTTCTGAACACGCCCTTGACCTGACAGGTGATTTTGCCGCCAAGATTAAACATGCTATGGAGGACAGGATATCATGATGATATGGTTAAAAAAGAGGTTTGCTTTTTTCCTTTGTATCGCCCTTGTTTTTTTGTTCATCTCCGGTTGCGGATGTCTTATGCCCGACATGCCCTGCGTCCCTGGCGTGAGACAAAGTTTTTTGGAATGCTTGCGCTGACAAGCGACAATCTTTCGGCAAAACTATTTAATGGATTTTTAATTTACCTTTACAAATTATAATGAAACAACCATGCCAATAAAATTGGCACAAAGGAGGATGAAAATCATAAACGATTTTCAGACGAAAATATTTATTGAAAATAAAAAAGGACGTACCATATTTTCTCTATGGGTTATCTGCCTCCTTGTCATCATGTCCCCAGCCTTGCCTTCTTGCAGCAAAAAGGCAAGAGTGCTTACGGATCAGGAGCTATATAATCAGGCCATGGATTATCTGGGCAAGGACAAATTCCGGAAGGCGGAGGAGGTCTTTGGCAGGCTGACAGAGGAGTATCCTGAGAGCCCTTTGATGGCCAAGACCAGACTGAACAGGGCCGATTGTTATTTTCAACTCAAAGAATTTGATTCTGCAAGGGCGGAATACGAGAGATTCCTTAATCTTCACCCCCTCCATTCAAAGGCTGACATGGCTAGGTTCAGGATAGGGCAGACATTTTTTAAGCAAATATTGGGGCCGGATCGGGATCAGACTTATACGATCAAGGCTCTGGAATCATTCGAGAGATTCCTCAAGGAATATCCGCAGAGCCAGATGACAGAAGAGGCAAAGGATAGTGTATCCAAATGCCGTTTGAGGCTTTCTGAGCATGACCTCTATGTGGCCAGGTTTTACCTGAAGACCGGCTCGTACAAGGCGGCAAGAGGCAGGCTTCAGAAGATATGGTCGCTTTATCCTGAAGTCCCGTGGAGGGATGAGACCCTTTATCTGCTTTCCCAGACATACATGATGGAGGGCATGTTAGACGAGGCGAGGGGCGTTCAGGCATACCTCTGCCGGGAGTTTCCAGAAAGCCCTTTCACGGAAAAGATCAAGGTTTCATGCAAAGATATCGAGCCCGAATAAATACCATAACCATCCCCCTCATGTTTTTTGTGGCCTTTTTTGCAGGCTGCGCATCTACAGATCGATCAAGCGCAGAGGCGGAAAAGGCGATAAATCAAGTTATGTCCATCAGAGAAAAGGCTATAAGGGAAAAGGACATAGACCTTTATATGACATGCATATCCAAAGATTACAAAGACAGAGAAGACTCCTTTGATGTGGTAAGGGAAAGGATGCAGAAAAACTTTGAGGTCTTTGAAATGATAGATTTTTTGACATCAAAAAGGACGGTCTATTTGGAAGGTCAAAAGGCCATGCTTGTTGAGGATTATGAGATTGTTTTTTTTGCCGGCGCTAAAAGAGACCGCGCCAGGGGAAAGGAACAGATCTTTCTTAGGAAGGAGGATGGAGGCTGGAAGATTGTGAAGGGGCTGTAAATGAGGAATCCGTTTGTTTTTAGTTTGAGGACGGTATTTTTAGCATCTGTAATATTTTCCCTTACGATAGGCGCTGGATTATCTGTCTACCCAGAGAAAACCCATCAAGAGCCGCACAAAGTCAAAATACACGAGGGGGGCGCGCTTGTCCTAGCATGTCCTGATCATGTTTATACACTAGACCCTCAAAAGGCGGAAACCCTGTCCGATAAATGGTTAATAGAACAAATTTATGACGGCCTCCTTGAGTACGACCAAAACGACAGAATAGTTCCAGTGCTTGCAGCATCCATGCCTGTGAGAATAAGCGATCATGAATATATACTCGAGATTAAGCATGATATAAAGTTTCATGATGGGAAGCCGCTTGATGCCAATGACGTTGTATTTACCATAAAGAGGCTGCTTGATCCGGCCACTCAATGCCCTTCACGACAAATATTTCAAGGCATTAACTCTGTTGAGGTAATTGCTCCGATGCAGATAAAGATCACTTTAGGTCATGATTGCCCTGATCTTTTGGAATTGCTTGCCAGGCATGAGATGCGCCCCCTTTCCATTAAGGCTGTGACCCGGTATGGGTCTTCTTACGGCAAGGTTGCAGCCGTTGGCACAGGCCCTTTCAGATTTATTGAATGGGAAAGGGGAAAGGATGTAATCCTTGAAAGAAACTATTCATATAAGACAGACAAGGCCAACAATCCCTTTCTCCACAGGATAATATTCCATTTTCCAGAGCCTGGCAGCGATGTGGTTCAAGACCTCAGACGAAGAAGGATAGATATCGCTGCAAATCTTTCCACAAACGAGGCATCCGGGCTTGCCTCAAGATCATACATCCGGCTTGTTCATAAGCCTGGACAGAGAATATGCCAGATATACCTCAATGCAGACCGGTCCCCATTTGACAGGCCAAACATCAGGAAGGCCATTTCATTGGGCATAAACAGGGAGGAGATAGCAAAGAAGGCATTTGACGGTTTTGCAACCCCTGCGCTGTCTTGTCTCCCTCAGTGGCACAGGCTTTATGACGCAGGCGCCGGCGGGCAGTTTTTTGACCCGAATCTTGCGTTAAAGTTGCTTGCGGATGAGGGTTTTACCTCAGATTTGCAGGTTTCTTTTTCCCTTATGTATACGGATGATGAGCCTTTCCGTGCAATTGCCCAAATCATCAAGGAACAACTCTCACATATCAATGTCCTTGTGGACTTATTTCCCATGTCTAAAAATGAGCTTTTTGACTTTGTGTATGGACGGGGCGGGAAAGACAGGGCTTTTTTTCAGGCGGCGCTCGAGGACTGGGAGGACTGGAGGGGAGGTGGAGGGGCGGATCAATTCACATGGCGGCTTTATCACCATTCATCTTTAGAGAACAAGCTGGGGGCATCTACATATACATGGGAAGAAGACCTTTCATCGGCTCTCAAGGAGTGTGATCCCAATGTCAGGGATATGTCATTCAGCATCCTGTCCCCCGTGATCGATAAGGCAGTGGTGGCCATTTATCTTTGTTATCCTCACAGGATATGGGCAGCCAGAAGCTGGGTCAAAGGCGATTTCACGAATTCTCTTGGCGATCTTTTTCTGGACAGTGTATGGGTGAGATGAGACCCTTATTAATTTTCTATCTGCAAACAGGGATGAAAAACACATGAAAGGGATTTTCAGATGAAGTACCTGCTTGCTGTCGAAGACCTGCACACCTTTTTCTTTACCTCTGACGGGGTTGTAAAGGCTGTGAACGGGGTTGACCTTAAGATAAAAAAAGGCGAAACGCTGGGTTTGGTTGGAGAGTCCGGATGCGGTAAAACAGTGCTTTCCCTTTCAATCATGAGGCTTGTCCCAAACCCGCCGGGCAGGATTATGTCAGGCAGGATCACTTTTAACGGCAGGGACCTGCTCGGTCTCGATCCGGATGAGATGCGCGATATCAGGGGAAACGAAACATCCATGATCTTTCAGGAACCTATGACATCTTTGAATCCGGTCTTCACTGTCGGAGAACAGATAGCCGAAGCTATCCGCCTGCATCAAAGGGTTGACCACAAAAAGGCGGTCCAAAGGTCTGTCGAGATCTTAGACATGGTTGGCATTCCAGATCCTTCAAAAAGGATCAAGGATTATCCCCATCAGATGAGCGGGGGTATGAGGCAAAGGGTGATGATAGCCATGGCCCTTTCATGCCAGCCTGATCTCTTGATCGCAGATGAACCCACTTCGGCACTGGATGTTACTATACAGGCCCAGATACTTGAGCTTATAGACAGCCTGAAAAACAGCTTGGGTATGTCTGTTCTCATGGTTACTCATGACCTCGGCGTGGTTGCGGAAACTGCTCAGAAGGTCTCGGTTATGTATGCAGGGTATGTGGTTGAAGAGGCGGGGGTAAGGGATCTTTTTCACGGCCCGTTACATCCTTATACCATCGCGCTTCTTGATTCATTGCCGAGGCTTGATGACAGGAAAATCGCGGGCGGCAGGCTGAAGACGATCAAAGGCACGGTTCCCGACCTCTTTGACATGCCTATAGGGTGCCCTTTTGCATCAAGATGCGAGCGGGCAAGGCAGCGTTGCATTACAGATATGCCAAGGCTTGTTGAGATCGGGCCGGGCCATCTTGTAAGCTGCTGGGAGGCTAAACCTTGAACGGGAACATGGAATTGCTTCGTGTAGAGGCCCTTGTCAAGCACTTCCCAATAAGGGGGGGAATCTTTTCCAGGGTGAAAGAAAGGCTGAAGGCCGTTGATGGAGTGAGTTTTTCTGTTCCTAAAGGCTCAACATTGGGGCTTGTCGGGGAGAGCGGATGCGGGAAATCCACCGTTGCGCGCGGGATTATAAGGCTCGTTGAGCCTACGTCAGGTCATGTCTTTTTCAAGGGCGATGACCTGCTCGCTTTTGATTCCGATAGTATGAGGGCAGCAAGGAGAAAGCTCCAGATAGTATTTCAGGATCCCTATGCATCCCTGAATCCAAGGATGAGCGTCGAGTCTATCATAGGAGAACCCTTAATTGTTAACAGGATTTGCCTAAGCAAGGATGAGAGGAGAAAAAAGGTGGCCTTTCTTCTGGAGAAGGTCGGGCTTTCCTCAGATTTAATGAAGAGGTATCCTCATGAGTTTAGCGGCGGGCAAAGGCAGAGGATCGGCATTGCAAGAGCGCTGAGCGTGGATCCGGAATTGATTGTGGCGGACGAGCCCGTGTCTGCCCTGGACGTTTCTGTCAGGGCGCAAGTGATTAATCTGTTTCTTGATCTTCAAAAGGAGTTTGGATTAAGCTACCTGTTTATAACCCACGATCTGAGCCTGATTCGCTACATCAGTGATTATGTGGCAGTGATGTATCTAGGGAAACTGGTTGAAAAAGCCGGTGTGGATAAGATCTTTGATTCACCTTTACATCCTTATACCATGAGTCTGATATCGGCCGTGCCGATCCCTGATCCTGACGTCAAATCCGGCAGGATTATCCTGAAGGGGGATATGCCTTCTCCTGTAAATCCTCCGGATGGTTGCCGTTTTCATACGAGATGTTCTCAAAAAATGCCGATATGTTCAATAGAGGAGCCGGTTATGAAAGAGGTGAAAGACGGCCACCAGGTCGCCTGTCATCTGGTTTCATGATAATTTTTTGAAGTTTTTTGAAGAGTTTGTTATGAAGTTTGACGAGACATTACAAAATAAGATAGAATAACGTACAAAAGGAGGGTATAACAGTGCACAATCCTAAAGACATATCAGAGGCGTACCTTTTGGAAAGCAGCGTAGATATCCAAACGGCAAGATTGACTCATGTAAATGGTCTGTATAGCAGGACCATCCATTTTGCGCAGGAGGCTGTCGAAAAAATAGCAAAGTCCTGCCTTGCTTCGAAAGGCATTTATACAAGGGATCATAAGACTTCAACCTTGTTTAAGGCGGTTTTTACCCCTCTGATTCCGAATGCGGAAGATATATATCAAGCGATGTTAAGCCTGGAAAAACACGGAGCAAGGGCCAGGTTCCCCCTTTATCAACGAACGGACCTTCCATTATGGGTTCCATCCAAAGTCTATGGGGATGAGGAGGCAAAGGAGGCATTGGCTCAGGCAGAGTTGGTATTTAATACACTCAAGGGATATTTAGATAAGGAGTTAGATACCGAGAATTGATCCCGCTAAAGGATGACATCCCTTCAAGCAGTTTCCCATTTATCACAGTTGGCATACTGATTATCAATTCCCTGGTGTTTCTTTTTCAGATATCGCTGGGGAAACACGCAGAGGGTTTTGTCGCTGCATATGGGGCAATCCCTTTTGAAATAACCAATTTTGCCGACATACCCCCGCTGGTGCCTTTTCCCACATTTCTGACCATCTTTTCCTCCATGTTCATGCATGGAGGGATTTTGCACTTTGTCGGGAATATGCTATATCTTTGGATATTTGGAGATAATGTTGAGGACGCCATGGGCAAATTCCGATTCTTGATATTCTATATACTTTGCGGAGCCTTTGCCAGTCTGGCTCATATGGCTGTCAACCCGAATTCAATGACGCCCATGATCGGGGCAAGCGGCGCCATATCAGGCGTGCTTGGGGCATACATGCTGCTTTATCCCCGCGCCAGGGTGCTGACCCTGATAACGTTTTTTTATTTCATAAGGATAGTAAAACTGCCTGCCTTGGTTTTGTTGAGCTTCTGGATCTTTATTCAATTTATGAGCGGCACCCTCAGCCTTGCAGGCGGTGCAGGACATGGCGGAGTCGCCTGGTTTGCCCACATCGGAGGTTTTTTCGCGGGCATGTTTCTTGTTTCCATCTTTAAGAAAAAAAGGGTCAGACTTGGCCTCTTCAATTGAATATGATGAATGATCTGGCCTTGATAATAGGCGCGGGAATCGGCGGTTTGACGACAGGCGCCTTGTTGGCAAAAAGGGGATGGAAGGTCATTGTGCTGGAGCAATCTTCAAGGATTGGCGGCTGCTGCGGGACATTTTCAAGGTCAGGATTCAGATTCGATGTCGGCCCGACATTTTTCCCCAATATCCTGTGGGGCGGCCTTGATTCGGTATTCAGAGAACTGGGGCTTGATCTGGAAAGGATATTTCAGGACACATTCTATCAGGTCTGTATACCAGGCCACAGGATTAGCCTCTACAGGAACCCTGATGCCATGATGGAGGAATGGGCAAGGGAATTTCCTGAGGCGCTCAAATCAATAAATAAATCTTCAGGCAGGGCGCTTTCACGTTCACTTAAAAAAAGCCCAGCTTTGCCTGTATTCGACCTTCAGACATTGTTTTGGGGACAGACAGAATTTACAAAAACTGCTATCCCTTTCGCATCCCAGGTTGCGGGATTGCCTTCGACAGGGGGGTTTTGTTTAAAGGGAGGGGGTGGATCCATATCTAACCCCCTTTTTGAATACATAGGTTCACATAGAGGGGAGGTCAGGCTGGGCTGCCGCGTGAAAGAGATATTGACGGAGAAAAATGACGCAGTCGGCATCAGGCTTGAAAGCGGAGAGGTTATGGAGGGGCGATGCTATATAGCAAATACCACCCCATGGGGAATCTATGAAAGGCTTATATCAGACGGCCACAGGATGCGGCGGATGATTCACAGGATGAGAAAGACGCCAACCCCAAACTCTGTTTTTGCCTTATTTTTAGGGGTTAAGGAGTCGTGCATACCATCCCGGATGTGTCATGAGGTCTTATACATACCAAGCCCTACAAAAGGCGAAAATGATTCGGCAACCCCTCTTTTTATAGCCATGAATCCTCCTGAGGATATGGGGAGGGCGCCGGAAGGGTATAGGGCCATGTCAATATTCAAGTATGAGCCCTATGAGCATGCGAATAAAGGCAAGGAATATTTTGCATGCAAAAAACGTATAGAGGAAGAGATAATCCATGGATTGAAGGGACTGATGCCCTTCATTGATGAGGGCATAAGTCTCTGTGAATCTGCGACACCGGCCACCTATGAGAGGTTTACCGGACGTCCGTTAGGGCGGATAAAGGGTGTGCCTCAAACCCTTTCTGTTTTACACAACAAGGCGTTTTCTGAATTCACATGCTATCGCAACCTGTTTTTAACAGGAGATTGTGTTCCCCTATGCCTTGGCGTGGAGGGGGTGTGCCTTTCTGCGTTGAGGCTGACAGACTGGATTTGTAAAAGATACAGTTGATCAATCAACTAAATTAGCAAATATGACAAAGGGACATATACTTATAGTGGATGACGAGAAAAGGATACGCTCTGCCCTTGCAGGGATCCTCAAGGACGAGGGACACGAGGTCAGTGTTGCGGAAGACGGCAGTCAAGCATTGGAAATGATAGAAAAGGACACTCCCGACCTTATTATGCTTGATATTTGGATGCCAGGAATGGACGGGATAGCGGCGCTTCAAAAGATAAGAGAGCAATGGCCTGATATTGCGGTAGTAATGATTTCAGGTCATGGAAACATAGAGACTGCTGTAAAGACCATAAAGGCAGGGGCGTATGACTTTATAGAAAAACCTTTGTCTCTGGAAAAGACTGTGCTTACAGTCCAGCATGCGCTTGAGGCCCAGAGGCTTAGCACTGAAAACAGAAGGCTGAGGCATAAAGACTCAAACCGTTATCAGATCGTGGGTGACAGCAAGGCCGTGAAGGAACTGGAACGTCAGATAGCGCTTGCAGCGCCGACCAATGGATGGATACTTATAACCGGAGAAAATGGAACAGGCAAGGAACTGGTCGCAAGAGAGGTCCATAACAGGAGCCGGAGGTTTGATAAACCCTTTGTCGGATTAAATTGCGCAGCCATACCAGAAGATCTTATCGAAAGCGAGCTGTTTGGTCATGAGAAAGGTTCCTTTACAGGGGCGACCGTAAAAAGAAAGGGCAGGTTTGAGCTGGCCGATCAAGGCACCCTTTTTTTGGACGAGGTAGGCGATATGAGCCTGAAGACCCAGGCCAAGGTTTTAAGGGCGCTTGAAGAGCAGAGTTTCCAAAGGATCGGAGGAAACAAGACCATCTCGGTGGATGTCCGGATCATTGCCGCTTCAAACAAAGACCTGAAAAAGGAAATGGAAAAGGGAAATTTCAGGGAGGACCTTTACTACCGCCTCCATGTGATACCTATTAATATCCCTTCTTTAAGGGACAGGAAAGAGGATGTCCCTCTCCTTGTGGGTCATTTCCTGAAGGTTTTTTCCGATGAGCTTGGCAAACCTTTAAGAACGGTAACCAAAGAGGCGATGGAAGATCTTCTCGCATACGATTGGCCAGGAAATGTGAGAGAATTGAAGAACATGGTCGAACGTCTTGTCATCATGGTTCCAGGCTCACATATCACCCGTATGGACATACCGGAATCATTAAGAAAAGAACATCTACAGCCTTCATTCAGGGATGCCAAAAAGGAGTTTGAGCGCCGCCTTATTACAAAGGCCATCAATGCATGCAATGGCAATATATCACAGGCCGCAAGAAGGTTGAAGATCGAACGGAGCCTCCTCCATCAAAAGATAAAAACCCTGGGACTGGATTGATTTTCATTTCAGCAGACAAATCCCTTTTATTCAACCCAAATGCGCTTTTCAGCAAGACAATTCCCATTACAAAAACTGAATGGCAAATATTGCCATGTTGCCTGCGCAATGTATTATTAGCGGTGCAAGCAGGCTTCCTGAAAACTCAAACGATAGTGTGAACAATAATGCGCCTGTAAACTGAATGAGCAGAGAAAGGGAGATTAAACCATGCGCGGCTGCAAATATGCCTGCCACGATCAGGACAGAAAAGACGAGATTCAACCTGGCCCTGAGGCTGTTGTAAATGATCCCGATAAATGCCATATCCTCAACTATCGGGCCTATCAGGCACCCTATAAGAAAATAGGCGATTATTCCGGATGTATTACGTGACCCTGCACGACCAAAAAAGGATAGGGGATTTGTCCCTGACAAAAATAATATTGCCCCTGATATACCTACAGCCAGGCCAAATCCTGCACACCATAAGAGCCCGTGTTTGAGCCCCTTTTTAAGCCTGCCTGCGGAAAGCCCTATATGAGAAAGGCTGTATCCCCATTTGAAAGCAAGGCCAAGGATTGCAGCCATCCCAATAGCCCTCAGGATGCCAGTAAAAATGAGTGGATCTATCCTTGATTCGCTTAGAACGGTTTGGTATACAAGATTCCCAATTATCTCCAGAGATATGAGCAATAAAACAAGGATAAACGCCCTGCCTGCGGGCAAGGCATATCTCTCAGGCTGAGGCCCTATGCCTATGACTGGCTCCATCCGATCTTTCTCAGTGCGATATATGCCGTTGTTTTTAGATACCACCCATACTCACCCTTTAACACTTTTAAAAGGGGGGCCTTTGCCTCTTTGGCATGTATCGTACCCAGTGCGCGGGCTGCATGATAGGCTACAACTATATGAGGATCGTTCAAGAGTGAGATAAGCGGTCTTGATGCCTTCCTGTCCCCTGCCAGCGCAAAAAAACAGATGCCCCATTTACGGATATTTGGATCGGAGTCCCCCAGCATGCCCATAAAATGTTGCGTAAAATCTTCCGGTTTTGCACTGGTCTCGTTCAACCTGCCCCATACCTCGATGGCAGCCGTTATCTTGTCACCAGGCCGCTTCCCTTCTATCACAGCCAATAAATCCTCTGTTTTGATAACAGGGCCTCCGGGGGCAATAAGAAATCTAAGGCCAGCAATCAGGCAAAGCATCAAAAGGAATGTCATAAGGATATCTCCTGTCCGGGATATATTTTTACCTAATAAACCAGAAAAGAACAGACCCGACAATAAACTGAACAGGATGTTCAGAAGGCCGAAGACCAGGAAGATCAGAAGCGCCGGCAATACAAAGAACAGGCTCCATTTTACGGATTCTCTCAGAAAAACGGCATGGTCTGCCTTGCCAGAGTATTCTTTTAATAAAGGGCGGGGATCTGACAGGAAACTCTCAATATCTGCCTCGATTCGAAACCGTGGAGAATCACCCAGGAAAAGCAGTTTGCCGGTCTTAGAGTCTTTTTTTAAAATGGTGGCTGCAGGTGCATCCTCCCCGATAAAAATATCTCTCCATGCAAGTGCATCCTTCAGACGTTTGATCTCTGTTTCTGTAAATCCCGGGTCTTCTATCTTAAGCAATCCCTGAAGCCTCTGGCTGTAAGACTGTATAACCCTCGCAGGATAGAGGGTATACTGATAGTAAAACCTGGTTACAGCTCTGCCCATGCTTGTCCTTTCAAGCAGCCCATCTCTTATCCTTGTAAAATCGTCGCTTGATAAGGACGGGGTTATAAAGATATAAACGGCGAGCATGGCGGCCAGAAACCCGGCGACAAATGGGATAGCGCTGAAAAAAACGGCTTTTCTGTCTTTGCCGGGACTGAATATGGGAAGGATGGCTAAAAGGATGAGGGGGAGCGTGAAGAGAAAAAGGCCAAAGGCCCATACCTGTCTATATCCAGGCGTGGATACAAAAAGGGCCAGAATCGTGCCGAGGATGCCTGCAGAAGTATATGCCAATATCTTGGGCCAGAGGCTGAGAAGCCAGATGAAAAGCCCCCAGGAAAAGGCATAGCATAACCCTATGGAGAGGGCAAAAAACAGCCCTCCTGCGAGGTATGTCTTCCATGATTTTATCTCCGGACGCAGAATTGTACCGGGCACAGCTAAATAACCCTTATACTCCAGCCATTCCTGTTCCGAAAGTATCTGCCTGTTGCTTTCTGCCACGAAAACCCCGCCCATTATCTCTCCGAATATAAAGCCCGCAAAAAGGCAGGCTGCGATATATAAAACCAGAGGGCAGAAAAACCGGGTCCTCTTATTATTTATATGATACATATACCTCTTTTTCCCATATCCATTCAAAAGGTTCTTTCTTAAGATTAGAATTCGAATTGAAATTAAAAATTTTATCCATAATAAGGATTTTCAATTATAACACGCCAAATATATATAGAAACAGATTTTTTTCAAATCTATTTTTATAAAGGGATTAGACAATGACGGAAAAGATATCACCAGATCACCCTCTTATCAAGTTGTTTATGCTGTCCACCTTAATTCAACCGAAAGATTAATAAAACAAGCATCTCATGATATAGAGGCAGGGCTTGTAAGGCACAAAACGACAAAATATGGTAAAATATATCTCAGTAGCATGGACTTCACCATTAATAGGGGAAATGGTAAACATCAGAAAAAGTTGAATCCTTTTTATGCATAAAAGAAAGATAGTAATAACAGCCATTTTTTTATCCGCAGTTTTTTGTGCTTGCGTGTCCCTTTTTTTCTTTACCCCCATCCCTGTCAATATCCTTGGATATGTTCTGCGTTTGAAATACGGTATTTCCCTGAATGCGAAAGGTTTTGCGTTAAGACCCGGATTGGAAGGGAACATAGAACGCCTTTCCATAAAGAGGGATGACGGCCTCTCTGCAAGGGCAGAGGTGGAGACGGTTAACTTTGACGGCAGGATCGGAAGCGGCTTCAGGCCCGAGATTGTAGACCTTGTATTTTATAAGCCTGATATAGCATTGGATGTAATGCCTGATGCTGTAAAAAATAAATCTTCAAAAGACAGATCCTCCGGTGATGGGCATTTAGATGCCAATCAGGCTTTTTCTCGTTTGCAGGATATTATTAGAAAGATGCCGTATATAAGGAAGATGGATATAAAGGGCGGGGCCTTTTCCATCAAGATTTCCGACAGTCTGGGCATCTTGGAGCTGAAAGACGCCGTTGTTGAGGTTCGGGATATGGGCGCTGACACAGGGGGCAGGGTCTTTTTAAAAGGGGCATTACAGGTATGTCCTCCCTCGCTTTTATCCTGTACGTCCGGGCAGATAGAGTTGACACTCAATCTTGCACCCCTTTCGCAGGTTTTATCAGGCAGCGGGCACTTTTCCTTATCCCTTTCTGGCATTACAATAAAAGGCGTATCAATAGAGGGTATGCGCCTTGATTGCGGAGTCTTTATCGATGCGCAGAAGATAAGTCTTCCAGACGTGAACATGGGGTTAAATGGCATTCAGATCGACGGGGGTAATATCCCTGCGCTTAAAGGCATTAATATCCATGCGGATATTGTATATGATTTGCAAAGGGGGGCCTTGAGCATAAGAGGTTTTAAGGCAGAAGCGCCGGAGATGGGTGTTATTGATGGGCATATGGATGTTTGTTTTAAGGAGGGGTGTTCCAGCAGGGCTGCGCTTTTTACAAGGGATTTTTTTATCACAGGATTGACTGAAATAATAGGTCCGTTTTTGGACCAAGGTAATAATCTTTGGGATGTAAAGGGAAGAGGGGATGCCAGCGTCCAACTCACAGGGATGAGGATGCAGGAGAAATGGACATTCGAAGGGGGGCTGGAGATTAAGGTAAAGGATGGAGGGTTCAGTTCCAATGACGGCACAAAGGCGGGCGAGGGGATCGAACTGAATGTTAACCTGGACCTGGTTTATCCCCAGCCCCAGACGACGGATGACAAGGTTACATTCAGAACTCATGGAGATATTAAAAACGGCGAATATCTTTGGGGTACAATATATAAAGACTTGTCCGGGCGCTCTGTTTCGTGGGATTTAAGCGGTTTTTTTTTGCAAACTTTCAGCGTTTAGAGTCTAAAGGGGTTCTGGATATTTTAGAGATCGGGGGCCTGCGGTTTCAGATAAAAATGGATCAAAAGGGATTGTCTCTTGATTTAGAGACAAAGACGTCTGGCATCAACCATTCCGCTCTCCTCGGTTTTATCATCGCGGAAGGCAATGAACAGGGACCGCCTGCTTTACAGGGGATTAATATATCGGGATGCTCTGTTTTTAAACTAAGGGCGATGATAGATGAAACACTCATGCCTAAATTCGGCACAAAGGAGAATGAAAATCCAAAACTATTTTCAGGTGAAACGCCCATGAATTTTAGATTCACAATGGGGAATGAAAATACCCAGAAGGGATTTTCAGATGAAAGTGGCGGTTGGAGGCTTAGCGGCGAATGGAAGGCATCTTTTCCATCAATAGATATACCTGCCTGTGAAATCTCCATCTCTGGACTGACTATAGAATTGCCTTTAGAACTTGCAGCGTCTTCATTCTGTGAACAGGGGCCATTCACAGATGGACGTTCAGGGGTCATCCGTATCAAGAAGGTTTCCTGGCTAAATGGATTTTATGATGACTTGGAGCTGCATCCCATGTTTTCTCAAAACCGTTTCCAGATAAAGGACCCTGTCTATATAAATATCTTCGGTGGGGAAGTCTTTTTGAGGGAGCTGAGCGGCGCGGAGATAATCTCCAAAAACGCTGTTTTCCAGGCATCCATAGGCATTAAGGCATTGGATCTGATGACGATTTCAAAGGGATCAGGTTTTCCTGTATCCGGGCGATTGGATGGAGATATACCTCATCTGACATATAAGAATGACAGGATCGATTTTACAGGCTCGCTTTATGCTGAAATATTCGGAGGAGGTTTAGATATCAAGGATATTTATCTTGAGATGCCCTTCAGCCAGGGGAGAAGGCTGGGCGGGTCTATCTTTTGGGATGGCATAGGGCTTGATAAGCTGACAGAAAGGGTTCCCATCGGCAAGATCAGCGGTGTTATCAAAGGAAAGTTGACCGATTTTGTGATAGAATATGGTCAGCCTGCAAGGTTTTTGATGGAGGTGGAATCGGTTAAACAGAAAGGGGTAAGGCAGAAGATCAGCGTGGATGCCATTAATAACCTCTCCATGATCGGCACAGGGTCTTCCGGTGTTCAGAGTGTTCTTAATTCCGGATTAAACAGATTTTTTTCCTATTATCCATACTCAAAAATAGGGTTCAGGTGCGAGCTAAGAAACGATATCTTTTCACTGAGGGGGCTTATTCAGGAGGACGGCCAGGAGTTTATTATAAGAAAAGGGCTTTTCCGCGGGATCGATATGGTCAATCAGAACCCTGATAACATAATAAGCTTTAAGGATATGAGGGAAAGGATCAACAGGATTTTCGAGGACAGGGGTACGGCAGTAAAGGTCAATTAGCAGGAGGTCTATTCATTTCACAATGACAGGAAGGGTAATATCGGCTTTTTACGAGGCGATCAATGAAGAGATAATGGATTCAAAAATCGAAAGGGGGATTGGAAGATGTCAGAGAAAAGGATTGTTGTCCTATGCGTTATGTTTTTGTTTGTTGTGGCTGCATGTGTGACTGTCAACATATATTTTCCGGCAGCAGAGGTCCAGAAGGCTGCTGATGAGATCGTAGGTGAGGTAAGGGGAGGTGGAACGGATAATACACGAACAGATGAGGCCCCTTCAGGGGGCGGGGATAAGGAAACAATGCTTCGCAACAGGACGAATGATTTTGCCATATTTGTCACGGCTGCGTATGCTGCAATGGATATTGAGGTGACAACGCCAGCAATCCGTTCTTTAAAGGAGTCTTTAAAGAACAGGTTTTCAGGCTTAAGGCCTTTTTATGAGTCAGGCAGGATAGGGGAGACAAACAGGGGACTGATCGAAGCACGTGAGTTGCAGGGGCTTGGATTAAAAGAAAAGTCGAATCTGATGCGCCTGGTTGATGATGAAAACAAGGATCGCAAGTTGTTATATGAGGAGATACTGAAGGCAAACAACTTAGGGCCAGAGCATATGGAAGAGATACAAAGGATATTTTCCAAAAGCTGGCAAAAAAGTACTCCTGCCGGTTGGTGGATACAGCAAGAGGATGGCGCTTGGGTTATGAAGAAGTAAAGGACCTTTCAGCCTCTTTGTAAATAAGGTCTTCCCTGCCCTGATATCTTGGGGAAAAATGGAAAGGGATAAGTTTCCTTGCATTTGCCTGTCTGGCTATCAGCCCTGCCTGATGCGCTGTAAGATGGCATTTCTTTTTCGCTAATTGGCTGTCTTCTTCAAGGAATGCGGCCTCGCAAAACAGATAGTCCGCATCCATTGCAAAAGAGGTTAACCTGGATATATTTTCCTGTGTGTACCCTATATCTGTAACATAGGCTATCTTTTGCCCCTGTGAAATTGTGAAAAGGCCTTTTTGTTTGACCCAGCCCAGGGTAGTCTTCTGCCCCTGAGAATCATCCGAACTCTTGGCCTTGATCGTTATCGGATAATTATCCGGCTCCTGCTGCCTTATCGCTGTTTTCAACTGGTTTAGCCACGGGCCGGAAGGCAGGCCAAGTGTGTCCAATACGTCCTTTTTGATATTTATATGGGACTTCTCTTTCAGACAGAATGTCAGGCATGGTGTAAAATGATCAAGAAAGGCCGTATGGATGCTAAATTCATCTTCGTCCAGGAGTTTGTCTTTGAAAGGCGCTTTTTCAAGGCACATCTCCTTTTGGAAGAGGTTATGGCATTTCAGAATCGCCTTTTCTATGTGATCTGTGTGCGATTCAAAGACATGGATCTCGAAACTGTTTTCAAAATTGTCAACCAGATTCCATGTATAGGCCGAGAGCTTTCCTGCCACATTATCGATTATCCTTGGGGGGCCGTATATGGAAAGCCGCTTGTCCCTGCCAAGAAATAGCCTTATCAGATAGTCCAATCCTATGAAATGATCCATGTGGGTATGCGTGACAAAGACATCCGTGATTTTATGGATATGTTTTGTCGTCAGCGCCGATATGTCTCCTATATCAAAAAGGATGGCCCTGTTTTGATAGAGGAAATCTATATATAAGGCAGGGTCATGGAAAGGGCCATTGACCAGCCTGGGGTGAAAGCAAGGTGTCATAATAATATGTAATTAGCAGAAATGAGATATATTTTCAAACCCAAGCAGATCGTTCATGAAATAACATTGCCGTAACTGCTCAATATGTTATGGGCAATCAGGCTTCTAAATGGCAATGAGTTACTATTTCCACAGGATATTGAGCAGTTACACATTGCCGATAGATAGCATTGGAAATACCAGGTTAATGAATCGATCGAACAAAATGTATTGCATCGATATAACTGAACGATCTACTTGGGTTTTTATTCTGGTGCAGTAATTTTTTCTATTTTCTATCGTCTTATAAATCGAGATTTTAGCCAATAACAATAATATTTGGAGGAGTAAAATGAAAGGCATCACAAAAAACATGAAATCGTATCATATCTTTATTATTGCAATAATAGTTTTATTTTCTGCGGGTGTGACCGGCCAGGCATCGGCTTATTACGGCTATTATAACATCCCCACATGGACTGCTAATATGAATATTGGTTGGGGCAATCCATCCAATTATATGAATTACAACAGTTATCAGGCATTTTCGGATCCATATATGTTAGGGCCTGCTATGGGGGTATATTATCCGTATAACACCAGATTTAACATATATAATGGGGCCTATAATGTAAATGCAGGCTATAATCAGAACTTTTTGGGTTCTTATAATACAGGCAACTATAACGGATATGGGTGGCGTGATGTGGATACATTCGGATATCCTATACCTTATGCCTATGTCGATCAGGGTGCATGGAATAACCAAATGAACACTGCCACAGGGTTTTGGGGTTATCCTCCCACAACCACCAGTTATATGAATGCCGGAAATCCTTATAATGTCTATTATAACCCTCAGGCATTTACCGTGGATCTGGGAATGGATGCCTATCTAACGGGGATCCAGAATTTTTGGGTAAAGATATTTAATGACCTGAACGAAGAAGACGAGGAAGATTAAAATACATCAGAGAACAGGGCCTTGTATGGCGATCTCTGATGTTGCCATGTCAAAGACAGGTATCTCACGAGGGGCATCCGGCAAAAGATCCTTAAGCAATGATGGACTGAATGCCCTGTAGTGAAGAATGGCTTTCGCAGTCATCGGCCACGCAATGTCATCGGGAAGGCTTACGTCGAATTTGAACCCCCCTTTTCCCTTCGGAGGGATGGTTGTATCTGTCTTTAATGCCGCAATTTCCCAGGGTTTATATACAGGGTCGCCTGATTTGTCAACGGCTGCAACACCAAGGCGCTTTGCGTCTTTTTGGATATTTCCGTCTTTATCCAGGCCGCCTGAACGAAACACCTCTTTTGAGCCTTTGTCTGAGATGATTACCTCAAGCCATAACTGCCTTATGCCAGGGATCCCTGTAGGCAGATTATGGCCCGCCCTTTCATTGTGTACGGTTACCGTTAAGACCAGGCTGCCTTTTGAGGAAGGGGAGGGCTTAACATCGATATCCAGTCTTGCCGCGCTTTTTAGCCTTTTTTCCGTCTCTTTCTGCTGATTAGTTACGCGTGGGCCTTTTTCCAGATCGAATCCTCCGCCGACAAACCTGTGCACATGTATATTTTCTCTCAAGGGCGCAACGGATGCGGCCTTACCGGAATTTTTAGGTTTTTCCAGTTTGTCTGCCGCTATTTTTGCCAATTCAACAGGCATCATATGGCAGTCCTGGCACTCTATACCTTTCTGGGCGTAAACGGATTTTTCCCATTCGTCGTAGGTCTTTACAATCTTGATATCCTGGCCTGTCAAGAAGATATTGTGGCAGTTGCCACAAAACTTGGAACTGGTATGAAGCTCGGAAAATTCCGATTTGTGGAATGTGGATTCACAATTGTCTATCGGCCCCCATTTAATTTCCCCTGGCTGGACAAGGAATGACGCATTCTGGGGGGAAGCGGTCTTGGCTTTGTTATAGGTCGTATTGCTTACGACATGGCAAAAATCGCACTGAACGCCATCTTTGGAGATTTGATTTGCCTTAGTTTCATCATCAGGGGTTGTTATATCGGATGTAATAAGCCCTATGGGTGTATGGCATCCAAGACACAATTTGTCCGTTTGTCCGTTTGTTGCTTTGGAACCTAATCTGCACATCGAAAGAAATACAGGGTCTTTAAAGGCAAGGGAGTGTGTTGATCCCTCCCATTCCTTGAAGGTAGAAAGGTGACATCCTCTGCAGGACATAGCGGCCTTAAAGGCATCCAGACCTATTCCCCCGTCTGCTGCCGGAATGATTAAAGATGGATAGAACGGGAATGCACTGTTTTCGTCTGCTATAGCATGGCCAGAAATGAGACAAGGCAATATTATCATCATCATTACAATCATTACAGAAAGGCACATCGAGGACAAAGGGTTTTTATTCTTGTTGTCTCGAAAATAAACATCGTTGTTTATTTTCATGATTCGTGGCGCAGCGAAGCGGCATGAGCGTTTGTCTCGAAAATAGGTTCGATTTTCATGATTCGTGGCGGCTCCAAAGTGCCATGGATATTTGTTCCTAAAATAAATCTCGTTGTTTATTCTCATTATTTGTGGCGATATAAGGTGACATGGGCGTTTATTATTATATAGATATCTTTTATGCATATTTCCCCCCTTAAATTTCATATTGAAAAGGTTCTATCTTCTTATCGGCATTGTTGATGGCCTCGTAAAAAGTATTTTTAATGATGAAAAACTAAGATTATATCGACAAAACATGTATCAAAATTATAATATTAAACTTATTTTTAAGGGCATTTTAGACTTTTTACGAGGCCATCATTGTTAATTAAGGAAATAATTATGCGCCCGGAAGGACTTGAACCTTCGGCTTCAGCGTCCGGAGCGCTGCGCTCTGTCCCCTGAGCTACGGGCGCAGTCGTATGAATTCGCAATCCAATGTCATTTAAGTTAAGCTTTAATTCCACCCGAACATCCTTCATGAAACTCCCTGTTTAAATAGGAATCTTAGCAGATAATTAACGCGTGTAATTATAGATAAACAAGCCTAAAATATCAACCTTTACTCCTCGAAGTTATCACTTCGGGATTTCTATTTTTCTGCGCTGATTTTCACCTGAAAATAGTTTTGGATTTTCATTCTCCTTTGTGTCGAATTTAGGCATGAGTGTTTCATTGATTTGCCATATAGCCAGCCAAGGTCGCCAACTATTGAAAATGAACCCCTCACGTCTTCAGGATGACAAAAAAATGGACAAAAAAGCGGATTGACATTCGACTACAAATTAGGTATAAATCTAAATAGTCCAAACATTATATAATTTTTATACGATTTGATTTTTTAACCCTTTTGGTTTATCTTTGTTTTGAAAAAATCTTGTTGTTTATTATGATTCTTGTATCGCCGCGATCCGGCATGAGGATTTGTAAGTAATATTTTTAGCAGGGTAGGGTGGCCGTTTAAAAAGTTGGGGGGGCATATCCTTTTTTATTTATCTTTAAACAATATCCACTTAAATTTTATGGAAATTGGAGGATTGCTATGGATATGATGGCGCCAATAGGAGAGTTGGCTTCAACTCAAAAGCCCGTGCAGGTTAAAATACCTGTCAAAAATCCCAAGAGTAAAGGTTTTAAAAAGTCGCTTGAACAGTTTACGGTTATCAAACCCCGTGAAGAAGATAAGCAGGCTGTTAAAAAGGATATTGAGACAGAAGAGCCGAAATCCGTATTGAGCTTGACCCCGGTTGCTTTGCAAACCAAGATGTCGAAGGTTGCCATTTTAAGTTGGGATTGTATACATGGGGAACCTAATGGGCCAAGAGGGGTATATGCCTGTAACCTGGCATCTGTCATGGCACGTGGAGGTGACGAGGTCCACGTATTCACAAGGAGAAAACAGGGTCAGGCCGCTAATGAGATAATAGACGGAGTAAATTTTCATCGTATCCAGGTCGATCCCTCCCTCTCAATGTTGAAAAGCTGTTATAGTTTTGGCGCCAGTATCTATGAAACAATAAAAGAGATAGAGGCAAAGGGAAGGCATTTTGATGTGATTCATTGTCATGATTGGCAGCCCGCAAAGGCGATAGAATCCCTTCAAAACGGCATACCCAGGCGGATAGTATTGACCCTTCATTCGAATGATAATTTAATAGAATTTGAGAAAGCGGATGAGACCGCCCGGCAGGCGGCTTTGTTTGAGAAGGGATTAGTCCAGTGGAGTCAAAAGATTTTCTTCCATGATCAGAAAGTCAAAGCGGACATCCAGGAACGTTTCTCACTGCCTGATAACAAGCTGTTTGTTGTTTCAGAGCCATTTAACTGGCAGGATTTTCAGGGTATAAAAGATCAAGGGGAGATCAAAAGAAGATATGCGATAGGACCTATAGACCCTTTGGCCCTTTTTGTAGGTGAGTTTAATGATGCATACGCTCCGGATATTTTAGTGGATGCAATACCTGCCTTGCTGAAGAATAATCCGCAGGTCCGGTTTTTATTGGTAGGGGAAGGCGAATTGATGTGGACTATGAGACTTAAGGCCCATTATTTATATTTTGAACATGCCATTCGTTTAGTCGGTCACAAGGAAGGAAGAGACCTTTATGATCTGTTTCAGACTGCCGATATGGTTGTGATCCCGAATAGGAAAAGGGCTAAGCCATTTCAGGTGCTTTCCGCATGGAGCGCAAAGAAACCTGTGGTAGCCACACAGGCCGGAGGTTGTGGGCTGATAAATCATGAAGAAAACGGCATTCAGATCTATGATAATACGAGTTCAATGGTATGGGGTGTAGAGAAAATTTTGTTTGATTGGCAAAATGCCCATATGATGGCCCAGAGAGGATGGAATAATATACAAGAAAATTATACATGGGAAGGCATTGCCAGGAAAATGAAAGGCATCTAAATTCGAGGTTGATAATTTATCTGACAGCCGCTGAATATGCACTTTGGGACAGATGCGCCGGAACGATTCGTGCCTTTTTTAAAGCTGCGGAATATCAAGGCGCTCAATAATTCAGGACTTTTTCTATAGAATGGATAATCTCTTCAGGGTGAAAGGGCTTTTTTATATAATCATACGCCCCCATATAAAAGGCCCTGTCGATGTCCATATCGTCATAAGCGCTCATAAATATGACCTTCGCATGGATATTCTTATTTTGGAGTATATGCAAAAAATCAATCCCATCCACAGATGGCAATCTGATATCGAGAATGATTAACTGAGGGTTGATACTTTCTATCTCCTGGTATGCCGCAAGGGCATCTTCGGCTGTCCAGACATCATAGCCCTTCATGTTAAGCAAGTTTTGCAGCAGTGAACGGATTGAAAGATCGTCATCCACGATCAATATCCGGCACGGGTTTAAGGTTTTTTTCCTTTGAACCTTTTCCCTTTCCCCTATTTCTACGAGATTCATTATCCCCCCTCCTTTATTTTATTATCTACTATTATTTATCGGTATTTATTAATTAAAACTTTAGAGGTTAGAAGTTATAAACTCATCAAAAAGTTAGACACAAAAATTGAAGCGTTTCTGCCTATTATATATGATTACAATTAGTTATTTCACGACTTCAATTTTTGATTGATCTTTGATATAATATCTAAAATTTGGGGGCATTATGAAAAATCTGTAAACACAAATGGCATATTGATCGATATTGTATTTTAAATATTTTATCAAGGGAAGGGGGAGATTAAAATTAAAATAAAAGAAGAAATAATAGCAGGCGATGAGATCGACGCATACTGTACAAAATGCAAACTGGTTTTGAACCATGTTGTAGTGGCCATTTTAGATGGACGTCCCAAGAAGGTGAAATGCCTTACCTGCCAGGCTCAACATATCTATAGAGCCAGCGAACCAGGCATCCGTAAAAAGGCTAAACTGAAAGAGTCCGCTGATGTATCCAAGACTGAAAAAGCGCCCAGGAAGAAAAGGGGTAAACTGGCGCGGACACAGGAAAAGGAGACAGAATTATGGAAGGAAATTCTGGCAAATAAGGACTCTGCTTCGGCCAAATTATATACTATGGGAGGTTCTTATAAGATCGATGAGATAATCAATCATAGTAAATTTGGCATAGGGATTGTTACTAATATAATCACTCCACAAAAAATGGAGGTGCTTTTTGAGGATGGTTATAAGTTTATGGTTTGCGATTATCTGTAATGTCATTAATGTGTTGGTCTGACTTTTAAGATGATCTTAATCACCCGGTTGTAACTCTGAAAACTCTGAAAGGGTTTCCTCTATCTGCTGGGAAGTTTCTGCCCATTCGTCATAATATATTTGGAGTCTTGTCTCAAGGACACGGTGTCTTTTGAGTTTTTGCGGATAGACTGAAGTATCGCTTATGATATTAGGGTCGCATATTGCCGATGAGATTACCTCTTTTTCTGCTTCCAGGGCTGCTATATCTTTTTCCAGAATAGCCAGTTTCTCCTTAAGCGGTTTTAGACGCCTGGATTTTTCCTGTATCCTTTCGGCTCGCACGCGACGCCCGTCTTTTTTGCCCGGGATTTTTTTATCTGAAAATCCCTTCTGTATATTTTCATTCCCCTTTGTGAATCTAAGATTCATGGGCTTTTCATTAGAATTTGAGCCGTGAATATCCGGGGCCACGCATTCGGGTGACAGCCGGTTTTTTATTTTTTGATCAAGAGGTGTTTGTGGTTTTTCCTGGGCTTTTTTCCATTCATAGTCATCGTAATTTCCTGGATAGCTGTGCAGTTTGCCATCCCTGATCTCGATAACACGGTTTGCGAAGGAATTGATAAATGCCCTGTCATGGGAGATAAAAACAAGTGTTCCATCATAGTCTGACAGCGCATCCTCAAGTACCTGACGAGAAAGGATATCCAGGTGATTGGTAGGCTCATCCATGACCAGGAAATTCATTGGCCGGCATAGCATTTTAACCAGGGCGATTCGTGCCTTTTCGCCGCCGGACAAAATGGAGATGCGCTTAAAAACATCTTCGCCTGAGAACAGGAATGCCCCTAATAGTTTTCGGCGTTTCTCAAGAGTGAAGTCCTGTGTCACAGCCGTCAATTCCTCCAGTATGCTGAAATCCGGATTCAGGGTTTCGAGCTGATGCTGGGCGTAGTAATCCATTGTGACCTGGTGGCCATAAGATACGGTTCCAGCCTGGATGTCTATTACTCCGGCTATAATCTTGAGGAGTGTAGATTTGCCTGCACCGTTCGGCCCAACCAGCACCGCCTTCTCACCCCGTTCGATGATAAGGTTTAGCCCTTCATAGACCGTCTTCTCGCCGTATTTTTTTGTAACATTTGAGACATGCACCACCTTTTGACCTGACCGGGGTGGTTGGGGCAGGCGAATCTTCATCGCACGCGGGGTGTCTTCTATCATATCCACCCGTTCCTTTTTCTGAAGCATTTTGATACGGCTTTGCACCTGCTTTGCCTTGGTGGCCTTGTACCGGAAGCGCTCAATAAAACGCTCCTGCTGTTCGACCTTTTTCTGCTGGTTTTTATACTGGGCCTCGATCTGTTCCTGCCTGGAAGCCTTTTCCTCCACATATTCCTCGAAGCTTCCTATAAATGTAAACAACTTGCACCGGCTGATTTCCAGAATACGCCCTGCCACATTCTGCATAAATACCTGGTCGTGTGTTGTGAACACGATGGTGCCAGGATATTCAAGCAAAAAATTTTCAAGCCATAATATAGTCTCCAGGTCAAGATGGTTCGTTGGCTCATCCAGCAAAAGCACATCGGGCTTGGCCAATAGTAATTTAGCGAGACAGACGCGCATCATCCAACCGCCTGAGAACTGGTGCAGGGGCTGAGCGAATTGCTCCGGACGGAAACCCATGCCGCAAAGCAATGACTTGGCCTGATGTTCTATATCGTAACCGCCTTGTATCTCAAAAAGATGACGCAACTCTCCATATTTTTCAAGGGTGTCAGGCAGAAATTTGCCCTCCATCTGCCGTTCCAGTTCTATCAGGCCCTGTTCAATCTTTTGAAGATCAGGAAAACCCGACAGCGTCTCTGCCAAAATGCCGCGGTCTGGATTATCCCATACCTCCTGTTTGAGATAACCGGCCCGGGCTCCTTTATTTATAAAGATACCGCCGCCATCCAGTTCCTCTTCACCGGTTAAGATCCGAAGGAGCGTAGTTTTCCCAGAGCCATTGGGTCCCACCAGGCCAACTCTAGTCTTAGGGGGTATATGGGCTGAAGCGCTATCGAATATGGTTTTGTGCCCGAAATGTTTTTTGATGTTCTGGATATAAATCATATCAGAAAAGCTTACTATATGAAGGGAAATCTGTCAATTTGAAGGTTGCTATTTATAAAATAATGAAACACGCATACCGAAATATTGATGGACTCGTAAATATAGTTATTTCTGATTCAAAAGGGGGCTATTATTTAAAATTTCAATTTGACATATTGATTTTATTAATAATATAATAGTTTACAACTGCAATTTCTAAAGAGGCTATATGGGCCATATTAGCAGCATATTGAATAATTACTAATCTGCCTTGTTTATCTAAAACGAAAGGGGGGTTACGACAGTATGTCAAAATTCTTTACAACCAGGAAGGGCATTGTCATTGTGGGATCAATCATAGGCGTCTTTGCCTCCATCTTACAAAGGCTGGGAAACCCCAAAAATATGGGGATATGCGTGGCCTGTATGGAAAGGGATATTGCAGGGGCACTGGGTTTTCACCGTGCGGCGGTTGTGCAATACATGAGGCCTGAGATCATCGGTTTTGTGCTTGGGGCATTTATCGCCGCATTGCTTTTTAAAGAATATAAGCCCAGAGGAGGATCTTCCCCCATCGCAAGGTTTATCTTGGGCTTTTTTGCCATGACAGGGTCGCTTGTTTTCCTTGGATGCCCATGGCGCGCCATGCTCAGGCTCGCTGGCGGGGATGGCAATGCCATTTTAGGGATATTGGGTCTTGTTGTTGGGGTATGGATCGGCGTCCTTTTTATAAAATCGGGGTATAGTCTGGGCCGGAACCATAAGTCAAACACATTCGCAGGGCTGCTGTTTCCTGTCACCATGATTGCATTCCTTCTCCTCCTTCTTTTCCGGCCAAAGCTCCCTACAGGCGGCCTTTTTTTCAGTGAAAGCGGTCCAGGGGCGCAATATGCCCCTGTTCTTATATCCCTTAGCATTGCCATAATCATAGGATTCCTGGCACAGAGGACCAGGTTTTGCACAATGGGCGCATTCAGGGATATTATACTGATTCGCGACACGCATCTTATTTCCGGGGTTATTGCCTTGATAGCCGGAGCTTTTATTACAAATCTTGTTTTCAGGCAGTTCCAACCTGGAATAACAGGCCAGCCAATAGCCCATAGCAACCATTTATGGAATTTCGGAGGCATGGTGCTGGCCGGCCTTGCATTTGCGCTTGCGGGGGGGTGCCCTGGAAGGCAGTTGTTCATGTCAGGCGAGGGGGATGGAGATGCAGCCATATTTGTACTCGGGATGCTGGCCGGAGCCGCTTTTGCACATAATTTTGCGATGGCAAGCGCCCCCACAGGTCCGTCCGTATGGGGCCCTGCATCTGTAATAATAGGGATTATAGTTTGTTTAGGCATTGGCTTTGGCATGAGGCAAACCGCTTGAATTAAAAAATTGTAATAGTTCACCACTTTATGCTTCGTTGTGACTGCAAGGTCATGGGGGTTACAAAGAAATTAACGGCTCTAGCCGGAACCACAAAAAGGAGGAAACATAATGATTAACAAAGTTGATGCAAGGGGATTGTCCTGCCCGCAACCGGTTGTTTTGACAAGGAACAAGATGAAGGAATTGGGAAGGGGGACATTTGAGGTGATTGTCGACACAGGCACTTCGAGGGACAACATCTCCAGATTGGCTGAACATGAAGGATGGAAGATTGAATGTAAAGAGGAGGGGGACGAATTCATCCTTACCCTTAAAAAGTAGAAAGTAGATTTTCTTGAAACGCCCATGAATCTCCGATTCACAAAGGGAGATGAAAATAACCTTTCCTGTCATTCCGGCGAAAGCCGGAACCCAGGATTTTAAAGATGAAGGCACGGGTTTTTCATGCTAAAAGATATTCTAAAGAAAAAGGTTGATTCTAAAGGAGAAGAGGCACGGGGGCTTTTTGTTTTTCAGGAGGCAGGCCAGGCCATAAGGGCAGAGAAGACACTGAAAAAGGCCGGCTTTAAGGTGCGCCTGATGGCGCCTCCTCCGCATATAAGGACAGGGTGCGACCTTGTCGTGGCCTTCGATCTGATTGAGCAGACTGTTATGACAAGGGAGCTTGAAGAATCCGGGAACCCTCCGCTCAATATCGTTCCTGTGTCGGACGAAACGACGTCCCCTCTGGAATTATGCAGGGTAAAAGACTTCGGCGGTTATCTTATGGTGCGTGCAGCAAACATGAAGATAACCGTTGAAAAAGGGAATCTGAAGATAGTCAATATATCCGGAGGTGGTTGTCCGGATGTCCCATATCTTGCTGACCGGATGATAGGAAAAACCCTTAATGAATGCGAAGGGCCAGCGCAGATCGGTTTTAGCCTCTGCGCTTACACATTAAATGTGGCCTATGAAGAGATAAGACATCTCCTGGGCGGAGCGGAGGCCTAATTTATGCTTCTTCTTGCCGGCACAGTGCCAAGTAATGTTGGAGAGATCATAGCAGGGAGGGCAGACTTTGGCGAAAAGGGTATTATCAGGATAAACGCAATGAATTTGCCTTTAACTCGTGGCACAGCCTCCCTTGTGGGGGCGGCTGCAGCAGCATGCCGGTATTTTAATCTGGACCCACCCTATGTTATAATGGCAGGCGATATAGGACAAAAAACAAGTGGAGCCAATATATACGAGGGAATACAGGCGTTTGTTCAGAAAAACAGGGTAAAGACGCTTGTCCTTCATTACCTTATGCCGAACATTCAATATCACAAAAGGCTTATGGCAGTCATTCAAAGGCTTGACCCAATCCCTTGCCTGATAGCAGACGCAGGATCAATGTATGTGGCCAAAGCTGCCGGACAAGCCTCCCTTTACGACCTTTTTACACCTGACCTTGGAGAACTGGCGTTTTTGGCTGACGATAAGGCTTCCCACCCTGCCTACACCAGGGGTTTTATATGCCACCTGGAGGGGGAGGCCGCTGCCCTGATAGAGAGGGCTTATAAGTATAATAATTCGGCAAAATATTTATGTGTCAAGGGATGCACAGACTATGTGTGCTGCAATGGGTCCATTGTTGAGAAGGTAGATGACCCCTCTGTGGAGGTATTGGAGGCTATTGGCGGGACAGGCGACACCATTACGGGCATAGCCGCCGCCCTCATATACAAGGGCATGAATATTGTTGAAGCCTGCTCATTTGCCTCAAAAGCCAACCGCTGGGCTGGAAAGCTGGCTAATCCCAATCCTGCCACACAGATTTCGGAAATCATAAAATATTTGCCTGAGGCCATTGAAAAGACAAAAAATGCCTGGGCTGATATAAAGTGACATTGATAAGAATATATGACATTGGAACAATTAAGAAGTTTTATAAAGATCGCAGAGATGGAGAGCTTTTCCATGGCGGCCAATGCAGTTCACCTAAGCCAGCCCTCAGTAAGCTGCCAGATCATTGCATTGGAAAAGGAATTGGGAACAAAACTGTTTGACCGTCTCGGCAAAAGGATTGTCTTGACAAAGGCGGGAGAAATCCTTTTACAGCACGCAGGGATAATGGTTGAATCCGAAAAAAAGGCGAGGCTGGCAATCAATGATATACTGGGGATCAGGAAGGGAGAAATTAAACTGGGCTCAAGTAATATCCCCGGGGCATATATCCTTTTGCCCTTTATTCAAAGATTCTGCAAAGAAAACCCGTGTGTAAAGATTTTTTCCAGCATAGGTGATACCCTGTCTATAGCACAGGAGGTTATAGATGGAGGCCTTGATTTGGGCGTTATAGGCAGCAAGATCAACGAAGATCAACTTTTATATTTCGATTTTATAGAGGATGTTATGGCCCTTGCTTTGAATGCGAGCCATCCACTCGCCCAAAAAACCTCGATAAGCCTGGAGGAATTCCTGGCCCTCCCTTTTATAATAAGGGAAGAAGGTTCTGGCTCGAGGAAGGCCATAGAAGATGAACTTAATAAAAAAGGCATTCGCCTCAATGAACTGAATATTGTCTTCCAGCTAGGCAATACAGAGGCAATCAAGCAGGGAATTAAGGCAGGCTTAGGTGCAGCGGTCATTTCCCTTTGCGCGATTTTGGATGAAGTTAAATTCGGCCTTATGCGGCATGTTGCAGTCGAAGGTCTTTCCTTTAAGCGAAAATTCTATATAATACTGCATAAGACAAGATCTGCCTTCCCGCTGGTAGAGTATTTCAAGGGATTTTTATTGGAAAACCGGCAAGGGCTTTAATCACAAAAGTTTTTTCTGCTTTATGTTTTGAGGGGGACACGTATGAAACCCGACAGGCCAATCGCTTTTTTGATTGGGATTTTCATAAAATATCTTAACAGCCAGTAAAGGACGATAAAAGAATGGATGTGTTTTTAGCCGGCGACTTCTTTTTCCATTCCTTTTTCAATAACTATTGTGGTTGAAATTCCCCCTCTGACCGATACATTCAATTGAATGGTCAATTGTCTGGCCATGACCGCTTCATTGAAATCTTTAAATATCTTGCTTGCCAAATGCTCATGCAGGATCGGGACGTCTCTGTAACCAAGAAAATATTCCCTCAGGCTTTTCAATTCAGGCACCTTTTTTTCCGGGATATATGTAATACGCACGGTATAGATATCCTGGATACCTGTCATCGGACATAAAGCGGTCAGCTCAGGGTATTCGTAGGTCACCTTCCCGCCTTCGTTGTAGAGAAAATCCAGGGTGCGTATCTCGGGCATCCTTAATCGTTTAACCCTTTCCTGTTGCGCCCGTATCTCTTCGTCATCCATTTCCTCAATTTTTTCCCTAAACATTGGCTTTTCTCCATTCATGATCAAAATCCTTTCTCAACCAAATCTCATCTTAACTATCTGATTTGTTTATTATTTTATATATAAAGAAATTTGGAA
>JAFGSM010000007.1 GCA_016934595.1 bacterium | reverse complement strand
TGGGGAAGTGTGAAGGGGAAAGTGTTGTGAATAGGGGCGGGTGTGAAGTGGAAGGGGAAGTGAAGAGGGGGAGTTTCGAGGGTGAAGGGGGTGTTAAAAAGGGTCGCGAAGGTGAAGGGAAAGGCGGCGAAGGCGTTCAGATGGATGGGGCGCTGCGCGATAGGCTTGCACGCGCTGTTCTTGGGTTGACAGGCAGGGAGGCCGAGAGAGTCCTGCGCAGGGCAAGGATCAAACAGGGCGGCCTTAAAGAGGGGTGCGTGACTGAGGTAGTCAGGCAGAAGAGGCAGATCGTAAGGGCATCAGGCACTCTGGAGTTCTGCGAGCCGGGAGCAGGATTTGATGATATCGGCGGGCTTGAGAATCTCAAGGTCTGGTTTAACAAGCGGAGGCAGGCATTTACGTCCGAGGGGGCGCGTTTCGGCCTTCGCAGCCCGAGAGGCGCTGTGCTAGTGGGAGTGCCTGGCTGCGGCAAGAGCCTTTCTGCAAAGGCGCTCGCAAGGGAATGGGAGGTGCCGCTTCTGAGGCTCGATATGGGGCGTATCCGGGGCTCCCGCCTTGGCGAGTCCGAGGCCAGGATCAGGCAGGCCCTCCAGACTGCTGAGCTTGTCAGCCCCTGCGTGTTGTGGATAGACGAGCTTGAGAAGGCGTTCGCAGGCGCCGGTCATTCCCTTGACGGAGGAGCGGGTGAGCGTGTGTTCGGCGCTTTTCTGTCATGGCTTGAGGAGAAGACAACGCCTGTGTTCGTTGTGGCCACAGCCAACGATATCGCCAGCCTTCCTCCCGAGTTTACGAGAAAGGGGAGGTTTGACGAGATGTTCTTTGTGGGTCTTCCGAATGAGGATGAGAGAGAGGCCATCTGGAGGGTTCATCTCAGGAGGCCGAAGATGATGGATGCAGGCATACGAAGCGGGGATCTTGTTGCATTGTCAGATGGGCATACGGGCGCTGAGATCGCAGAGGCGGTGGTTTCAGCGATGTATTTTGCATTCTCTGACAGCGGACGCCCTGTATGCCAGAATGACATGGAAAAGGCGTTGAAGGAGTATGTGCCCCTTAGCGTTTCACACGGGCCAATGATATCGCGCATAGCGGCCTGGGGGCTCGAAAATGCCCGTCCTGCGTCAGGATAATCTTGTAGTATAAACTGTGACGAAAACCGCCTGTTTGGCGACTTTTTGCTTTATTTTGTCATTCCGTGCTTGACACGGAATCCAGTGTTTTCAAATAGTTCTGGTCTTTGGTCTTCGCCGTAGTGACGGGTTTGGCGACTTTTTGCTTTATTTTATCATTCCGTGCTTGACACGGAATCCAGTGTTTTCAAATAGTTCTGGTCTTTGGCCTTCGCCGTAGTGACGGGTTTGGCGACTTTTTGCTTTATTTTGTCATTCCGTACTTGACACGGAATCCAGTGTTTTCAAATAGTTCTGGTCTTTGGCCTTCGCCGTAGTGACGGGTTTGGCGCTTTTTTACGAGGCCATCAGTTTTGATGGCCTCGTAAAAAGTCGATTTTGTCTTATTAGAATCTTACAGTAATGCCTTGAAAAAACGGGTTTAATACTATATAATCTAATTATATTAGAATAGCTTTTTATATAACTGGGGGCGGATGAACAATATAACTAATGAAATGTTGAGCCAGAGGGAAAAGGTCCAGCGATTAATCTATCAGTTGTTGAGGACGGAACTCGAAAAATATCTTATCAAATATGCCCTGATGGATTCCTACAAGAATTTTTTGGCAAACAATTACCCATATCCCTTTGTAGAAAAAAGGGAACTAAAACCAAAGGCCAAGGTCATTGAGAGGGAATATGAGTATCAGAACTGTTTTTTGGTATTGTTTTACGAGGGAACTCTGACCAACAGGCATAAAAAGTATATCCGGTTTCTTTCGGGCAATAAACTGATAAAGGAAAATCTTGAGTACCTGGTTGACTTTAAAATAAGCCCTGATTTTACTCAAAATATGAAATATTTTGATTCCTGGGGATTTGCCAAACTTTTTTATTCCCTTTTGCCTGCTGATTATGCCCTTTTGATTCAAAAAGACCCTACCATTTCCAAAAGGGCCAGATATGTCCTGTCGCATTTTCATGTCAAGATGGACTGGCCTATTACGGATGCGGCTGAGTGCCTGGCAAAAAGATTGAGATATATCTCCAAGGACCTTTTTGAGAATGGTGAAAGATACGCAGAAAACTTACAGCAAAAACTTTTCGAGTATTATGGATTCCATCACACAGCCGGCGGACGAAGAAGCGCTGCAGCTGTTGCCAGCCAATATTTGTCGCAGGAAGGATTACAATTTACGATCTATGTGGCGAGCAAAGAATCCCGGGCCATGACCAAAATAGATAATGATAATGTGTACCGTTATGTTTTGATGAAATTGGGAGAGGAAGATGCCAATGCATTACAGAAGTTATATAAAATAAAACCCGACAAATTCAGAAAAAATTATGTGATAAATACGGATAAAAAAGACCTCGTGGTCATCTTCCTCGTCACATATATAAGGACACCTTATTCAACCCCGCCTCCGGATGGGAAATTGAGGGATCTGAATCTTGATTATCGTTGGATCACAATAGATAATCAGCTTATCGTGCCTCTTCCTGATGTTGTTGATGCCAGGCCTATTCCTTATCCGACGATTTATTCTGTTTAGATCAAATAGGTGTAAAAGTTTTTCTGATTGTGTTACTATCTTGATGTAAGTTTCAAAAATATATCTTAATCTTGTTAATTAAAATGGGGTGCAGTTATGGAACTAAAAATAGGCAGAAACGGCTTTTTATCTGAAGTCCAAAAAATACAGAATATTACACCTATAAAGGGGACAAAACCTATACTCTCATGTTTCCTTCTTGAGACATCGGGGGATGGTGTATACCTTTCCGCCACAGATCTGAATGTTGGGATAAAGGTTTATGTCCAGGCCGAAGTATCTATACATGGAAAGGTATGTCTTCCAGCAAAGGTCGTATATGATATCTTAAGGGAGCTTCCTGAGAATTCTTCCGTTGATTTGTTGCTGGAGGAAAACAACCGGCTGCGCTTTACCTGCATGAATTCATTATTTCACGTACCTTCCGTCGATACCGAAGAATTTCCCGCCTTCCCCGTTTTTGAGACCCAAATAATGCATCAGATACCCCTGGCTATCCTGACCGACATGTTTTATAAAGTAAATATCGCCGTTCCTGTTGTTGAGCAAAAACTCTATGGCGCCCCAGCAGGGGCGCTTTTTTCTGGAGATAGCAAGGGGATTGAGATGGTAGGGACGGATGGCCTAAGGATGGCCTATGTTTGCTCTGATAAGTTGAATCTGCCTGTAAATGTCACTAAGGTTCTCCCTAAAAAATTGCTGGATGAGCTGCCTAAGATTCTGCCAAATATAGACAAGGGTAAAGAAAAGGCATCCGATGCCCCTGATAAAAAAGGCATGATAATGGTGGGATTGACTGAAAACCATATCATCTTTTCATGGCAAAACATTATAGTCTTTGCCCTGTTGCTGGAAAATAAGTTTCCTGATTACAAGCAGCCCATCTCAGTCAAAAACGACAAGGTAGTAATCCTTGACCGCGAGCGTTTCCGCCAGTCTGTAAGGCGGGTGTCCCTGCTCTCCGAAAAAAAGGACTGGTTTATCCATTTCAGATTGAGTCCGGGCAAGTTCGTCCTGGATTCGGAAGATGTTGATATAGGAGATGCCCTTGATAAAATAGAGGTTGATTACAATGGAGAAGGGATTGATATCGGCTTTAATCCCAGATATATTTTAGATGCCCTTTCCGTGATCGACGACCCAGAAGTGTCTCTTGAGATGAGCGATAATGAGTCGCTGGCTATCCTGAGGCCGAAGGATCAGGAAAATGTGAAATTCATAATAATGCCTGTAAGGCTTTAAAAAATAAAAAACCATCATGGCCTGGAGGCAGCGTCGTGATATGAAAATTAACAAAAACAGGTGTGATGGCACAATTAATTGACAGATGAGAATCCTTTTAACCAATGATGATGGTATACATTCCCCTGGTTTGGCAGCATTGGCCGATGCGCTTATGGCCATTGGGGAGGTGACTGTAGTAGCCCCTGATACGGAGCGAAGCGCTGTGGGACATTCCATAACTATCTCGCATCCGCTGAGGGTCAAAGAGGTAAGAATGGATGGGAAAATTTTTGGGTATGCTGTCAATGGTACGCCAGCGGACTGCATAAAGATCGCCCTGGGGGCTATTATGGATCATCATGCGGATATGGTTGTCTCAGGCATAAATCAAGGTTTGAACACAGGGACAAATATTATATACTCAGGCACAGTGTCAGGGGCAATGGAGGGTGCGATACTTGGGTTGCCTGCCCTTGCGGTGTCAACAGAAGTGGGTGAAGGAACCTGCATCTGTGATAATATAGATAGGGAGGCATTTTCCTTTCAGGCGGCATTTACAGCGCAACTTGCCAAAACGGTTATGGAAAAGGGTCTGCCTGAGCGCACCTTTTTAAATATTAATATACCATCCTGCCCTGAGACCGGTATTAGGGGCATAGTGTTTACTAAACAGGGGCAGAGCCGCTTCCTTGACAGGTTTCAGAAAAGGATGGATCCAAGACAGAATATTTATTACTGGCTGGAAGGCGAAGATATTGAAATGGAAGGGGGTGATGAGCTGGATTATATTGCAGTAAAAAGGGGATTTATTTCTATAACGCCTCTGTGGTGTGATCTTACAAATTATCAATATATAGAGAGGCTGAAGGATTGGAATCTAACCGTCAATATTTAACTAATTATAAAATAAAGGCTAATGCCGCTTTGCGGCGCAACAAATCGTTGAAAAACGGCTATCACCATCTCCCTGTATCTGATAAACTTGTTTAAAGGGGGATGATTTGAGATGCAAAGTGAAATCAAACAATATGAACTGATAAAGGAGCTGTTGGATTCAGACGATCTTAAGTCTATACTTGTTTGCGCCCTTTCTCATTGGAATTTGGCCAAACTGGTAAACAGGCTCAACCTGAATCCGAAGAATGTAAAGACTACCAAGATTCCTACAAAGAATCTTGCGGGCCTGCTGGCTAAAGGGGCATTCTCTAAACCCGATTTGTTCAAGGAGGTGGGGGAGACCCTGGACTTATATTCTGCTGAGGCCAAGGAGGCCGTCAAGAATTCCAGGATAAAGGAATTTCTTGATTCCGCTGTAAATAAAGAGAAAGGGCATAGAAAGAGGATGGACACAGCCCGTCTGATCTGGGCCCTTCTAATGGACCCCTCTCAGGAAAAAAGGCTTGAGGGGAAGTCTATGATTTCAGAATTAGGAAGCAAAAAAACACATATTGATTTTAGCAACTCAGATAAGGAAGATGGTGATAAAACCAAAGATCAGTATAAAGCCAAAAGGCATGACAAAGAGGAACAGGTTGATTTGCCCGTGAAAATCGGGGAAGATGGCATCAATTCAAATGACAGAATAGAGATAAAAAGGCTGTCAAATGAGGTAAAACAGCTTAAAAAGGAAAAGGCCAAACTCGCCCAGCAGGCTCATAGCAAGAAGGATGCTGAAACGATAAAGAATCTGGAAAAAAGGATGGAGGCCCTTGACAGGAAGAATAGGGATCTTCGGGAAAGGATCGAAAAGGAGTATATTTCAAAGGATAGATTCGATGCATTGAAAAAGGAGAAAGAAAGGCTTGACCGTCTTTACAAATCCTCTGGAAGACCCTTTGCAGAAAACGGAACGGAAGGATTCAAACCTTCTACATGGAAAGATAAAATCTGCAGCATAATCCCTTTCTCTTTGCCCCGCAGGCTTGTGCGGAGGGGAAAAAACCTCAGGGTAGGCGTATTCGTGGACGTTCAGAATATGTTTTATTCAGCCAAAAATCTCTATCATGGCCGTCTCGATTTTGAAAAGTTTCTTGAGTTTGCGCTGCAGGAAAGAAAATTGGTTCAGGCCACGGCATATATAGTTAAAACCCCTGAGATCGATCAGTCGAAATTCATCAACCTCCTTCATGACAATGCTTATGTTGTCAAGACCCTCGATCTTAAAACAGGGACAAACGGATATGCCAAGGGAAACTGGGACGTAGGAATCGCTATGGATATTCTCCTTTTAGCCGACAAGGTGGATGTAATCTGCCTTGCAAGCGGAGACGGGGATTTTGTCCCTCTTGTGAAACACCTTCAGAATAAAGGCATAAGGGTGGAGGTATATGGTTTTTCTTACAACACCGCCATAGATCTTAAGGAATGTGCGGATAAATTTTATCCGCTCCAGGAAAACATACTGATCAGGGATCAGAGAGGTATGATAAAACAACATTGAGTTTGAGCTATGTTTGAACAAATATTGGGCATTGTTTTGGATACCGACAGGGTTGACCTGTGTCAAATAAACAGGGGTCTCAAGGTTCAGGAGATAACCCATTCTGTGTCCCAGCCTATACCTGAAGAAATAAAGAGTAAAGGGACAAAGAATATCGGAGATTTTGTCAGAGAGGTTTGTTCACGAAATCACATCCAGCATGATGTAGTCTATTCGGCTATTCCATGCGGATTGTCAATGTTCAGGCATATACATATTCCATTCACTGATATGAAGAAATTGTCAAAGGTATATCCATTTGAGGTTGAGCAAACATTGCCTTGTTCTTTGGATGAAGTGGTTATGGATTATCATGTGATAAAAACCGACAGGTCATCCGGAACCGATATCCTGGCAGCGGTAGTGCCCAAAAAGATACTGGAGGAGCACCTTGATATTTTGACGTCAGCCGGTTTTGAGCCCCGCGCAGTGACACTTGATTCGGTCGGCTTGTTCTTTCTCAACCAGGCTTTTTTTTCAGGTAAAAACAAGGGTATCAACGGGGTCATAAATCTGGATCAAAAAAAGGCAACCCTCCTGATCATGGACGGGGAAAGGATATTGTTTACCCGTCAGATAGACAGGGAAAACAGCGGCTCCGGCATAAATAACCTTTGCGATCAAATAGGTCTAACGCTTGCATCTTTTCCTACGTATAGAGATAGACAGTTTGAAAGGATTGTTTTAACCGGAAGCGCTTCGCATGTAGCAGGGCTGGATGTCCTTATAAGAGACAGGCTTAAGATCAAGACAGAATCATTGTATTCATTCAAGAATCTGCCAGTGAAATTGAGAGGCAACGGCCTGGATTCAGGGTCATTTCTGGCATCTCCATTGGGGCTTTGCATGGCAAAAAGATTCAAAAGAGGCAGGGCATGGAATTTTCTTAAGGATTCGTATTCAATCAGGAAGTCTTTTGCTTTAACACGCCAGAAGGCCTTGGCGCTGGTCATTTTTCTTGGATTTATTATTGCACTGGGGATCCTGAATCTTGCGGTCAGGTTCGGATATTATAATAACCGCATACAAATTCTGGAAAACGAGACCCAAAAGGTTTTGTCATTGGCCATGCCGGACGCTTCATGGGGTCCTGAGACTCTTTCTATGCTGAAGAAGGCTGTCGAACATGAGTCTGCCATTCAGAAAAGGTACGGTGATTTTTTTGGTCAGGATGTCAGTTCCCTGGATATCTTGAGGGAGCTGAGCGTAAGGATACCCAAGGAATATGATATCCTTGTCCAGGAAATACAATTTCATGATGGCAAGGTTATGTTGAAGGGAAAATCCGAAACCTTTGAGACACTGGAAAAGGTGAAGTCAAGCCTCAATAATTCAAAAATCTTTAAAAACGTTAATATTGCCGAGGCCAACATCAAAGGACAGGGGAATCAGGTCAATTTCAACATTGTTATGGAATTAAATAAGATATAAGGGGAGAACTTATGAATCCGTTAATATTTAGAGAATATGATATAAGAGGTATAGTCGGGGAGGATCTTACAGAGGACACTGTGTATACCCTGGGCAGGGCATTTGGGACTTATGCGCAGATAAAAGGGAAAAGGGTATTGAACGTAGGGCATGACAACCGTCTGAGCTCTGAAGGGTTCAGGGATGCGCTGGTTAAGGGCCTTGTCAGAACAGGTTGCGACGTATGGGACCTCGGGCTGATCCCTACGCCCCTGTTATATTTTTCACTACATCACCTGAAAGATTCGGAGGGGGGGGTAATGATTACCGGAAGCCATAACCCTCCTGATTTCAACGGATTCAAAATGAACATAGGCACGGATACCATTTATGGGGAACAGATTCAGGAATTAAGAAGATTGATAGAATCCGGAGGATTTAAGGATGGCTCAAAGGGGATTGTAAGGGCTTACGATATCATCCCCCATTACAAGTCGATGATAAAGGACAAGATCAATATCCGGAAGCCTTTGAATGTTGTTGTGGATGCAGGAAACGGCACATCCAGCATTGTCGCCCCTGACCTTATCGAAGAACTTGGCTGCAATGTTAAAAGGCTTTATTGTGAATCGGATGGCAGGTTTCCGAACCACCACCCCGACCCTACGGTAGAGGCTTATATCCAGGAACTTATCAATACAGTTAGAGATGGCGATTTCGATTGCGGATTGGCCTATGACGGGGATGGCGACAGGATCGGGGTAGTGGACGAGACAGGCAACATTTTGTGGGGCGACCAGTTGTTGATCCTTTTTTCCAGGTATATACTTTCTGAAAGAAAGGGGGCGACCATCATCTTTGATGTCAAATGTTCCCAGAACCTGGAAAAGGACGTGAAGGCGCATGGCGGAAGGCCTGTAATGTGGCGGACAGGGCACTCATTGATAAAGAACAAGATGAAGGAGGAGAATGCCGCACTGGCAGGCGAGATGAGTGGGCACATATTTTTCGCGGACAGATATTATGGGTATGACGATGCCATCTATGTATCGTGCCGGCTTCTTGAGATATTGTCTATGTCCGGGATCCCGCTTGGCAAGATATTGTCTGATGTGCCTAAAACCTACACAACCCCTGAGATAAGGATAGAATGTCCGGACGAAGACAAATTCAGGGTTGTGGAAGAGATCAAAAGACGATTTAAAAAGGATCACGAAGTGATCTCCATTGACGGGGCCAGGATACTCTTTGAACGGGGATGGGGGCTTGTGAGGGCATCAAACACACAGCCCGTGCTGGTTCTCAGGTTTGAGGCATACGATAAGGAGTCCCTGGAGAACATAAAGGATGAGGTGATGGATGCACTTAAGGGGTTTTCATCCGTAAAGCTGCCAAAAGTGATCAAATGATCTCGAGGCAGCCCCTCCATATAGCCTTTATATGGCATATGCACCAGCCTTATTATAAAGACCTCATCACTGGCGAATATGTCATGCCCTGGGTGAGGCTTCACGGAATCAAAGACTACTATGGCATGGCCCGCCTCATTGAAGATTTTCCTGATGCCCATGTTACGTTCAGTTTGACGCCCTGCCTTTTGGAGCAGATACAGGATTATTCTCAAAATATAGAGCAGGACACTTTTATAAGGCTTGCGATGAAGCCTGTCGAATTATTGACAGAGGATGAAAGGGTATTTATCCTGAAAAATTTTTTCCTGGCCAACTGGGACAGGATGGTAAAGATTTATCCTCGATACAGCAGCCTTTTGATGGATCGGGGGTACTATTTTTCTGAAGAGGATCTGCGTATCAAACAAAGATATATCTCCAATCAGGATATACAGGATATACGTGTATGGCATAGCCTGGCATGGATGGATACGGGATATCAAAGATATGACGAGAGGATTTCCAGATTAATGGCAAAGGGGAAGAATTTTGACCAAAAGGACATGGAAACCATTATCGAGGCACAGAAAGAAATCATCTCAAAGATAATACCGCAATACAAGAAGATTATGGATATAGGATGCGCGGAACTTATCACAACCCCTTATTTTCATCCCATTATGCCGCTTCTATGCAATATGTCTGTCGCAAAGGTCTCAAGCCCTGAAATACGGCTTCCTGAAATGCCTTTATCCTGTCCTGAGGATTGCAAGGCCCAATTGGATATGGGGGCGTATTTTCATAAATCGGTTTTTGGAAGACAATCAAAAGGGATATGGCCATCGGAAGGTTCGGTTTCCCCTGAAATTATCCCTATGCTGAGTGGCCTTGGCATTGAATGGCTGGCAACGGATGAGGATATCCTGGCCAGAAGTCTCGATATCTCCATTGACCGTGACCTGCGGGGCTGTATAAAAAATCCGTCCCTCCTTTACAAACCTTACTGGATTTTCAATGGAGGCCAAAAGGTCATTGGCGTGTTCAGGGACAGGATACTTTCCGATCAGATCGGATTCGTTTACCAGAGCTGGCAGACAGAAAGGGCTGTGGAGGATTTCATTGGCAGGCTGCGCATGATTCATCAAAACATCCCTGCAGATGAACGTCCTGGGCTGGTTACTATTATTATGGATGGGGAAAATGCATGGGAATTCTATCCATACAATGGCAGGGATTTTCTTGCCAGGCTTTATGGAGCCATTTGCAGCGATCCAAATCTCAAAATGGTAACGGTGTCCGAATACCTTGATCAATTTCCGCCTGAGCAGAGGGATAGGATAGATAATCTTTTTCCAGGTTCCTGGATCAACCACAATTTTAAGATCTGGGTAGGTGAAGAGGAAGACAATACCGCATGGGATTATCTCTCCCGTACCCGCCATGCCCTTGAAGAATATAAGCGCAAAAGGGGAGGGGATAGAAATCAAAAGAACATCGACATCGCCCAAAAAGAGCTTTATATAGCCGAAGGAAGCGACTGGTTCTGGTGGTATGGGGATGAGCATTTCACCGAACAGGCCGATCTTTTTGACCATATATTTAGAAAGCACCTTGCAAATATATATAACCGCCTTGGGTTGCCTGTCCCGAACGAGCTCCATTTTCCCATTCTTATAAACAGGGTCAAGTATACACATAAGGGTCAGCCTCAGGCATTTTTTACCCCTGTTTTTGATGGCAGGGTGACCAGCTATTTTGAATGGCTTCCGGCAGTCCGTTTCAGGATCAAGAGGTCAGGGGGCACTATTCACCGCGCAGAAAGCATCTTGAAGGACATCTATTACGGATTTGACGAAAGCCATTTATATATACGCCTTGACACTTCCCTTCCAGTCATGGAAACCGATCTTACCTTTGGCATACACTTTCTCTCCCCAAAGGTTATAAACGCTGAGATATGCAAAGACCCTGTCACAGGCTCTTTGGCCGGACGGATAATTGAAGATTACAAAGAAAGGGGAAAGGATAAAGATAAGGACAAGGATAAGGATTTTTGTTTATCGGAAGGGATCGAAAAACTTGCGGGTGATAAAATTCTGGAGATCGGCATCCCGTTTAAGCACTTAAATGCTGATCCTAAAACTCATATAAGATTTGTTGTGACTGTAGAAAAACAGGGTAATGAAATTGAAAGATGGCCAAACCAGGGATATTTTTTGATAACAACCCCATATGCCGGATTTATGGATACCCTCTGGCAGCCATAGTGTATTTTGGGCTCAGCCCCTGACACTGGATAATGAATTTTAGATAGCCGTTGATTATATAGTTTACCCTTTGTCCAATGTCAAGGGCTGCCCCCTTTCAGCCAGATCATTTCGAAATGACAGATTATCGTTGACATGACAATAGGGATATCCGGAGATTTTCTGCATGCTGAAGAGATTTGATGCCAAGGGCTTTCGGAGGAACCCTGTGAGTATTGATCAGATACCGGTATCCAGTATCCGGGAATCGGCCGGTTTTCTTATAAGCAAAATAGAGCAAAAGCCTGTAACCGGCATAATCTCAGGCACAGGGTTAGAGTCTCTGTCCGGGCTTGCAATGGCAGGCCTGCGGTTCCCTGTTTCACAAATCCCGAATTTCCCATGCATCGGTCAGAATGACCGCGCAATAATATCCGGAACGATAAAAGGACATCCTGTTGTCATCCTGACCAAACGCCTGCATCTGTACGAAGGCTTTTCCATGAATCAAATCGCTTTTACAGTCCGCCTCTTTAAGGAACTTGGCGTAAACATACTTATCTTAACCAATGCCGCAGGAGGGCTGAATCCTCTTTTTTCCTCAGGCCGGATAATGATTATAACAGACCATATAAACCTCATGGGTGGAAGCCCTCTTACAGGGCCTAATCAGGATGAATACGGGCCCAGGTTCCCGGATATGACCGAGCCTTATGACAACACCTTGATCAGCCTTATGGAGGAAACAGCAGTTAAAAAGGATATTCCCCTGTTAAAGGGTGTCTACGCGGGAGTCCCCGGACCGAATTTGGAAACAAGGGCGGAGACCAGGTTTTTGAGGGCAATCGGAGCCGATGCTGTTGGGATGTCAACAGTGCCCGAGGTGATCGCATCGGTTCATTGCGGGATAAGGGTTTTAGGGCTTTCTGTAATAAGCAATATAAACCTGCCTGATTCTCCCAGGGTATACACATTGGAGGAGATCATAGGTGCAGTCCAAAAGGCGTCCTCAACAGTGATGGATTTATTAGAGGGTTTTGTTGCCGCTGTTTCGGACCGCCTCAAGGATGGTTTAAGCACAAACTTTAATAGCCCTTCGGGGCACTGTGGATCATGAAAATATAATATTCTTGTAAACAAAAAAGGAAAAAAATACCTGGGTCTATTTTCTTGAGCTTGAAGAAGAGGGAAACGTGGGTTCATTATTGATCAAAAACGCCATCCTGAATGAAGAAAAAACGGATGTGCTGGTTGAAGGCACGAAAATAGCCCGTGTAGGAAGGATAGAAGAGGAGGCGGACAGGATATTGGATGCCAGCGGCAAGGCCATAATGCCATCCTTTATCAACGGGCATACCCATGCCGCAATGACGCTGTTTAGAGGATATGCCGATGATATGATGCTGATGGACTGGCTGCAAAATAAGATATGGCCGCTGGAGGCCAAAATAACACCTGAGGAGGTTTACTGGGGGACAAAGTTTGCTTGTCTTGAGATGATCAGGAACGGGGTCACCTTTTTTAATGATATGTACTGGGAATGGGAGGCCGCTGCCCGGGCTGCCAAAGATATGGGGTTGAGGGCTTTCATACCAGGGGTGTGCATAGACAATTTTGACCCCAAAAAGGCCAGAAATGACCGTGATCGTATAGAAAGGGAGTTTAAGATATCCGCCCTGTATAGCCCCTTGGTCACCTTTGAGGTCGGGCCGCATGCCATATACACCGTGTCCGAAGAAAATCTGAGATGGATAGCCGCCTTTGCCCATGAACACGATTTGATGATACATATGCATCTGTCCGAAACTCAGACAGAGGTTGACAATTGTCTTAAAAGGCATGGGATGAGGCCTGTGGAATATCTTGACGGGATCGGTTTTTTAAGCGGACGCCTTATAGCGACCCATTGTGTCTGGCTTGATTCCAGAGAGATGGATATTCTTGCGGAAAAAGGTGTAAATGCCGTTACCAATCCTTGTTCCAACCTTAAACTGGCAGTAAATAAGATATTCCCTTTTTCGAGACTTAAGCGCCGCGGGATAAGGATGACCATGGGAACGGATGGAGCTGCCTCAAACAATAACCTTGACATGCTTGAGACCGCAAAGATCTCTGCCTTGATAACCAAATGGGCTGAGAATGATCCTACCGCCATGAACGTCCGTGATGCATTCGACATGATCACCAGGAATGGATCCGAGATCTTTCATCTCAACAATGGAGAGATCAAAGCGGGCAAAGATGCCGACCTTGTTCTGGTGGATTTGAGCGATCCTGCTCTTGTCCCCAATCATAATCTTATATCCAATATGATTTACTCAGCGAATGGCTCATGCGTTGATACAACCATTTGTCAGGGCAGGATACTTATGGAAAATAAAAAGATCCCTGGTTCAGAGGAACTGACAGACAGGATGAAGGAGATATCCTGCAAGTTTATAATAAAATAACCGGTAGCTCACCCAGGGTAGAAAATATTGTACTATCCATGACGACTTATGAGAATGGTCGCCCCTGTGGTTGCCTGCGCAATCTTCACAGCTACCTCGCCAAAAACCTTCTTATAACGCCCGATTCGCTGTATTCCGAGGATCACCAGGTCGCTTTCCGTTGCAAATTCCTTTACCCCTTCAACAACACTGTAGTTTCTAATAACCTGGACCATAGGCATGATGGGCACCTCATCCCCTGCAAGGCGGTCCAGACGGTAACGTATCATCCGGATATCCTTATCCGTGGTTTGTGGTGATACGACCCGCAGAAATGTCACCTGACAGTCAAAAGACCGGCACAGGCTGCCCAGCAACCTGGCACGAAGCTCGTCATGGTTCCCCTTGCCGCCTACGGGGACCAGAATGCGTTTGACTTTGGAGAGTTGCCAGTCATGTGAGGATTTCAAAAAAACGATATCACAGCCCACTTGACTCACCAATGCATTGAGATAGGGATTAACCTTATTATGGACAAGATCTCCAAGCCCGATAAGCAGGCTTTCACAACGGTGTATCTGTGCGACACGGATAATTTCAGACCATTGATCCCTTGCAACGGTAATCAGTGCCTCTGGGGAAAGGGCTGAACAAAAGGAAGCAGTAAGGGCATCCCGCAAAACTTCCTGGGTTGCGATCAACTGGGGTGGAGTATGACCGGATTCCCATTCGATATCTCCAGCTATGACGAAAAGAAGGAGGGCGCGCCCTACCTGAGATGGGGAAAGGGCATTGGCAAGTTCCACCATTGCCTTTGCCCGATATGGATTTGCAAGGGGTATGAGGACAAGGGGGCTCCTTCCTCTTAGCCTGACAATACGGGGATCCCTCGCCTCACCCAAGGCGTCAACGACCTCTGCGCGGCCTGAAAGTATAGCGAAATAAAGGATAAATCCAATGGCAAGCCAGATACTGATAATCTTGCCTGCATCAGGAACATTGATACCTTGAAAAATGGCCAGAGATCCGCAAAAGATAACACCTATGAGCGGCATCACAGGAAATCGTGATTTTGTCACCGCCCTTCCCTGAAGCCCGCCGCGTAAACTCGCCATGATTGTCGTGAGATTCACGAGGGTGAAGGATATCAGAAATACCAAACTTGCCGAAGCCCCTGCAATAGGTAAATCGGAAATAGTGACAAGGCTGATGATGAGGATGCTGCTGCTTATATAAAGGGATCTGACAGGAATTCCGGACTCCTTGTCTGATGCAACAAGGAAACGGGGAAGGGTGCGGTCGCGAGCCATTGCAAAGGCAATTCGTGATGCGGCGAGGATATTTGCATAGAGGGCTGAGAGCATGGACAGGATGGCAGCTATGATAATCAGCCAATATCCGGGTTCCCCCAAATAGTTGCGAACCGCAACCGCTACAACTGTTTCCCTGTGCATAAGGCTCATCGACATTATTGTCTGGCCTGGGTGAACACCTGCGATTGCAATGATAAAAAGAAAGGGCAGATACAAAAAAAGAGCTATCCCCAAAGATAGGTACATTGACCGTGGAACATTCTGCTCCGGTTTTTTTACCTCACCGGCTACGGCGGCTATAAGGTCAAATCCCTGAAGCGTGATGAAGGTAAAACCCATCGCCTGCAAAATCCCCAAAATCCCTCCCCCAAAAAAGGGAGAAAGCTTTATTTGGACAACCTCTTTCGGCTGTCTTGACAGGAAAAATAATCCGCTCAGTATCAAGAGAGAAAAGATGATGATCTTTCCCAAAGTTTCCCATTGGCCACCACCACCAGTTTTTCTGCCAAGCCTTATTGTGTAGAAAATTGTTGCCCCTGCGGAGAGGATTATGATCATTGAACGCTCTGAAATCCAGTTTGGGGCTCCACCGAAAAGGATACGGCTAAGGCTTTGCAGTGCGCTTATCGCGTAAAAGGCAAACCCCAATGCATAAAGGACACCTGCCATAATGGATGCAAACCAGAGTATCCACCCAACGGCAAATGCGGCCCTGACCGAAAAGACCTTTTTGGTAAATGTATACACGCCACCGGATTCAGGAAAGGACCGGGACATTTCCGCAAAACTCCTTGCGGTGATAAATGCTATACACCCATTCAGTGCAAATGCTATGATGGCTGAAGGCCCTGCTTTAGAAAAGGCTATGCCTGCCAGCGCAAGGATACCCCCGCCAACAATAGCGCCAACCCCTATCCCCGTGGCTCCCCAAAAGCTAATTGATCTTTGCATGTCCATTATGAAAAACTTTCCTTACAAAAGTTCAACAGAAATAAGTTGCCTTGAGTCTTTAAAATGGTCTTGATTTCAAAAATAAAATGATTTTTACTTTATAAGGGTAGTAATCCTCTGCTTTTCTATTTGAATAGTTCATTGAAATTCAGGTCCTCGCCTGATAGGACAAAGGCCAGCGGTGGGAATCCTTTGGTTGATATGATGAGGTTTTCATAATAGGCTGCATACTCCTGGTCAGTTTCACCGTGGTTCGGGGCCTTCATTCCCATCCACACCAGATCCGCATCCTGTGAGAATTTTTTTATCGTGGTCTGAATTATATTCTCTTTTTGGCTGTCTACCAATATCTCGAGTTTGGAACGTAGTCTCCCTTTGGCAAAGTAGTTTTCCATATTTTCAGTTGCCTTTACCTTGTCTTCTTCACTTTTGACAATAGTCTTAACAATCAGTTCCGATCCCTTCCACTCAGGGCTAGTCTGAAGCATATAAGCCAGGGCGAGCATCAATCCGGCATTGCCTTTCTGCCCGCCCCACCAGATGTAAATCTTCTTGTTTTTTTTGTGTAGGACCTCGGTGATATTGCTCTCACGCACAATAATTACATTTCGTTTTGACTGGTAAATCAACCTGATTAATTCGGCAAACCGGGTAAAATTCTCCTTTTGCATGGTCTCTCCAAGCATGAAAGTATTGGGTGTCAGCGGGCCCAGCCCATAAGTGCTGATCAGATTTTTTGCCCCGCAGATAAGGTCATCTGCGACATTCACTTCGACCAGGGCAGGTATCCCTTTTTTGCGGAGAAATTCCCTGATGGAGTTTTCAAGACTCTCAGCCCGTTCCTCGCTTACAGAATCCTTCGGATGTATGGAGGTCACAGTGAGAAAGCTCTTTCCTTGTGTAAGAGCATCCGCAAGCTGGATAAGATAAAATCTCTGGGTCGGAGCGCCTGTCATAGCCAGGATATTGGGCCGCCATGAACGGGCATCCCTCTTTGATCTTTCGAGCCTGTAAATGGAAAAACGGGCAAAAAAGAGCAGGATGCTTCTGCGTATGTCCGACCACCTGGCATTAATATCCCTCCTGATCATTACGTAAAAGATAAGGACAATGATAAAGGAGGCAATAAATGTGGCGCCTGGGTTGATCATAAGCATGGTCCCCAGACAGAGGGCTGATCCGAGAAGGGAAAGTGGCCATGGCGTCCCGAATGTCGGCCGGTATGATGGATTCCCGATCATGCCTTCAATTCCTGCTATGAGATTCAATGTGCCGTAAGATGTCAGGAAGAACATGGAGAGCACCGGGGCGATTGCATTGATGTCTCCAAGAAGGATACCGATAATTGCGATTATGAATGCGAAGGCCGTGGCGATCCTTGGCGTGTCCTGCGGGTCGAAACCCTTTCCCAGGAATTGCGGCACTACCCGGTCCCTGGCAAGCGCCTGGAGGGTTCTGGGCGCGCCCAGAAGGGCTCCGAGTGCGCTTGACAGGGTGGCCCCCCATATCCCCAGAATAATCAAAGAGCCGATGCGCGCCACATCCCTCATGATCATGGGATTTGAGCGCAGGACTTCCCCTGATACATGATAGAAAAGGAATACTGGTATGGTCATATAAATAATATACCCAGTGATGACCGCAGAGAGCGTACCCCAGGGCAGTGATTTGGCAGGGTCCTTCAGGTCTCCTGACATGGCTATCCCAGCTTCAATTCCTGTGACCGCAGGGAAGAATACAGCAAAGGCAATCCAGAAGGAGGCCTTCGGCAGGGCGGATACGGTTCCCGAAGTCTGCATTGCGGGTGTGCCACCGAGCAAAAATGAAATAAGGGATAGCATTATGATCACAAATATACCCAGTTGTGTCTTCAATGCAATATCTGCGGAGATGTAAGCCAGAATAGTAAGGATCACCAGGCTGACCACACCTATCAAAGGTATGGACAATTGAGGAAACAGATTGTGGACAGATTCGGAGAATCCGGCGATATAGAAGGAAATGCCTATCGCCTGGGCCAGGAATAGAGGAAAGCCTACTGCTGCGCCTGCCTCAACCCCGAAGGAACGTGAGATCATAAAATATGCCCCGCCGCCTCCCACATCCATGTTGGTGGCAGTCGCAGAGATCGAAAGGCCGGTCAGGAAGGTAATGGCGCTTGATATAGTGACAATAATCAGGGTTTTCCATAGCCCGACATTACCAATCACCCATCCGAGACGCAGGTACATGATGACACCCAGTATCGTGAGGATGCTGGGTATATAAACCCCTTTGAATGTGCCGAAACCGGTCTTGCCCTTTTTACCATTGACCTGATGCCTTACATTATTATTCGGAATCATCCGAACCTCCTGGATCGTTATATACTAAGGAGTTATGTATTATTAAAATGGGGTAGGCTA
>JAFGSM010000079.1 GCA_016934595.1 bacterium | reverse complement strand
TATATTCCGGTTTAGGCACAGGCACTCTGGACAGTACGAGCTATCTGCCGTTTATGGGCGGCATGATGGGCGGATTTATGGGCATGGGCAGATTCAATCCCTATTTATATTCCGGTTTAGGCACAGGCACTCTGGACAGTACGAGCTATCTGCCGTTTATGGGCGGCATGATGGGCGGTTTTATGGGCATGGGAGGAATGTATCCATATCTGTTTAATAACCTTTTTAACACTGCCACACCTACTATCTAAAAGAATAAAACACACGCATTTTTCAGGCGTGGAGTTTTTATATTTTTACATATAAAGATCATATAGAGAAAAAATACAGGCAGGTGGCGGCTCTTATATTTTAGAGGCTGTTGCCTGCCTTTTCTCCATCACCTTATCCAAATAAAGATATACAAAGATATCTTGCTCCCATTCGACAGTTTCTGTGACTTCGCTATGGCCTATCATAGGTAAAGATATCCCCGCTTTTCCCTGTGGTGTAATGCTATAGCAGAGGATATTTTAGGATTTTATGGAATTTTGAAAATATTCGAAGATATTTTTGGCAGTAGTTCGGTCAATTGCGGGTGTGGACAAAAGTTCCTCAAAAGAAGCCTTTTTAATATCATCCAGTCCATGGAATCTTGTGAGAAGCCGTCTTTTACGTTCGGGCCCAACACCGGGGATATTGTCGAGGGCTGATGAAAATGCCTTTTTGGCCCTTCTGATTCTCTGAAAGGTCACTGCAAACCTGTGCGCCTCATCCCTTATGCGCTGCAAAAGCTGAAGCGTAGGCGATCTTGAAGGGAGATTTAGAGGCGAATCCCATTCTGACATGAAGATCAGCTCCTCGCGTTTTGCCAGGCTGACTACAGGGATATTTGATATGCCAAGCCCTGCCAGGGCATTCATGCCTGCCAGCAGATGGCCTTTGCCTCCATCTATCAGGATCAAATCGGGCAGGTCGCCGTTTTCTTCTTGCAGCCTGGCATAACGCCTCCTGATAACCTCAGCCATCATACTGTAATCGTCTATACCTTCTATATCTTTGATCTTGAACCTTCGGTACCCTGATTTTACAGGTTTTGCGTACTGCCATAAAACCATGGACCCTACTGCCTCAGTAGAACCCAGATTTGATATATCAAAGCCTTCGATCCTTCTTGGCAAGTGCGGAAGCCGGAGATCATCCATTACCTGATTCAATAATCCTGATGAGACCTTTGATCCATCTTCGTCAGGGGATGTCTTAAGACACAACATGGCATTTTTTTGCGCCATTAGCATCAGTTCCCTCTTTTCACCTCTATGAGGGACATGGATTTTAACGCTTGAACCCCTTTTACCTGAAAGCCACTTTTGAAGCAAAACGGATTCATCCGGATTGACCTGTGCCAGAATAACGGGGGGCACATACCTGCCTGATTCGTAGAACTGTTTTAATATATCAGCCATCAGCCCTTCATCAGGGATGTCTTTTATTCCTGTAAGCTGAATCGCCTTTCTTCCGGTCATTTTGCCGAACCGGATGAAGAATATCTGAACGTATGCCATATCCTTGTCCTTGGAAAAGGCAAAGCAATCTCGATCCTCAAGCGAGCTTGAAAAAACGTGCTGCTTTTCCATACAGCTTTGTATGGCGCGAATCTGATCCCTGAGGGTGGCAGCCCGCTCATATCTGTGTCCAATTGCAGCCTGCTTCATCTCTTTTGTCAGCCTTTTTACAAGCTCGTCCTTTTTCCCCTGAAGAAACAAGATTATTTCCTGTACAAGGCCCTGATATTCGGAGTATGTAATAAGCCCTGAGCAGGGCGCCCGGCATAGGCCGATTTGATGGTTCAGGCAGGGCCTCTTTGGATCTTTAGGCAGAGGTTTGTTGCATCTTCGAATCGGGAATATCTGGTGAATCAGGCGCAGCGTCTGATTCATGGCCTTTGACGGAGTATAAGGGCCAAAGTATATGCAACCGTCCTTCTTTATCCTCCTTACTATCTTCAGCCTTGGGTAGGGCTCATTCAGCGTGATGCATAGATGGGGATAATTCTTGTCATCCCTTAAAAGGACATTAAACCTGGGTCTGTGTTTCTTTATGAGATTGCTCTCGAGTATAAGGGCATCAAGCTCAGAATTTGTGACGATATATTCCAGATCGCGCACCTTTGATGACAGAAGCCCTTTTCGGGGATCCGAATCTGGAGATGGACGAAAATAGGATGCGACCCTTTTTTTAAGAGAGACCGCTTTACCGCAGTAAATGATTTCGCCAAGGTCGTCCTTAAGGAGATATACGCCAGGCATATCAGGCAGTTGCGCCGCCTTTTCCTTAACGCCGGTTTTTTGGGTTTCGCATGCCTTTACCATCAAATAGCACCTTAAAATCGTTTGTTTTGTCATCCTTTTTCATGCCCAGGGATGTGGCGCACTGGCTGCACAGATATTCATACTTATCCCCGTCAGGAAGGACAAGAAGCAGCCTTTTCCTCACAGGCATAGCTTTCTTGCAGTTTGGACAATATAGGGAATACGCCTCAAATTCCCCGTATGCACGGTTTTCCTTCATCCTTAATCAACCTCCTTTTTTAAATAGTGAAAATCAATAAAACAAATTGTATATATGATTACCTGCGATGATTACCTGTGACTTTTCAGGTTCATATACATTCTAATTTTATCATAGAATTTTTTTTATAGTCCATCCGCCATATATTCCTTTTGTTATTCTTGATTTGAAGCCATAAAAATTTACGAAATGATGGAGGAACTTAAAAACAGATTATCCCAAACGTCCGTTTGATTGATTTTAGAGCCAGGGTGCTTGGGGTGGTATGATTATTCGGATAAAAATATTTTTTAAAAATAAAAACCGCTTGCTTACCTCTTACAAATTGAGGCATTAGCAAGCGGATATAAATAAGATCCGGGTTAGGATGTTGCCTGCTGTAAGCAGGCAACATCCATTAATCCTGCTTCTGCTGTTTTATCAATATAGCGTATTTTTCTATCAACAGAAATTTGGAAACTCATTTTGAATCAGTAAATAATGTTCGATTTCACAGATAGTCTAAAATGCGATAGAGAGCCCATAACT
>JAFGSM010000078.1 GCA_016934595.1 bacterium | reverse complement strand
GTGAATCTTCGATTCACAAAGGGGTGTGAAAATACCCTAACTGTGAACCGTCACAGATTTGTTGAGCGTGGGCATATCTGCGGAGAACGCCTGCGCATATGCATCCCTGTAATCAGAAATATAGCGCTTCATGTCAGCGACCCAAAAGGCATCCCACTTGAGCTTGACCGCTATTTTACCAAAGATGGACTAAGGCAAAGGCTCAACCTCCCCCTTGATGAGGATGCGGGCGCAAAACTCTCCCTTATCTTCCGCCTCCTTGAGAGGATAAGCGAGCCTGATAGGGTTGAGCTCCTTGCCCGCCGCATCGGGCGTTTTACCCGCGAGGAGGCTGCCTACTGGCTCTCAAGGACAACCCGCTTTGCCCCCTACGCCAACCGGTGGGCCGTATCAGGGCTTCGCACCATGCTCGGGGGCCAGCCGAATGACCCTGGCGTGGAGAGGATGCTTGCGCAGTTGAGGGACGGGGTTTGATATATGGGGAGATGCCCTGCCGATCGGTCGCAATCCTGAGCACGCCCTGTATCAGGCTTTTAACGAAGCCAGCAATTCTCATTATGACGCTTTTTAACAGAATATATAATATTTATTCTATCTGAATATACAATATATAGCATGGAAATTGGTCATAATGAGAATTGCTGAAACGAAGCCGGCCAAATGCAATAAAAAAAGACGGTGTGATATAATATATTTAAAGAACAGCCTGTTGGATATTCAAAGGATAAGTGAAATGGAGCCGGTCATCACTGATGAAAAGACAAAAGAATTGTTGACCTATGTCATTATATGGATGATCAAAGAAAATAAGGAGTAAGGTATGAAAAAATCAATGCATTTTTAGACGTGTTGGACGCTGCCGATAGACTGTCTCTGGATGAAAAGGAAACACTGATAGATATTTTGCGCAGGCGTATGATTGCGCATAGACGTAAAGAATTGGCAAAGGAGATTCATAATGCTCAACAGGAATTTCAGGAATGCCTTTGTTAACCGGCAACGCCAAATGAGATAATGAAGGAAGTATTATCGTGAAACGCTAGTTGTTTCGATCCAATGCCTTTGTTCGGGCGGCAAAGCGTATAGTGAAAAAGATATTCATATGGCAGAAGATATAAAAGAGGCATTGGAATTGCTTTCAGAAGACGCATTTCATCCGCGTCTGAAAACTCATAAATTGAAGGGCAGTCTCAAAGGTTCCTTGGCATGCAGTGCGGGATACAATCTGAGGATTATCTTCAAAATAGTCGAATATGAAAAATCCGAAGCCGTCCTTTTGGAGACAATCGGGACTTATGAAGAAGTATACTGATTTCAATAATAGGGTAAATCCGACGATCCATGGGACCTCAGTTATAGATTTTCAGAAATTAAATTACACAATCTTTGCTATCTAACCTTTTGTAATTAAGGATTAAATCAAGAAGATTCTTTGCAATTATTTATCTGAAAATCTATAGTGATCATTTGCCTCCCATTTTGCAAATAGGGATTAACCTATCGTGATATCTGACAAACCGGCATCTCATGCATAAAGGAGAATATTTGGATCTTCCAGACAAAAGGCTCATAGAGCATGGATTCCCCTGCCACCAGGTCGGGGCTGAGACACAGAGGGAGAGAGGGGCAAGCTCGGCACTGCCGCCGCTTTATTTCCTTCATGTCTGGTGGGCGCGAAGGCCGCTCACCCCGAGCCGAGCTGCCATAGTCGCCTCGCTTGCAGGCGAGGGAACGGACCCCGATCTTTTTCTCAGGCAGCTTGGCATAGAGAGGATCCAGGCAATGGTGAACGGAGAGACCTGGACACTTACAGGCGAAATTACAGACAGGATAAAAAGGGATGGATCAGGGGCGGAATACCTCCCTGTTGATGAAAAGACGCTTCGTATGCTGGAGGCAGAGGAAAAATGTAGGGCAGAAAACCGCAACCTGATCTCCTCCATCAAAGCAAAAGACCCCGCCCTTTCGGAGGACCCTGTGCTTGTCCGATGGTCAGAGGAATCAAGACCGATCCCCATGCCCTGGCCAAAGACAGGCAACCAGTTGCCTGTGAAAAGGGTGGCCGGTGATCCTGCATGGTTTAAAAACCTTATGATAATCGGTAAAAACATAAACATACGGATTCCTAATCTGTATGGATATGAAAGGTCATTTGTCAATTCAACAGTGTGCGATCCCACAGGTATAACTGTATTAGACCCAACCGCAGGGGGAGGCTCTATACCCTTTGAAGCATTACGTTTAGGGCATACTGTAATCGTGAATGAACTGAATCCTGTCGCTACAACTATTTTATTTGCATCTATAGATTATCCCATACGGTTCGGTCAAGAACTTTGTAAGGATATTGAATACTGGGGGGGAAGATTAACAAATTTTTTAGAGAATAATTTGACAGAGTTTTTCCCAAGGACAGGACTTTTGGCAGGAAATGAAAGAAAAATATTAGAAAATTACTTAATAATTTGTCAGGAATGCATGAAAAAATTTGACAATGAAGAGGTTACAACATACCTTTTCGCACGCCAGGTCAAGTGTCCGTACTGCGGAGGGGAGTCGCCGCTTCTGAATACCTGCTGGCTGTCAAAGGAAGAAAAAGACCTGTGGGGCGTGCGGATCATCCCTGACGGGAGCCAGCGAAATGGCAGGGTGCGGTTTGAGACCTACAGGGTGGCAGGAGGAAAGGGTCCGAACGGGGAAGACCCCAATCAGGCAACGGTCGCAGACGGGGAAGGAATCTGTGTGCACTGCAAGAGACCGGTACCGGGGGATGTGATCAAGGCACAGGCACGGGGGGAGTCGCCCCACGGCAAGTGGAAGGACCGCCTCTACTGTGTGGTTGCCGTGCGCCTTGAGCCTAAGCTTGACAAAAATGGCGAGCCTGTCAGATATAAAAGCGGTGCGAAAAAAGGAGAGATACAGACAAGGAAGATTAGGTTCTTCCGCCCGCCCAATGAACAGGATATTAAGGCGCTCGAAGAGGCCGAGAAGCACCTTATGGAGCGATGGCCTGAGTGGGAGGCCCAGGGTCTGATTCCGACTGAAGCCTTTCCGGTCGGAAATGACATGCGGCCTGTCACCTATGGCATGCCCAGATGGTGCGACATGTTCACCCCGCGTCAGTTGCTTGGCCATCTCTATCTGATAGAGGGCCTGAACCGGCTTAAACCTGAGATCATCAGGCAGCTTGGCCCTGACAGGGGAAGGGCTGTGGTCACCTATCTGCAATTTGCCATAGACAAGGGGCTTGATTACAATTGTCGTCAGACACGTTGGGAGTATACACGTGGTATTGTTAAAGGCGCATTTAGCCGGCACGACTTCTCCCTCAAGTGGACATTCGGGGAGATGATCTTCACAGGCCCGAACTCGGGGGCCGCGTGGGGGCTTTCGCAGGTAATCGATGCATATCAGGGGATTGCGAGGCTTGCTGAGCCTTTGAGAGAAAGGATATCCAGGGGAGAGGACCTGCCCCTCACCATACT
>JAFGSM010000077.1 GCA_016934595.1 bacterium | reverse complement strand
TCCCTCTTTGTGAATCGAATATTCATGAGCGTTTCATTTGACAAACACCCCCTTTATCGATTAATCTATTAATATGTTAATCTATTAATATGTAATTAATGAAAGCAATAAAAAAAATACAAACTTAACACTTAAGCTTTTCAAGGATAATATTAACTCCAAAGATAGAAAAATAGCTATAGAAACAAATTCATGGCCATTCAGGCCGGAACGAATCATGAAAATAAACGACAGGTTTATTTTCACAACAAATTTTATAGAGGTGGGATATGTTGATATTAAGGTTTAATAAAAAAGATGTATTCACTTTATATTCAGTCTGTTTTTGCATTATGATGATTTTTGCTTTTATTGTCCTTTTTCCATTATGCACCAATGCATATTATGCCCCCTTTTTTACCTTTCCACCTGGTCAACCACAATATTTCAATCCATATTTACCTATAAATCCTTGGTATAACGGGTTTTCTTATTTTTCGGGGCCTCCGGTTCCCCCAACTCAGGCACCATTTTTCAATCCAGGCTATTTTACACCCACCATACCTGCCCTTTCTTCAAACTTTTCAAGGTCCAGTTCCGGTATTGCGCCTTATAGCTTTGCATTTTCCCAACCTAACATCTATTTCCCTGTGCCTCAGACTTATCAATATGCTGCATATGGAAGCCCGGGTATTACGAATCCCTTTTTTCGTCCAGACCCCCAGTGGCAAGTAGGCAAGGAAATCATTCCATCATCACCTGTATCACAGCCAGCATCGGTATTAGGGATTGACACAGGCGAGATAAGGATAATGCCGCCTGTAAATCAAAACTTAATGCATACATCATATATACCCGGAATAGCCGGATATGCAAACCGTCAACTCATAGTGATGTTCCGCCCTGACGTCCCGGCACAGGAAAGGGCCAGGGTAATGGCGATGCATAACTGCGCAGAGATTAGGACCAGCCCTTATTCCGGCATAACCCTTGTGGCGTTGCCTACCTTCATGAGTGTAAAAAATGCAGCGGAGGCGTTTCTGTCCGAACCTTCCGTCCTCTATGCAGAACCAAATTATCTCAGGCATGCGCATCTGATCCCAAACGACACATATTTCCGCTACCAGTGGCACTTGCCCTGGCCGCACCTTTCCACCATACTGGCATGGGATTCAACAACAGGTCTGGGTGTTACTGTAGCCGTGGTTGATTCAGGGGTTGCCTACCGCACAGCGGCGCCTTATGCCAAAGCCCCTGATCTTGCGGGAACATTGATCATACCGGGCTGGGATTTTGTAAATGCCGATGCATATCCTGATGACGACAGCGGACACGGCACGCATATGTGCGGATGCATAGCGCAAACAACAAACAATTTTACGGGCGTGGCTGGCGTGGCATTTTCCTCCACAATAATTGCCATCAAGGTTATGGACAGCGCAGGGGATGTATCTGTAGCAGACGAGGCGGACGGAATATATTATGCCGTTAACAATGGCGCACAGATCATAAACCTGAGTCTTGGCGGGCCTGGTGTATCTGTGACCGAACATACTGCCGTGACATATGCGTATAACAATGGATTAACCATTATCGGATCTGCCGGAAACTCCGGATCGAGTGTGCCCGAGTATCCTGCCTCCTATACTGAATGCATATCCGTAGGCGCTGTGCAATACGATCAGACAACGCCCAGTTATTCAAACTATGGGACAGATTTAGACGTGGTAGCTCCTGGAGGAAATACCTCACTAGATCAAAACTTCGATGGCTATGGAGACGGCATCTTACAGCAGACACACGACGGGACAACCTACACCTCCTTTTTCTATTATTTTATGGAAGGCACTTCGCCTGCTTGCGCGCTTGTTTCCGGCGTTGCGGCGCTTATTATGAGCAAAAGCTCAACGGCATTGAGCCCGGTACAGGTCCGGAGCATTCTCCAAAACACAACAACCGATCTTGGCGCAACCGGATGGGACCAGTATTATGGATGGGGAGAGGTCAACGCATACAGGGCTGTTGCGAATACACCATAAAAAGTCAAAAACATGGTTGATGGCCGGACATATCTGCCTCCGGTGAGCTGTTTTCAATGCATAGAGATAACAGTCACCTGCTACTTGTAAATCCTTGGATATTCGACTTTGCCTCGTATGATTTTTGGCTCAAACCCCTTGGCCTTCTGAGCATTGCCGCTGTGTTAAGGCTGAATGGCTTTCGTGTAACCTTAATAGACTGTCTGGACAGGCATCATCCATTGATGACTTCCATGCCAGACATCAAAAGGCTCAGAAATAGCGAGATTTATGGACACGGACAATTCTTTAAGGAAAAGGTGATAAAACCGCCGTGCCTGACTGCTGTCCCCCGCCATTACAGCCGGTATGGCATCCATCCTGACATATTCATTCAGGAACTGAATAAATTATCCCCTCCCCCCTCGGCAATCCTTATAACAACCCTGATGACCTACTGGTATCCCGGCGCTGCTCTTGTGATAGACCTGGTCAGAAAGGCATTTCCTGACACGCCTGTCATACTTGGCGGTAATTATGTGACCCTGTGCCCGGATCATGCCGCGACTCTAAATGCCGATTACTACATAAAAGGCTATGGCGAAAGACAGGCGCTGACCCTGCTGGGCAAAATCACATCCCAGGAGATCACCTTTCTACCCGAAGAAGGAAATATGGATAAATTGCCTTATCCGGCATTTGACCTCCTTAATGAACACAATTATGTATGCATTCAGACATCCAGGGGATGCCCTTTTCAGTGTTCATATTGCGCATCAAACCTTTTAAACTCCGGATTCAAAAGATCATCTCCCGAACGTATTGCGGATGAAATCGAGCACTGGGTCAAAGGCAAAGGGATAAGGAATATCGTCTTTTATGATGATGCGTTATTATATGAATCAGAAGGACATATCATTCCTATTCTAAAGCATATTATTAAAAAGAGGATCAAAGATGTTTTTTTTCATACCCCGAATGGTTTGCATGCCAGATTCATGAATGCAGATTTGGCTGGAATTATGTTTAAATCCGGATTTAAGGATATTCGACTTGGTTATGAAACGTCCGATATACAAAGACAAAAAACAAGCGGCGGCAAGGTAAACGATGGAGACCTTGAAGCCGCCCTTGCCTATCTCAAGGAAGCAGGGTTTTCACAGTCAGAGCTCGGGGTATATATTATGATAGGGCTGCCAGGGCAGGAATATGGGGAGGTGGAAGAAAGCGTAAAAAAGGTAATAGTGCTAGGCGCTGTCCCAATCCTTACTGAGTTTTCACCTATTCCTGGCACTACGATATGGAATGATGCCCTACGTTCTTCCAGATACGATTTGGAAAATGATCCAGTATTCCACAACAATTCTATTTTTCCATGCGAATGGGCTGGATTTTCATGGAAGGATTATCTTAGAATAAAAAGCATGGTTTCTGAAAGGCGTAGAATAAATCGATTAACAAATATGGAATTATAATGAATATTATCAAGCTTATGGGCATCGCCGCAGGCGCTTTTATAATCGCATTATCAGGGGCAATGATGCCCGGCCCCCTGTTGACCATAACAATCAGTGAATCGATAAAAAGGGGGAAGTGGACAGGTGCCTTCATGATTCTGGGACACAGTATTTTGGAACTGGGCTTGATGTTACTTATTCTTGCTGGTTTTGATCATCTATTTAAAACAAACAAGACAATCGGAATAATAAGCCTTATAGGCGGCATAATCCTATTGTGGATGGGATGGGATACAATAAGAAAGGCAAAAGGGGTAAGCCTGTCTTATAAATCGGAAATACAAGGAAAGTCATGCTACGGCCCTGTCCTGACTGGAATATTTGCAAGCATTTCAAACCCTTATTGGTCCATCTGGTGGGCTACCATAGGGATCGGCTATATGGCTGCAAGCCTCATATACGGATGGATCGGCATAGCCGCCTTTTTTACAGGCCATATAAGCGCCGATTTCGCCTGGTATACATTGATATCCTTCAGCGTGGCTGGCGGGAAAAGGTTTATCTCCAATCGGATTTACCACGGGGTTCTCGTAGCCTGCGGAGGCATACTGTTTTTGTTCGGCATCATCTTTCTTCACATGGGCTTGAGAAAGATGGGCATTTACTGATATATCTATTTCTGCATTTGCGTTGCGCGAAGCGCAATGCAAATGGCCGAGCAAGGATTTAGCTCAGATCGGCCTGTCTCTAATGATCCCGTAAAAAATCATAGAAATGCTAAAACCGGAGGCCAGATCAGTCAAGATTTCTTGGAACCTATAGTCTCCGGCTTTCAATGCAAGTGCCAAAATCGGGTTTATAAAAAAGCTGGTAGAATTAAATAGCCATTTTTTTTAATCTTTTCTTTAACCCGGCTAAGCATAAAAAATTGCACAGAACGATGATATCTTGCTGAACATCAAAACGCATGCCCTATGCTGAGATATGCCCTGCTTCTAGACTCATCCGGTTCGCGGTCAATGGCCATTCCGTAGTCGATGCGAACAGGGCCGATGGGTGTGATCCATCTCAGTCCCAATCCCGCGCCCTGTCTTAACGACTCAATCTTGACATCTTTCTGTGATTCCCAGACATTTCCAGCGTCAAAAAATACAACACCCTTTAAATTTTTATATATTGGATAGCGAAGCTCCAGATTGTTAATCCAAATCGTCCTTCCTCCCAGTGGAAAACCTGTATTATCGTCGATCGGCCCAAGTGAATCCTCCCTGAATCCCCTTACGGTATTGCCTCCTCCTGAAAAAAACCTTTCCTGTATAGGCACCCTCTCCGTATCTCCATGAAGCCCGATATATCCGCCCCTCACACTAAATGCCATAACCAGACTTGAGGAAAGGGGCAGAAAGGCCCTACATTCCGCCTTCAGCTTGTAAAAGTCCTGATCGCCTCCTGCCCATCCGCCAGCCCAGTCCAGGCTGAAATTGGTATAAATCCCCTCGTGAGGATCCATGAAATTGTCCCTGGAATCATAGATAATTGTCGGGCCGATGGCGCTTATGGTATGTTCCTCATACCTCTCAGGCACCTCATCAGGGTCTATTGTAATGTCATCCAAACGGTTAAGATCTATGTGATAAACCAATCCAACCCTAAGTTTCTTCCTTTTATAAGGCCTCCATATACCAAAACTAAGGCTATTGCTGCGGGTATGGTATTCCTTCCTGTCCTCTGTCAATGTGTATAACTTGGCCTCGCCTTCTACCTTGTGTCTGGGAATAAATAGGGGATCCCTGAATGTAAGTGTATATTTCTCAGAACGTCCTATCTCATCCACCATGTCATATCTTCCGCCCAAACCGGAAAAATCAGCCCTAAAGCTTCCACTTACTGCCCTACCCCAGAGGTTGTCCTCTCTAAGCTCCATATAGCCCCTGTATCCTGCCCTTGAGCTGAATCCAGCGCCAAAATTGAGCTGCGTTGTCTCCATCTCTTCAACCTCGATCAGACAATCAACATGATCCTGCCCCTTATCCAATCTTTGAGGCTCTACGTTGAGACTGCTGAAAAGCCCGAAGCTGTAAAGCCTCTCCTGTGTATCCAGAATCTTTTCATAACTGAACGGCTCTCCCTGTTTGAAAGTGCAGGCCAGCCGTATAACCTTTTCTTTTGTTTTCAGGTTTCTTCTGATGTCAATCCTTCCAAATCTTAGCAATGGGCCTTCATCGATTATACAAAACAGATATGCCAGACCCCCGTTTTCATCCTTTTCCACGTCTACAGTTATTTTTACATGCGGATATCCGTTGTTGGCATAAAAGATATTGAGATCTCGCCTGACTTTCTGAATATCTTTGGCACGCAAGCGGACACCCTCTGAAACCCCAATAATTTTTTCCAATTCTGCATCAGTAAAGGCACTATTTCCTTTAAAAAAAATACTTTCAATCCTAAACCACTGACCTTCATCTATGATTATCCTTTTTTTGATACTCCTTCGGTTCAGGCTTTCTGTTTCAACAGAGATTTCTATCCCTTCAAAGCCTTCATCCTTATAAAGCGCCTTGAGGGCTTCAACATCCTCTGCAAATGTCAGGGCTTTAAAAGGACGGGGCCTTATCAGGGACAAAGATCTGGTGGAAAGAAACTGCCTTTTCAGCCTTTTTTTCTTTATATATCTGTTATTTTCAAAAACGACATCCTTAAGATATGTCCTCTCCCCCTCTGTAATCCGGAAAACTATATGCTTGTCCTCAATTTTGTCAATCATATTCTCATCCCAGACTGCCTGAACCTGGACATCAAGAAACCCTTTGTCCAGATATAGATCTCTTATCCTTTTCAGGCTTTCCTCTACCTCCCAGTTATCCAGGAACCTGTTTTCGTAAAAGCTCAGGACATCCAGTATCTCTTTTTCACGAAAGTGTTTGTTACCCTCTATCTCAACATTAAGCCTCCCGCGCCGGTAGACGTAAACCTCCAGCCTAACGCCTTGATCATCAGATTTTCTCAGATACCTTACATCCGCCCTTAAATATCCGAGTCTAACAAGCCTTTCCTGCAAATCCTTGATATGATACTCGATCTTTTTCCTTTTAAATACATGCCCAATGCCAAAACCCAAAAAACGTCCGATATCAGGCTTATCATTTGGCCGGTCATCTATAATTGTAACTTCAATGATCCTCGTTTTTGGCCCTTTATTGATATTAAATGTCAGCACCGCCTCAGGTCCTTTGCCTTTTTTTGTTATAATGGACTCTACCCTGACGTTTTCATAACCCTCGTCCTTATATATGCCCTCTATCTTCTTTACCACATCTGAAACCACATCAGGTCTGTATTCATCGCCTATCCGCATATTAATCACCCTGCGAAGCTCCTTCTTGAATATAGGAAAATTACCCTGAATTTTAATGCGGCTGATGATTAAAACTTGTTCCTTATTTTCAGCCTTCGTGTCGGTCTGAAAGGCAATGACTGTTTGTTTAGAAAAGGCGGGGATAAGGTAATTTTCATCTCCCTTTGTGAATCTAAGATTCATGTGAGGCTCCCCTGCCGGCAGGTATCCGGTAAATAGTAATAACAACAGAAAAAAGATATAAACGGCTACAATTAATGAGGCATTAAAGTGAGTCTTGATTGATTCTCTATTTTTCACAAGAATCATCCTTCATGTGAAGATTCCTACAGCCATGTCTTTTCAAAATCTGAATCCGAAATTAAGATCAAGCGAATATGTTCCCTGATTATCCTGGGCGCCTATCAGCGTCAGGTGATCAGTTATCATGTATTCGGCCTCGGCGATCTCGCGCTCTTCCTCCCCTGTGAGGCGTGAATATTTAATCTTAAACCTCCTGGAAAGGGTCTTGCCCAGGGTCAGTCTTTTTAATCCCCCACCTTCCTCCTGCAATGCCAAATCGAGTATATCAAATCTAAAAATGCCGCCCGGAATTGAACCAGGGTTCAACATGTCAAGCCCCGTATAATATGAGACATCACTGCCAAGCACCTCGTCCAGGACTTTGCCAGTTGTGCTGAACATGAGGGAGAGGATATCGCTTTCCTTCTGGTATCTGTCTTCCCCTTCTGTTGACATGCCCAAAAAGACCATGTTCAATATCTCAGACTGCGAACGGTATGGGGTGGAACTGAATTGAAGCTTTGGGTCACTCAAGTGTCCAAATATGGAAAGCCGTAGGCGGGAGCTGTTTATATCCTTGATTGCAACGGCATTTATCGTGGACTCCGACAACTCGGGATTTGTTAATTTGATGCGGCCTGATGTGATGGCAAAGCCCTGGCTTCCAATATAGACATCCCCGTTAACAACATCGATATCCCCATACAGCCATGGAGCGCCAAGCGTGCCGTTTATCAAGAGGTCGCCAGTAAGGGTGGCGCTGTAAAAAGGGCTTCTGACCCAAAAATCTTCTCCAAGTTCTAATCCTATTCCAAGCGTTGTATTGCCGATAAATTCATCCCACTCCCCTTCAGCATCTATACCCCAAAAACCTTTGCCTGTCTCAACATCCCTCTTTTTAGCCAAAATAAGCTGCATGATATTCTTATAGCCAGTGTATCGTGTCTCCTTTAACAGCACATTCCCGGACAACACGCTGTAATCCCTGCTTCCTGTCCATTCGAGGTCTCCTTCAAGATAAGTCCTGTATGAATTACTTTTATAAATATATATGTTTTCAAAATCCGCATACAAATCAAACGATCTCAGGCTGAAATCTTGATATCCGATGCTCCCTCTAAGCTTTACCCAACCCCCTCCCCTTGCATCGGCTGATAACTCTTTTATAAATGCCTTTGTTTGTGTAAGTCCGATTGTACCCTGAATGTTATTCAACCTGAGATTATATTGAGGCACCAACCCCCCCCCTTCGGATATCATGATCTCCCCCTGAAACTTAGGGTCAGCCCTCGTACCCTTAAGATTTAACCGGAGATCAGCCTGGCCGCTTAGACCTCTCATTATGGATAACCTGTGTTGCAGGGCATTCAGGGGTATCACACCCACTGCGTTTATGTCGAATTCCCCCTGAATATCCCAGCTTCCATTGATCTCAAGCCTGCCTTCGTCTGACTGTATGAATAAAAATGGGATGGATAACTCCCCGTCTTTTAAAAGGATGTCATAGGGCATCTGACTCTCAAACCTGCCGAATTTACTGAAAATATTCATATCGTTACCCTTAAACCTGCCTCTAAAAGATATCGGCCTCTTCAGGAAACCGTATAATACCAGATCACCGTTTATAATCATAGAAATGCCGGAATTCGGGTCTACAAGGCCGATGCTTGGATCCGAAACCGGAAACTTGCTGCAATTAGCCGCCATGCTAAATGGGATATCCTCATCCAGATCCATATCAAGATACCCCTCGCCCCAAGGATATAGAATAAACGCCTTAAGCCTTCGATCTTTAATGCCCATGCTCCAAGAGATATCCCATGGACCATGGCCTTTATATAAGATGTCCTGCGCCTTAAATTCACCCGCAAGGTCTTTAAGACTGCCTGCCATATCGAATCTTAAAGACCCTTCAACAGGTATCTCATGATCATGAGAAAGGAGGATAGGAGAAACCCTCCACAAAGATGAATCCGCCTTGATCAGCCATCCGTCCCCCCTGTTATATAACAATTCCCCGCGCAATACAGACTGTCCCCTCTTTAGTTTTATATCCCGGAATGCCAACCTTTCCTGTGAGACATCAAAAACGGCCTCGATATCCATTTCAGGCTGGCCCAAAAGGGTTACATTTCTTCCTGAAAATGACCCTTTAGATTCCACATTCCCGCCATTCATTCTCAGATGTCCATCTCCAGATATCTTCTCCTGATAAGGGAATCCTGGCTTGAATGGGGTGTGAGCGACAACCTCCGATACCGGCAATCCTTCGGCTGACCAGAAAAATTCCAGATCAAGGCCATCATGCGGGATAGGGAGGGAAACATAGCCTCTTGCTTCAATCTTTGCATCCGATAAACGTGATTTTATATTCTCCAGACTGAGCCGGCCTTTTTTATAAATATAATCCGCTGCCATGGTGTCCAGACAGTATTCCCTTATGCATATATTCCCGGCATCTATTTCCCCTTCAAAAACAGGCGCTGTCAGAGGGCCGATCATGCTACCCTTTATCATTCCTGTGCCACTAACTGGAATTCGCCAGATATCGGATATAAGTCCATCTTCTGTAAAATTACACTTATATTCCAGTCCCGCCTCTTTTTTAAGGATATCATATTGCCCCTCTGCCTTTAAATCATTATCCCCGATGATTACCTCCAGTATTTTAAACAATATTAAATCGTCTTGAGAATGAAATCTTGTATTGACCTTGACCCTTTCCGGAATGGATAACGGGGCAGACAGCCTGACCTCTCCTTGGCTTTTTACAACTCTTTCGAACCAGGTAATATCCCATTCCATATCACCCTCCCATACAGGAGGCTCTATTGCAAATATTTCCCGCCACCCCTCAAAAAGGGAAAGGCATGGAAGCTGCTCTGCGTGGATCTTTATTGCAGCCTTTTTATCGCTAAGTGAAACAAATGATTCGGCATTGATATACCCGCCTCTCCATAAGCCATTGAAGCCTTTGAAATCAATGGCCCTTGAATGATAATTAAACCGACCCTTTACCTCGCTAAAATCAAAATCCCTCCAAAAGAATTCAGGAGCAGCAACATTCGCATCAACCATCAATTGCCCCAAGCGCCCTTTTATATTTCCTTCTGATGAGACACTGCCTCTCATCTCACGAAAAGGCATAAGAAAATGCGCCAGTGTATCGCAAAACAACTCCCCAGAATATCTGCCATCTATGAATATCCCGTTTTCTTCCCTTTTCAAATCACCTTCCCATTTCAGTATTCCCTCTTTAGGCACATTAAATCGTGAGGTATCTATATGTATTGCCCTGTCATCAAAAGTCCCTTCAAGATTACATGCATCAACGATCCTGTAAAGCCCCTTATATGTCAATTCCCCTTCTTTGAACCCTATTCTTAGAGGATAAGGGCCTTTACCGGCGAGATCATCGATCAAAACCTTAAAATCCCTGACTGTTAAATAACCCTGAATCCCTGGCATATCTAAGGCCAACTCATTTCCATCCGCCGTCACCTTTCCAAACCGAAATGACCAGTTATCTTTTGAGTCATCTTTTGCTGATGAGCCGGATTTTCCGAAAAGGCCGGCCATGAAATTTGCATCAAGATCATCAGGATCAAATTCGCCGGAAAACCTAAACCTTGCCTTTATATCACTTATATAAACCCTTTTAATTTCAACAATCTTTTTCATTATTAACAGAAATGGATTATATGAGAACTCAACCCTGCCTATGGATATCCATATGCCTGGACCGGCCTCATCTTTACTCCTGATCCTCAACCCTGAAATATTTGCACTGGAAGAAACAGGCGACCAATCCCATCCGTCCCAAACTACATCCAGATTAAGCCTGTCCTCTATATAACGGCTGAGCCATTCCCCTGCATATCTTTTCATGTATTGTTTTGATTTCCATAAAGATATGCATACAAGGCAAAAAAGGATAAGCGCAAGGATGAACATCCGCCTTTTTAATCTAAAATGAGGGAATATGGTTTTTATATCCATCCTATTATTTTATCAATAATGGCCAAATCTTGAAATAAGGATATTGAAACAAGTATAGCTATTTCACAAAAGGTTTAAAAAGCAGGGCAGGATAAGAGACCCGCAATATTTCATCACTGAGCCTCAAAGAAGACAAAGAGAATAGGATGAATTGGGGGGCAATAGAAGTTCGCCGGCATGTAACAGTTCAGCTTACCACATAGGCACTGAGAACATGGAGTTATCTTCAGGACTCATATATGCTCAAAGCGGGCACAAATTACGTTGACCCGAAGACGCATGGGCGTTTACCAGGCAAGCTCGTTTTCTTTCAAACCCTTTACCATAAGAATTGGTACAACAAATAAAAAACATGAGCCAGGCTCTTTTAAATCTATCAGCTCCTCGACAAGATTAATAGCTGCCTCAAGCGTTTCATCATCATTTACAACAGAGAAAATCGTCTTGCTATAATCTGTCGTTTTGATGCTTTTTCTGAGTCCGGCAAATATTGGGATATCATATGCCAGCTTCCTGCCCATGCCAACACTGTCGAGTATGGTAGCCCCTGTTATCCCAACCTCCACAAATGCCTCTAATATCTCATCCAGAAATTCTTCTTTGTTCAACACCAATACCAAAAGTTTCATAAAATTCCTTGCAGCGCCTTGATCAAAATCCTATCGAGGATTGATTTAATCATGAATAAAACAATGCCCTTCATACGGACATTTATTAAACCTGTCTGAAAACACGCTTAGAAAAAATGGAAATTCCAATGCGATTAGATTATCATAAAATCTCTATATTGGTCAATAAAAATTGATGATCTCGTTAAAGATCCAAAAATTTATAATAAGCAGTTTAATATTTTAAAAATCACCTTCTACAAGATATTGTATATTTATTTATTTCTGCTACTATATATATATTTTGTCCCTTTGACAGCCGATTTTGAGTGTGCTATATTTATTTATAAATTTGGGATTTTTATGTCAATAAAAAATTTTTAACCCAAATAAGGGGGGATAATAAAAATGCGGATTATAACTATTGCCAACCAAAAAGGCGGTTGCGGAAAGACTACAACCGCAATCAATCTTTCTGCATGTCTTGCCCAAAATGGCAAAAAAGTCTTATTGATTGATGTCGATCCCCAGGCTCACGCAACTTTAGGTCTGGGTGTAAAGCCGGGGGATTTCGATTACAGCCTGTACGACATTCTTACCAATTTCAGCGGGGATATTCAAGCAATCAAGGAGAGCATCCTAAACATCTCCCCAAATCTCTCTTTAATCCCCTCTGAAGTCATACTCAGCGCAGCCGAACAAAATCTGTCACAAAAAAAAGAAAGAGAATTTCGTCTCTCAAAGGCAATTGAGCCTGTTGCCAGTGATTATGACTTTATAATACTCGACTGTCCTCCAAATGTAGGGCTCCTGACATTCAATGCCCTGCTTGCTGCTCATGAGGTCATAATCCCTATTGAGTCCAGTTTTTTCTCACTTCACGGATTGGGAAAGCTTATGGAGACAATAAATCTTATATCAAGAAAATGCGGACACAAATTGAGGGTAAAGGCGCTGACCACTATTTATGATTGCAGGACAAGAATATCTGAGGAGGTCCTGGCAGAGATAAAAAGATGCTTTCAGGAAAGCGTTTTCAAAACCATCATACGGGTCAATGTAAAACTAAAAGAGGCTGCAAGCTTTGGCAAGGCGATAACTGACTACTGTCAGAAATGCACAGGATATGTCGACTATATGGACCTTTGCATGGAAGTTATAAATATGGAACTCAAAACCGTAGTTGAGGCAGCAAAAGACAAAAAAATCGCCTCTCCAAAAAAGCTGGAAAATGGAGTGCTTTTCAAGATATATTCTCCCCAGGCATCGAATGTCTTTCTGGCCGGGGACTTTAATGGATGGAAGCCTGAGAGGGAGCCCTTGTTCGACATCAAAGGCGATGGGGTATGGCAGAGGATAGTAGACCTTGAACCAGGACGGCATCAGTATAAATTTGTTGTCGATGGAAAATGGATAAAAGACCCTGAGAATCCCGATATTCTTGAGGGCCCTTTTGGAGAAAATTCCATCTGCGATTTATAGCGACCCCTCTGCCCTTTCAGGGGTGATAAAAATTTTAGGGTATTTTGTCAGCAGACAAGAGCAGTTGATATCTTTGGGCTAAAACGTATGGAGAAGAAAAGAAGGCTGGGAAGAGGACTGGATGAGGTCGCAGACCTGTGGCTTTCAACCACATCCATACACTCTAAAGAAACAGAAGAAATAGTAGGACCGCCATCTCCAGAAAATCTGGAAGATAATCCAGAAGCCAATAATGAATGCGATAAAACTGCCCGATTTACCGGATTTACCTCAAAGACATTTTCCATCTTCGCCCCCGAATCTTCAAAATCAAAGGGAATATTCGTCACCAACCTTAGCCTGGAGATGGCAAAACTTGGTCATGGATCCTGCATATTGGATTACGAGCCTAACATATCTCCCCTGAGTTCCATATTCGGCAACCTGTTTCAAAAGCAACCAAAGGGTGACAACAATGAGGATCCTGCAGGCCGCCGTCAGATTATAAGACTCTATGGCATGCCCAGCATACATCTTTTCTCAAACGCTATAGACAAACCTGCGCATCTTAATGCGCCTCAATATAACGACGGCCTCTATTCACTGATAGCCGTCAACCGCTTACAGGATTCGATCATATTTCTATATCATCATGACACCCTCGATGTAGCTGCCGCCATGGATGTCATGCCTTCAAATATCGTTTTCTTAACAAGGCCCGAAAAAGAATCGCTTCTTGTAACCTATGCCTATATGAAAACAGCCCTTGGAAAAAACCCGGATGCCAGGATAAGGATAATCATGGACGAAGCAGCCGGAAGGGATGAAGCGGAAAAGGCCTTTTCCTTGTTGAATCAAATAGCAATCCGCTGCCTGCCTAAAATCAATCACCCTTTAAAATTTCTGGGATATATCATCCATGATCAGTCGTTTGGGATATCCCTTGCCAATCATATCCCTCTGGCCTTATCCGAAGAAAGTTCTCCGGCAAAGGAAGGCATCGCACGGATCGCAATCAATCTGATCAAGCTAATAGATAAACCGGATTAACTCCATGCCCAAACTATTAAAGCCTATCAAAATCACAGACCATAAATACCTGATAAAGATTTTTGGAGAATCTTTAAATGAGGAGGAGGAATGGAGCATACTGGATCAGGAATTGGGCAGCCCTCAAAGGGGCACAATAGACCTGCTGGGCGTCGATCCCGAAAAAAGGGCCAACATTATAACTATAGGGACAAAGGATATAGAGCAGGATATTGTCAGGTGTTTTAGAGGCTATCGCTGGTTCAAAGAAAATCAGGAGATAATGAAAAGGATATTCTCTCCACAGAAAATAAACTACGACCTTTCTGTAAAACTGGTCCTTTTTTTAGAGCAGGATGTTCCGGATGCCTCGAAAATGGTGCAGGAGCTCTGCAGGGTGCCAATCGATCTTTATCGGTATTTATGCTTTGGCCCTAATGACAACCCTTCTATCTATATAGAGCCTCTGGATTCACAAAGGCCGGTGACTGCCCCCCCGGCAGGAACAGGAGACAAAACCCAGCCGTCTCCGCAGCCTGAAATACGGGCGACTGCCCCTCCAGACATAGAAGAGATCAAAAAAAGGTTAAAGATTGAACTGGCTGATTTGAACGAAAAAGAGATACAGGAATTTCTTGATCTGGATATGCCATGATAAAAAAAACATAAACTGGTTTTTCTGTAACTTCTCAAAAAGTATGTGGTATCGTTGGGCTAACATATTGACATTAAATACATTTAATCATTTTTACTACACAGTTATTGAGAAGTTATGTTTTTCTGTCCAAAGATCAGGACTATTTAACCGCCCTGCCTTATCTATTCTAAAAGAATTCCGTTGCAAAATCACACTGTATTGACGTTGAACGGCTCAATGCCATCGAGATATCCTCATAAACCTCCATGCTCCGGTCAAGACGCAGCAACTCAAACAACTTTTTCACCGACCCGCGAAGCCGGATTATCTTGACATCCCCTTTTCTCAACCGCATCCGCTTTAGCAACGAAACGATAGCCCCTATTCCCGAACTGTCTATTTCATCCAGATTCTCAAGGTTCAGCAATACCTGGCTTATTTCGCTCTCAAAGATACGATCCAACTCCTTTTTCAATTCTCCAACGCTTTGGGCATTCAGCACACCATCAATCTGAATAACCTGCACATCATTATACCGTTTGCTAATTATTTTCATCGCACTTTTCTCCTTATCATTTACAATCTCCCAGGATGATTTTCATATAAAACCCCATGACCATTCGATCACAACTAAGGATGAAAGTTTCTTAAAAACAATCGATCAGTCTATGACTTTCATATAAAACACTCATGAAATCATATGGATTCCCTCGCCAACCCGTTTCAAAACAGAAACAGATATATCATCATACTGACGCGAACCGCCTGCATGATCCTTCACAAGCTGCAGAATACCATTTGATATCCCGTCAGCGCTCAAATCATTATGATCTATTAGCCATTTCTTGATAGATTCCACACCCATCATCTCATCATCCTCGTTCTTCGCCTCATTTACCCCATCAGAATATATAAGAAGACAATCGCCAGGTTTTAACATCACCGTCTCCTCCTCATAAAAAGAGGATGAAAAACCCGGAATGCCTCCGCCTTTATTTAGTTCTATTATAGACTGTGTGGAGCTGTCAAACAGTAAACCAGGCATATATCCCGCATTTGAATACATAAAAATATTCGATTCCGGGTAAAACAAAGCCACAAGCCCTGTTATGAATATGTCTTGCAGAAAGGGATCGACATCTACCAGCTTTGACAAACGGCTTAACAAAGCAGCAGGAGTTATCCTCTCGTTAAACATTACCATAGGGTATATCAGACCTCTAAAATACCCAATAAATGAAAACGCAAAAAATTTGGCCTTTGTCCCCTTCCCCATCACATCGCCAAAAATAAAAAAATGGCTGTTATTATCAACATCAAGCAAAACATAATCTATGATGTCCCCGCCTCCTAACCTTGCAGGCTGCACCTTAAAACTCAGGTCATATCCTGGTATACGGGGCGGCTGCTTTGGCAAAAAGGCAGAGCTTACCTCTTCGGAAAACTGCTGGAGTGAATCCTCTCTGTAAATCCTCGACCGGTCAAGGAGCAAACTGATGCGCTTCCTTAAAATTTCAGGATTAAAAGGTTTGACCAAAAAATCATCCGCTCCTGTCATAAGCCCCCTCAACTGGGCGTTAGGGGATGAATATGATGAAAGAAAAACAAACGGCACAAGGTTCAACTCAGGGATCCTCTTGATGCTCTCCTTCAGCATATAACCATCCATATTCGGCATCATCACATCAGAGATTATAAGGTCAGGGCAAACAGTTTTTGCCAGTCTCAGACCTTCCTCACCGTCATATGCCGAAATCACGTCATAAGACCTTTTCAATACGTGTCCTACAACCTTATGAACAGTCTTGTCATCATCTATAATCAGGATCTTTTCCCTGGCCATATCAAAAATTCTTCTCAAAAAAGGTGATGTTCCGTTTTCTGCCTTTTCCTCTTGCTATATATCTAAATCTTTTAGACAATGCCTTTATAATATACAATCCATATCCATTGTCAGACTGAATCGCCTTGTCAGGCCCTTGTATTTCCCCAGGTTTCCATGGAATGCCGTTATCAAAAAAACACATCCTGACCTTGGTCTTCAAATACTCGATCCGGATATTGACAAGGTCATTCGCCTTTAATCTTGAGTGTTTACAGATATTGACAAATATCTCGGTCGCTATAAGCCTGAGGTCTTTTATCCATTCATCGGAAATATCATCTTGCTTGTGCTTTATGAAATTTGTAATCTCTTCGCGCAGGCTCTCCAGATTGTCTAAAGTTCCGTCTAACCTTATCTCCAGCTTGTTCGTCTGAAAATCGTTTATGATTTTCATCCTCCTTTGTGCCAATTTTATTGGCATGGGTGTTTCATTTAGCGCCTTTTCCCTTTACCATCACCCAGAGCGTCTGCAAGATTATCCCAAAATCCGTGCGCAAAAACTCAAGAAAGCTGGTGATCCGGGCGGCGTAAGCATGGTCGTAATACAGCTTATTCTTCACGCTCTCCATATCGGTGTCATATTCACAATTTACCTGAGCCAAACCGGTGATCCCTGGCTTCACCCAATAAACCCGTTCATTATAATAAGGAATAGATTTATCAAGTTTCTCCACAAAAAAAGGCCTTTCCGGGCGAGGCCCGATGATGCTCATATCGCCTGCGAGCACGTTAAGCAGTTGAGGCAACTCATCCAATCTTGTCTTTCGTAAAAACCTTCCCACCCTGGTAATGCGTGGATCATCATCAACCGCCCAAACCGGCCCTGTCTTTGATTCGACATCCGCATACATCGTCCGGAATTTCAACATATTAAAGTAACCGGTCTTATCTTTTGTCACAAGCCCCACGCGCCTTTGACTAAAAAAAACAGGGCCATTTGAATCCAGTTTGATAGCGATTGCAATAAAAGGAAACAACGGCAAAAATAGAACCAATCCGGTCAAGGCAAGTATAATATCGATTATCCTCTTTGTTATCAAAACCCACCTGTTCATAACGCCCCTTTACAACCCCTCTATCCAATTTGATTACTTCGAATTCAAACAAATATAGCTTCTTCTAACTATGCCTATTTATCGACAATTTCAGGCTAAAAAATCGATACAGGTCTAAGCGGCAAAGGGATATAAAAAAGGATGGGTTTGATGAACGGATATCTCTATCCGGTTAAATCAGCGGGTGTTATCTTTACAGGCATCAAAATAATCTTCCTTTCCTTGACTGTAAAGTAAAAATATTCCGTATAAGGAAATTCCTTGTCAACCTCTTTTGGCAACAAAATTTGTTTTTTCGATGTTTTCTTCGCAAGCATATTCCATTACCTCTTACTGTAAGGATACCTTGATAATTGTAAAATTTTAAGGTTTTATTTGAGTGTAACCAAAATAGAACAATATTGCTTGTTTCAGTTTTATATACATATTGGATTCCGGCTTTCGCCGGAATGACAAATGAGAAATTGCATCAATTTGGTTACACTCGTTTTATTTTACATTTAATATTGTATTCCGGAGGGCGTCCATAGTGTCTAATTATTTTAAGCCTCCTTCTCATGTTTCAATCCACGCCCCCGCGCTGGGGGCGTCCATTAAAGCCATAAATATTAGAATATACATCTCCTGTTTCAATCCACGCCCCCGCGCTGGGGGCGTCTTGCAAGTTTTATTAAATTAGCGCCCTTCGGGCGGACTTTCAATCTTTTTCAACATACTCCATGGTATAATTATTACATCCAGGACATCCGACCTTTG
>JAFGSM010000076.1 GCA_016934595.1 bacterium | reverse complement strand
TCTTTAGATAATATTCGATTTTACAGACAGTCTAAAATGCAACAGGGCTCTTAAAACTATCCTGACTATCGAGTTTCCAAATTTCTGATGTAACATGTATAGCTTAGAAAAAGCAAAGACATTAAAAAACACACATGGGATTATCTATGAATGCCTACCCTTCATATCTTGGAATATCTGATAAGGATTGGTCAAATAAAGAAGATGCAGCACGGCGGCTAATCTCTGACTGCAGGTGTTGCCCCAGATATTGCCATGCGGACAGGGAAGGGGGGAAGAAAGGTATGTGCAGGGCAGGTTCAAAACCTGTCATCGCCAGCGCCGATGCCCATTTCGGTGAAGAGCCCCCTATCTCAGGCTATAAAGGCTCAGGCACCATCTTCTTTACATACTGTCCCATGAAGTGCGTTTATTGCCAGAATTATCCATTCAGTCAACTGGGACACGGGAAGGAAAAAGGCATTGAGGAACTGGCCTCTTTGATGATATATTTGCAGGAAAAGGGGTGCCACAATATCAACCTTGTGACCCCCACACACTTTGTTCCCCAGATACTGTTCGCCGTAAGAAAGGCAATGGATATGGGGCTGAAAATACCTCTTGTTTATAACACAAGCAGCTATGACAGCATCGAGTCCCTTTCCCTTATGGAAGGTGTTGTGGACATATACCTCGCCGACCTCAGGTATGCTGATCCGGAAAAAAGCGAAAAATATTCAGGCGCAAGGGACTACCCTCAAGCAAGCATGGCTGCAGTCAAAGAGATGTATAGACAGACAGGCCCGCTTGAACTTGATAAAGAAGGGATAGCCAGCAGGGGTCTTCTTATAAGACACCTTGTGCTTCCAAACCGCATAGCAGGGACAAAAGATGTATTTAAATTCATCGCAGGCGACCTATCCAAAAAGGTACCTGTCAGTTTGATGAGTCAGTATTTCCCTGCATATCTTGCGCCGGATCACACGGGGCTGAACCGCCGCATAACACGGCAGGAATACGATGAGGCGCTTGGATGGCTTGATGAGTCCGGGCTTGCTGAGGGATGGAGACAGGATATATGACAGGGAGGGCTTTTGATTGAAGGCAGCCGTATTGGATGAACAGGGCAGGATAGGGCGTTTCGTCTTGTTTTCCATAACGGTGCCATTGATTTTGGGGATCGTCTTCTGGATGGTCATTCTTAAGTTGCGTTCCCCTGCAGGCAAGGGCTTTGTGGATATTGATCCTCACGCTGATATAATCTGGTCAATGTATGAGGCTGCCCTCAGAGGGGACATAGATTCATATATCAACTGTTTTGCAAAGGAATCCCAGGGGGCGGTGAGAGAAACTCTAAACAGCAAGGGAAAAGATGCCTTCGTGGAATATCTTCAAGGCATGGCCGCCGGAATCATGGGGATATCCGTCAGGTCGCCTTTGCCGCAAACGGATGATAATCTTATCAGCGTACCCGTTGAGTCGGTCTTTAGAGGAAAGAACAAGCAGCAGATTTTCAATCTGAAAAGGGATGGGGGGGCATGGAAGATAGTCAATGTAACCTCCCCTCGGCTTACACCTCAGCCCATTCCGTATGGCAGCAACCTTAATGAATAGAATATGCGTTCGCTTCTGACATAACCTGCAACCCGCTTTTATTTCCCCCTTTTTTTAAATCCTGATGGACTCGTAAAAAACCGGTTTTTATTTTATTTTATTTTATTTTATCATTCCATGCTTGACACGGGTAATCAAGTTTTTTCAGATAGTTCTGAACTTCGGCGTTTACCGGAGTGGCGGATTTGGTGACTACTTAAGAATCCATCAGTGTTTTAATGTGTTTCTGTACTTTGGCTTTCGCCGGAGTCACAAGTTTGGCGGCTTTTTACGAAATCATCAAATCATAGGGGAAAAACTAATCTTTGCCTTTTTATGTCTATTAAATCAAACAGGGAAAAGGGTAGTAGGTAAACAAACAGGGAAAAAGGTAGTGAGCCTGAAACATAAAACAATAAAATCATTTATGATCTCCTTGAATTCCGTATTGACCTTTCCCATTTCTTCCTTGATATTTTTTATCTTTGCATCCATCTAATATGGTGGCGTAGACCCCTAGGAATAAACTGACCTGGGCTTTCTGCCTTGAACCCCCGACTGTTCAATGAATTATCATAGGACGTATAGTAAAAAGACCTGCTGGCGGATTAACCATGATGCAAGGATGCAGATAGCATCATATAATATTAAAGTAACTGCTCAATATGTTATGGGAAAATAGACTTATAAATGGCAATGAGTTATTATTTCCACAGGATATTGAGCATTTATATATTTATACATGTTTTTAGGGGAATATTTGATTTTTTACGAGGCCATCAAAGGTAGGGATAGCGTAAATGATCGAGGCGGTAAGAAGATGTGTAGCAGGATTGGATGTACATAATAAGACTGTAATGAGTACAATTTTGACTGAAAAGGAAGGATGTGAAAAATAATGAAAATGAATAAAAACAAAGTATTGTTCGATCATTTTCATATAAAAAAATTTATAAGTGCATGGAGGCATGATCATGGAGATATTTCTGTTTATTCTGGTTGGATTTGGAGCAGGGACATTTAGCGGGCTTCTTGGCCTCGGGGGCGGCGTCATCATGATCCCGGCTCTGGTCTTTCTGTTCGGGATAACACAGCATAAGGCTCAGGGCACTGTGCTTGCCACCATGGTGCCACCTATAGGACTTTTGGCTGCAATAAAATATTACTGCTCAGGAAATGTAGATGTAAAGGCGGCCATTTTGATGTGTATGGGATTTTCCTTTGGCGGCCTGCTTGGTGCCCAGATCGCCCATTTAATTGCCGGGCCGACTTTAAAGAGGATTTTCGGGATTGTGCTTCTCGTCATCTCGATAAGGCTTATATTATTGGGATAGAATAGGGGTATGGTTATATAAACTAAACTAAAATGAAACGCCCATGAATCTTAGATTCACAAAGGGGAATGAAAATACCCAGATGGGATTTTCAGACGAAAATCTCTCCTTTATTGTTGTCTCGAAAATAAACTCCTTTTTCATTCCTCGTGGCGGCATGAAAGGTTATGGGCGTTTGTCTCGAAAATAAACCTCTTTGTTTATTTTCATAGTTCGTGGCGCCACAGAGTGGCATGGACGTTTATTCACAAAGGGGAGAAAAGCATGGGAGGAGAAAAGACAATGCAGGTTTTGATCATGTATTATTCGAGATCGGGCAACACAAAGAGGCTGGCTGAAGAGATCGCAAAAGGCGTGAAGGAGGCGGGTGATGTAAAATGCGTGCTCAAAGGGACATCAGAGATAACAAGGGATGATTTTCTGTCCTCGGATGCCATCATCGCAGGGTCACCGGTTTATTTCGGGACAATGGCCGCTGAGATGAAGGAGGTGTTTGACAAATTTGTCGGCATCCGGGGTCAGATGGAGGATAAGATCGGAGCCGCCTTCGCTACATCTGCAGATCTATCAGGAGGCAAGGAAACCACGATCATCTCGATAATTCAGGCATTTTTGATATACGGGATGATAGTTGTCGGCGATCCCCTGGATGCGACAGGCCACTATGGAATTTCCTGCACGGGGATGCCTGACGCAAAAACAGCCTCCAATGCAGCCAAACTGGGGAAAAGGGTGGCTTTGCTTGTTAAAAGGCTGAATCGCTGATTCTAAAAAGGATCTGATCTATAACTGTGAACAGATCCTTTATTTCAAAAATTTGAAAATTTATTTTGGACCGTCTAATAATCTATATTTCCAGACAGACCAAAATATTTCCTAAACTTAAATTGGGGGTTTCCAATTTCTGTTATTTGTTATTCCCCTGGCATTTTTACAGGCTGCGCCAGTATCCGGAAAGTATGGATATGGCTCTGGAAATGGCACCTGAAGAGCCTTTTTTTAACATGTCAGGATGCGTTTCTGGTTTCTCCCTTTTTGTATTTCCCCCGCTCAGGGTAGTTATAACCGATGAGACACAGCTTGCCATACCCTGGAGGTGATAGCCGCCCTCAAGACTCAATATCAGACGGCCCTGGCAGCAGCGGGATGCAAGCCCCATAAGGCTTTTGGTCATTAATGCGAAGCCATCCTCCGTCACCTCCATCCCGGCGAGAGGATCATGGATATAAGCGTCGAATCCGGCAGAGACCAGGATAATGTCGGGATGGAAGGACAGTGCAACCGGCTCAAGTATCCTTCTGAATATTTCAAGGTATTCCGCGTCCCCCTGCCCTGGCGGAATAGGGCAGTTTACAGTAAAGCCCTTTCCCTTATCCGTTCCGATGTCTTCGGCCTTTCCTGTGCCTGGATAATGGGGGTACTGATGTATCGAGAAATAAAGGACGGATGGATCATCATAGAAGGCATGTTGCGTGCCGTTTCCGTGATGCACATCCCAGTCGCAGATAAGGACGTTTTTTATCCCGTGTCTTTTTTGGGCATAGCGGGCGGCTATAGCCACATTATTAAACAGGCAGAACCCCATAGCCCTGTCCTTTTCCGCATGATGGCCAGGAGGCCTCACAGCGGCAAATACAGGCGCAGGGTTATCCCTGGTCATAACTGAATCTACCGCATCTAACAGCCCCCCTGCGGAGAGCAGGGCTGCCAGGAACGATCCTTTTGTAATAGGGGTATCCATGTCAAGATAGGCAGGGAAAAGATCTATGCCCTCTAACTCACTGATATAATCCGGATCGTGGACAAGGGCTATCTCATCCATTGAGGCAGGTCTTGGCTGTATATATGAGATGGGGATTTCACCCTCAAGTTCGGAGATAGCGCCGTATATGGCCTTCAGACGCTCAGGTGATTCAGGATGGGGATGCCCTGCCAGGTGATCCATAAAACGCTCATCCTTGATGATAATAACAGTATTTTTTTTTGAAGTATCCATATCCGCAAGAAAGGCCCCCTGTTTATCCGTAAGAAAGCCCCCTCGCTTTGAACGAGGGGGCTTTTTCATAATGGTTAAGGTTGATAATTATCAAACTGGTTAAATCCCTTTGGCTTCCAGAGTCCCCTCCTGTCTAATAAGTAACCGTTACCTGGATCGTATATGATATTGATCTTGATATACTCTCGTTATAGGCCCCGACTGTCCAGTCGCCTGCCACAGGGGAGTCAATGGTGGTCTCCTCCACCCTGTTTGAGGATGTGCTTTTATCAACCTCCACTTTTGTCCCGCTGGGATTATATACCCTCAATCTGAGATCATCGTAAAGCGTCCATGTCAGTTTCACATACATGCTTTTTGCCCCGCTTAGGACGCTTATCCCATTATGTTTGTTCTCTTTTCTAGGTTTAACAGTCCCTGTGAAGGTGAATTCCTGTGTTGAAGGCCTATCAGTTACAGTGACTGTAAGCGTATCAGTGCCTGTCGAGCCGCAGTCATCTGTCACAGTCAGGGTGACAATATATTCCTCTGCAGATGAATAAGCATGGCTGGTTGTTATCCCTGAGCCTGTTGACCCATCCCCGAAATCCCATTCATAGGAGATTATTGTCCCATCGATGTCTAAGGATCCTGAGCCATCGAATGAGACGGTATCACCGGTATAAACAGACTGATCCGGTCCTGCGTTTGCGACCGGAGGATCATTTACCTCTTCTATAGAAAGGGTTATGGAAGCAGGTTCTGAACCTGTCCTGCCGTCATTTACAACCAGGGTCACGGTATAAGTGCCGCCTGAGGTATATGCGTGCGACGGGGATGCGTCCGTGCTGGTTGAGCCATCTCGAAAATCCCATGAATAGGTAAGAGGATCGTTATCCGGATCATTCGAGCCTGAGCCATCGAAGGTTATTTCTCCATCCTCTGTCCCGTAATAAATATCTTCGGTTTCGTTGTAAACGGCCCCGCTGGTCACAGCTATCGAAGCAACAGGAGGATTATTTGGCACAGGGGCATAATTCAGGGCTGTATAGGCATCAACAAGACCCCAGCCATAGGTGTCATCCCTGCCAGGGGCGCCTAAATCCTCGGCAGTCTCTTGGATGGCGGCCCTTACCTCTTGCGGGGTGGCTGCGGTTCCATTGGAGATCAGAAGGGCGGCTACGCCTGCGACATGAGGGGTGGCCATGGACGTGCCCTGGAAGAAATAATAGTTCCATGTTATTCTCCAACCTATCTTTTGAAACGTCTGCTGCAAAACCCCGTCAACATATCCATCCCCGTTCTGGTCAACACTGGTATCACCGCCCGGGGCAACGATGTCCAAAGACGGCCCGTAATTGGAGTAATAGGACAGGGTTTCATCATAGCGGGTGGCCCCTACTGCGATCACTTTTTCGTCATAGGCAGCAGGATCGCTGCAGGCAGGCAAACCATCATTTCCTGCAGCGGCGATTATGGTGACTCCCAAATCATAAGCTGTATCCACAGCGGCTCTTACAATATAATCAGGAACAGGGCCGCCGAGGCTCAAATTGATCACATCTGCCCCATGATTTGCTGCATACTTGATACCATTGGCAACAGAGGATGATGTGCCGCCTCCAGTAGAGCCCAGTACCTTTACTGGCATCAAGGTGCAGTTATAGGCCACCCCTGCCACCCCTAAAGAGTTATTGGTGCTCTGCGCAATAGTGCCGGCCACATGAGTGCCGTGCCCGTTGTCATCCGTTGGATCCGAATCGTTGTTATAAAAATCATAACCTGGTGCAAAAGATGTATTAGCCAGATCTGTACCCTTCCTTATCCCTGTATCCACAACGGCTACAATAACGCCTGTCCCTATTGCGATATCCCATGCCTCCTCCATCCCGATCCCGCCATAGACAGGGTTATCCAGGTGCCACTGATACCCATAATAAGGGTCATTCGGCACCATCATGGCATTATAAATGTAGTTTGGCTGCGCAATTATTACATCCTTGTTTTTTAGATATTCTCCTATCCCTTCGATGACCTTCCCTTTCGGTACCTTTATTATCCTGTGGGGCAGATAATCCCCTTTGAACTTCACAACAATCTCATCCTCCACATACTGCCTCATGTCCATATTCGAGCTGTTTGGGTATATGGACCATGCATCTTTTGGGATGGCGGTTATCATTAATGAAAAAAGGATAAGTATAGACAGATAAGCGGCCCTTTTCATATTCATTGTAGTCCTCCTCCTATAATAAAATGAAAGGTTGATAGAATGGATTTGACTAAACAGGCATTCTCTTCTAAGTCTGAATGTCCCGGTATCTCACCTGATAAAAATTTATGCAACTATAAGAGGATAAGGAATAGGAAGCTGAGTCTTTTGGATAAAATTCTTAATCTGCTGCAATTCATTACCTGTCAAATCTGTAAGGAAGAAATAATCGATATCAAAAAAAGATGCCTTATATAGTTTATATCTACTAAAAAATAGTATAATCATTCAGTTTGTGAAATGTCAAGTCCGCTGAGAATGTATTTTGCTTGACAGAGAATGTATTTGGGTTTGACAAAATTACAATGCCTTATTATACTTTTTAATGATCTATATGCAATCGGTCATGGATTTTGTTATAAAAAAACATTGCTTGGTATGTAGAAAGATGTTAATGCACTCTGTTAAGGTCTGATTCTCATTGTCTAAGTCGAGCAGAAATCAAGAGGGCGCTAATCCTCCCCATCAATCTGGTTCTTTTTTTAGGAAGACGAAGAATTTTCCTGAACCCAGTATCGTACCCAGGTCTTCCCATAATATCTCCAGGGAATTGATCGACCCTGACGCACTTAATGTCCTTTATCATTTGAAACGCAGGGGTTATAAGGCTTATCTAGTGGGTGGATGCGTGCGCGACATACTGCTTCACCTGAAACCCAAAGATTTTGATGTGTGTACGGATGCCAGCCCATCCCGTGTGAGGAAGATTTTCAGGAATTGCAGGCTTATTGGACGGAGGTTCAGGCTTGCCCATATCATTTTTAAGGGGAACAAGATCATAGAGGTCTCCACCTTCAGGCGCGAGCCCGACTTTTCGATCGAGACGGAAGACCGCCGCGACCTGACCATCCATAGCAACAAATATTATGGCACTCCTGCGGACGATGCATGGCGCAGGGATTTTACCATAAATGCCCTCTTCTATAATATCAGTGATTTTTCGATCATAGATTATGTTCGGGGCATGGACGATTTGCGGAGCAGGCTGATCAGGGTGATTGGAGACCCTGAAAAACGTTTTTACGAAGACCCTGTGAGGATGATGCGGGGGATAGAATTCTCGGCCCGGTTAGGCTTTGATCTGGAGGCTGAAACACTGGAAGGCATAAAGAGGTGCAGGGGTGAAATACGGCATGGCTCTCCTGCGAGGATGAAGGAGGAAATAATGGCAATCCTGCAGGGAGGGCATGCGTGCGGCTGTTTTTCACTTTTTTTTGACACAGGGCTTTTCCCCTTTCTGTTCCCGGATTTTCAGCCCTGGGATGAGTCCCAGACCAAATACATCCTGGCGATATTAGGGCAATTGGACAGCTTGGCCGCAACAGGGGAAAAACCTTCTGAACATCTTTGCCTCGCCGCATTCATGTGGCCTTTTATCGCCAACAGATTGGAGAAAGAGGAAATCCGCCATGTCAACGGACTGGACTTTTTTCTCAGGGATCATGTCAATCCATTCTGCAGCCATTTTTATTTGAGTGTGCACAACAGGCATTTAATCAAGGAGCTTTACAGGGCTGTATGGAGGATGAGAAGAGGGACAGGAAACAAAGGCGAGGTCAGACTTATAAGAAAGGATTTTTTCCCTGAGGCGATGACCCTCTTTCGTTTGCTCGGTAAATGCGGACAGGTGGACCAGGGGCTTGTAGACGGTTGGGAAGAGCGTATAAAGGTCAAGCCTAAACACAGAAGAAGGCCGTGGTGGAGACACAGGGCAAAGAACAAGGTTACGGCTTCCTGACAAAGGGTTCATTATGCACAAAAAGTTTCCCTTCATAGTTGCGGAAAATTATCCGGTCTTCTGTTTGAGACACTATGTATTGGGGTTGAAGCGGGACCTTTCCTCCTCCTCCGGGCAGGTCAACTACAAACTGGGGGACGCCAAGCCCTGATATATAGCCCCTGAGGCAATCCATGATCTGAATGCCTGTCGATATGTTTGTCCTTAAGTGTTCGGTGCCTGTCACGGGGTCGCATTGAAAAAGGTAATACGGCCTGACCTTGATTTTGAGAAGCTGTCGGTTCAGTTTCTTTATAATCTCAGGGCTGTCGTTTATCCCTTTAAGAAGGACTGTCTGATTGCTTACAGGAATCCCACGGCGGAGCACAAGATCGCACGACGCAGCTGATTTTTCTGTGATTTCGTTGGGATGGTTGAATTGTGTGTTCAGCCAGACAGGCCCGTATTTTTCTATCACATCAAGCAGATGCCTATCTATCCTCTGTGGCATCACAACAGGTACCCTTGTGCAGATCCTTATGATCTCTACGTGCGGTATCTTGCGAATTCCTTGCAGCAAATAATCAATCAATGAGGTCGGAAGGAGCAAAGGGTCGCCTCCTGATACGAGGACATCTTTGACCTCTGGATGACGCATTATGTAATCCAAGCCTCCCTGTATCTCAGTTTTTGTCAAAATTTTTTCACGGCCTTTTCCCCAAAGCCTTTTCCTGGTGCAGTGTCTGCAATATACGGCGCATGAATTAGTGACCACAAACAGCACGCGGTCAGGGTATCTGTGAGTCAGCCCATTGATTGGCGAGTTGGCTTCCTCATTCAGGGGGTCCTCGAAAGAGGTCGCTTCTGATAGCATCTCCTGGGTCGATGGCAATGCCTGTTTCAACAGGGGATCATCAGGGTCGTCAAGATTCATCAGGGAGAGGTAATAGGGCGTGATGGCCATAGGGAACCGTTCACAGACGTTTTTGAGTTCTGACTCTTTGGTTTTGGTAAGCCACGACAGGGGCGGCATCTGACCTATTCGGGTAATCCTTTGGCTTATCTGCCATTCCCATTCGTTCCAGCGGGGATCGCAAATTTTATTTTTTAGCCATGCATCAAGGCTTTTAGCCGGTATATCAATAAGTTGCGTAGTTTCCTTCATCTCCAATCGTATCTCCTTCTGAATTTTATTTTACGATTTTATTCCAAAAACAGTAATAATTCAAAATGTTTGACTTTGTAATAATTTGATCCTTTATTCAGTTGTTGCTAATATAAATACCAGGCAGCTAAAATTGATGGCCTCGTAAAAAGTCTAAAACGCCCCTAAAAATAAGTTTAATATTATAAATTTGATGTCTATTTTAACGATATAATCTTG
>JAFGSM010000075.1 GCA_016934595.1 bacterium | reverse complement strand
TCTTTAGATAATATTCGATTTTACAGACAGTCTGAAATGCAACAGGGTTCTTAAAACTATCCTGACTATCGAGTTTCCAAATTTCTGCATATAGCATTAAATACTGCTGAAAGAGGTTTATTGGATGCGTATATTATTGGTAGAGGATGAGGAAAGGATAGCCAATTTTGTCGAGCGTGGGTTAAAGGAAGAGCGTTATGCCGTGGATGCCGTGTATAATGGCAAAAATGCGCTGCAAATGGCCAGGATAAACCCTTACGACCTTATAATCCTTGATCTGATGCTGCCAGATATGGATGGCCTGTCTGTTTGTGAAGAACTCAGAAAAAACAAGATGGATGTCCCTATCTTGATGCTCACCGCCAAAAGCGGCGTCAGTGACAGGGTAACGGGTCTTGATTCAGGGGCGGATGATTACCTGACCAAGCCCTTTGCCTTCGAAGAACTATTGGCCAGGGTGAGGGCGCTGCTTCGAAGGAAAAAGACCGGAAAGGTGACGCTTTTGAAGATAGCCGATCTGGAATTGGATCAGGTCACCCATAAGGTGATGCGGTCAGGAAAAGAGATAAAGTTGACCAGCAAGGAATATGCTCTTTTAGAATATCTTATGATGAACGTCAATCAGATCGTCACACGCACCATGATTTCAGGTCATGTCTGGAATGAGGATTTCGACAGTTTCACCAATATCACTGATGTGTATATAAATTACCTTCGCAATAAGATAGACAAGGGATTTGACAAACATCTAATTCATACCATCCGCGGCGTCGGATATATTATTAAGGAATAATATCCGATGAGATTCAATTCCATCCGTTTTAAAATCAGCGTGTTATATGTGGTTATCCTGGGTGTGATCCTGATTATTTACAGCAGCGTGCTTTATTACAGCCTGCGTTATACCCTTTTTAGCGAGATTGACTATGAATTGATCACCAGGGCAGGGGAGATAAAGAATATCATCCATTCATCCATGGATATCATAGGACATGACGAGGAGTCCTTTCTCTTTGTGCTCAAAAAGATCGTTCAAGTGGAAGGCAAAAATCCTTTTCATGATAAAATAGGTGAATCCAGTAAAGAGAGGCTCATAAAGATTGGCAGATTTAAACCGCAAGGGGATTTTATCAATTTTTTGGGTCATGACGGAAAGTCCATTGTCCATTCACCCAATATAAATTGGAAGATTTTGTATGCCTTTGAAAGGGAAGTAAAGAGGATTAAGAACAAAGAAGAAATCCGCTTCAGGAATTTGAGATTCAGCAAAGATCATATCCGTGTTGTTATAGTCCCTTTTTCTAATGAAAACTCTACCCGGTATATATTACAGGTGGGTGTATCTCTCAATCCCATTGTCGATCTACTAAAAAGCCGGTTATTTTATATAACCGTCAGCATCTCTGTCATTTTGTTATTGGCAGTTTTCCTCTCAAGATTCTTCAGCGCCAGTATTTTAAAGCCTGTGATGGAGATCACCACAACCGCAAAAAACATTACCCATGAACATTTGAGCGCACGTGTAAATGCTGAACATATGGATGTTGAGATGAGATATCTGGTTGATGCCTTTAATGATATGATAACGCGCCTTGAGGAGTCCTTTAAATATATCATGGAGTTCAGCTCCCACATGGCCCATGAATTAAAAACCCCCCTTGCCATTATAGTGGGCGAATCAGAGCTTTTGTTAAAGAGGAAAAAGGATGTAGATATCAAGGAATACAAAAAGGTCGTCGAGATCATTCTTGATGAAACATCCAGAATGCTCAAGAGTATCAATGATCTACTGTTATTGATAAAACTGGATTGCAGGCCTGATGTGTTTAAATTTGAAGATATCGATTTGAGAGAGTTTCTGGATGAGATACATAAGCAGGGTGAGATATTGGCCTCAAGGAAGGAGATCAGGGTGACTATTCGAATGTCTGATAAGCTTCTGTATGTAAATGGGGACAGATTGCACCTTCGGCGGCTTTTTTTCAATCTTCTGGATAATGCCATGAAGTATACCCCTAAAAAGGGAAAGATCGACTTGACCATCCGTAGCGAAGGCAAAAACGTCATAGTGGACATTTCAGACACTGGGATAGGCATTTCAGATGAGGACATGCCTGAGATATTTAACAGGTTTTTCAGGGGAGAAATGAAGGGCACAGAGGATGAATCAGGCAGCGGGCTTGGTTTGAGCATAGCCCTGTCCATTGCCAGATTGCATAAAGGGGAAATTACAGTGGATAGTGAAAGGGGAAATGGGTCTACGTTTCATGTCATTCTGCCTTTGGCGAAAACAACATGCATGTAAGGGTGATTAGAAAAATTTAATTTTATTTTAATCCTTTTTTAATCATCAATCTGGTATATTTTTACGATAAGTACTTATAACGGGTTTTCAAGGGAAAACAGATTTTTATAAATCCACCACTATTCAGGAGAAGTTATGAAAAGGATTCTCGTTCTTGATGATGAGGAAAGAATTCGGAACATTTACAAGAAGCTTTTGACACTGGAAGGGTATGAAGTGATTGAGGCGGCTACTGCAATGCACGCCCATGAGATATTGAAGAGAGAACCGGTGGATCTCATTCTGCTGGATATCAAGATGCCCAAGGTTGATGGAAGCATCATGTATGATGTTATAGAACAATTTCATAGTCGTCTCAAGGTAATCGTAAGCAGCGTTTATCCGCTTGAAGTGCAAAAGCGGGTTGTCCCGCGTGCATGCGATTATTATGACAAATCGGAAGGTAACGAGGTATTGCTCAGCAAAATTAGGAATTGTCTGGGAGATTTGCCATCAATAAAATAAAAAGAGTGTAACCAAAATAGAGCGTTATTGAATCTTCCAGTTTTCCAGACATACTTGATTCCGGCTGCATCCCTAATGATTAATGAGAAATTGCACTATTTTGGTTACACTCAAATAAAAATTCAAGGCATCGGGTAAGACCATGAAAAACTTCTGGGCATGTTTTGTTCCGATTTTCTTCGCTGTTGATGCATTTGGTGTTTTACCTATGTTCCTGGGCTTTACGGAAGATATGGACGTGAAAAGGGTAAACCGGATCATCTTTCAGTCTGTAATCACCGCTTCGGTTGTAGCCCTTGCATTCCTGGCTGTGGGCATTGCGGTTTTTAAGCTTCTTGGCATCACCATTGCCGATTTTTTAGTGGCCGGAGGGATCTTGCTATTTGTGATATCTCTTAGCGATCTGATCACAACAGAAAAAATCCAGAGAAGAACGGATCCTGAAAGTATGGGGGCAGTGCCACTGGGCGTTCCATTGATTACAGGACCTGCGGTTTTGACCACATCCATCCTCCTTGTCAATGACCATGGCCTGGTTATGATATCAGCGGCCATATTGCTGAATGTACTGATAGCAGGCATTATTTTCTTTTTTGCTCGGGGCATTCACCGCTTTCTTGGAAAGGCAGGGGCCAAAACCATTTCAAAGATCGCCAGCCTGCTGCTTGCTGCTATCGGCGTAATGATGATTAGAAAAGGCATCGCAACATTTATTGCCCTTCACTGATAAACTGAAAAATGAAGGGTTTATTGCCAAACAAGCATTCAACTATTTTGGGCCGCCTTCACTGATATACTGATAGAATGAAGAGGGATTATGCAGGATGGAATTGAAGCAGGCCAACCTCCTTGCCGTCAAACACCGCATAGCTAAAATAGGTGATCCAGTCGCCGATATTGATCAATTTGCTTTTTTTATTAAGTTCGAGCACAACTGGAATATGTCTGTGGCCAAAGATAAAATAATCGATATGTTCCTGTAGCAGTATCTTCTTGGCGTACAGAACAAGGGATTCCCTGTCTTCACCCTTAAATGAAAATTCTTCATCCGGAAGGGATTCCCTGCTTTTTTTAGAAAGATATCTGGCCAGTTTAATGCCGATGTCGGGGTGAATAAGGCTGAAGAGGCGCTGGGCAAGACGGTTTGTAAATATGCGTTTCATTATCTTTGAGCCCGGATCAAAAGGGCCTAGTCCATCGCCATGCCCCATCATGAAGATCTTTCCATTGATGATCTTTTTTATTGGATTCCTATGGACAGTTACACCTGTTTCTCTGGGCAGATAATCGAATATCCATAAATCATGATTCCCTGTAAAATAATGCACGGGGATTCCTGAATCCGTAACCTCGGCAAGTTTGCCCAAAAAACGTGTATATCCTCTGGGGACAGTGGATTTGTATTCAAACCAAAAGTCAAAGATATCCCCAAGCAAAAAGATCTCCCCTGCATCCGCCATGGCCCCGCTGAGCCATTTTACCAGTTTTTTTTCCCTCTCCAGACTTTTATCATAATCCGGGGTTCCTAAATGTATGTCGGATATAAAATATATCTTTTTACCCGGTCTTAATTCAGACAATTTATGATCCTTTGATCTTCCCTCGATACTTATTAGTTCTCATAATGAACCTTTTAAAGTATAACACACTGATAAGGATATCAAAATATCTTTTGGAATTTTCTTGAAATATTAAAGACTCAGGCGTATATTATTTAAGGATATCTCATAGATTGCCCGAAATGACATTTGTCCCTTTATTTTTTGGCAAAAGGAGGTGGGTCTGCCATTGTTAGAAGTCGATCTTGGCATTGCTTGGAAATGGGAATATGACAATGACTTTGTCCATATCTTGAATGAGGAAAGTATACAAAACAATATCCAGAGTTATATCATCCATAAATATAATTTGCAGGAAACAAAAGACAAAATAGATTCAGGGGCAATAAAATTCCATTCTTTTCTGGACAGGGCCTCTGACGAAGATAAAGACTTTATCCCTCTTATAGAATCAATCAAGGGAAAGTTTCATCAGTGCTGGTTTTTGAATGACTCATATCACAGCACAAAGAGTTCCGATAAATCGATTATGCATTTTGAGCTTGCCGAATCAGGCATCAATGTCCCTCATACGATCATTATCCCGTCCTTTCAGGAGAAGCCTGAAATAGACCTGAATGACATTGGTGAGAAGATAGGCCTGCCATTTATAATTAAACCGGCTTTGACCTCTGGCGGGGGCATAGGCGTTATAAAAAATGCTCAGGCTGAAACGGATATTGAATGCGCCAGGAAATCCAATCCCGCGATATCTTATCTTTTGCAGCAGCAGATATCACCCGCATTTTTGGATGGGAAAAGGGCATGGTTCAGAGCCTATTATGTTTTGGGTAATGTATTGGTTTGCTGGTGGGATGATCAAACCCATATTTACAACAGGTTGAGCATGGAGGATGAAAATAGGTTCAATCTCCATGAACTGCGAACCTTAACCCGAAGCATAGCGAGGATTTCCAGGCTGGAATTTTTTTCCACAGAGATCGCCCTTGAACAATCTGGACGCTTCATCGTCATCGATTACATTAATGATATATGTGATATGCGTTTAAAATCAAGACATTTTGACGGAGTGCCGGATGATGTGGTGTTTGAAATAGCAGGCATTATAGTGAAGGGTGTTAAAAACAAGGAATGCACTGTTGAAGGGGTTGAGGGGAGAGTCGAGGTGACTATGGTCCCTTCATCCGCTGAACATTTTGGCAGGATTGAGGGAATTGAGAAGGCTGAAAAAGACATGGGGGCAGGAAAAGTTGAGGACGCTGTGATGGAACACCACTGCCTTTCGATGTCAAGATTAAAGAATCTCATCTGCGGTTATAAAAAGGATTTAGCTGGGAGGCTGCCGTTCTTGTTCAGGAGGAAGGGTTGAAACCTTCCCGTGGTTTCCTCGATTTAACTCCCCTTTTTTTTGCTTCTTTCAGTATCCCATTGGAGGAAGGGTTGAAACCTTTCCGTGGTTTCCTCGATAGCTACCTAGTTCGTCACGTGGGATCCTGAATATACTTTTCGTATAATTTACCCAAATTAATTTTGACGGCCTCGTAAAAAGTCTAAAATGTCCTTAAAAATAAGTTTAATATTATAAATTTGGTATATATTTTAGCGATATAATCTTTTTTTTCATCATCAAAATTACTTTTTACGAGGCCATCAATTTTCATAATGAGAATTTCTTAAATGGTAATAGTTCACCACGGAGACACGGAGGCACTGAGGAATAACATTAGAAAGAAACTTAGAGAAAATAAAAATCCATAAAAGCCTTAGAAAGAATTCCGTGTTCTCAGTGCCTCTGTGGTAAGCTGAACTGTTACCTTAAATGCAGCAGATCACCTCATCAGTCGCCATCTTTCCTGTATGAAGAGATGGCGACCGTGGTAATCCAAATTCACAAGATCAGTATTTATAAAGCAGGTTAAATACAGAAAAATTGGGGAACCCGCCGATCCCTCCTAAGGGATATCCGATCCCGCTAATGCCGCTAATACCAATGATTCCTCCGAAAGGATATCCGATCCCGCTGATGCCGCTAATGCCTCCAAAAGGATAGCTAATGCCCCCGAAAGGATAGTTAGTACCGCCGATCCCGCCGATCCCTCCTAAGGGATATCCGATACCACTGATCCCGCTAATGCCCCCGAAAGGATAGTTAGTGCCGCCGATCCCGCCGATCCCTCCTAAGGGATATCCGATACCACTGATGCCGCTAATGCCTCCGAAAGGATAGTTAATGCCCCCGAAAGGATAGTTAGTGCCGCCGATCCCTCCTAAGGGATATCCGATCCCGCTGATGCCGCTAATGCCTCCAAAAGGATAGCTGATACCTCCAATACCGCCGAAAGGATAGCTGATGCCTCCGGTTCCTCCACAACCTTCATCTACAAGTCCATCGCAGTCATCGTCTTTGTTGTTTCCACAAATCTCATTAATCGGCTGACCCGGCACAGCGCTGCACTCTGTCCCTGTTCCATCCTCTGTACAGATCATTGTCCCGGTCCTCTGACATTCGCCTTTTCCTGCAGTACAAGGTTCGCCGACATTATAACCGTTGTCGATTAAGCCGTCGCAGTCATTATCTACCCCATCGCATCTCTCAGGGGCTAAAGGATAAACATTTTCCATTTGATCATCGCAGTCGCCAAGGGCTAATGTGTAATCTTCAGAAGGGGTAGAGGAAAGCCTGGCCTTTTCATCTATTCCGAATCCATCGATGTCCCCATCATAATAATAGATATCCTCAGGATAGGGACGGCAGATCAGTTCGCGGCCGTCAATCTCGATTGGAGCGACTGGGCAGCATCTCCTGAATGTTCCATCCGGCATATGTATTTCATACGGACACGGCCTGCACAAAAGGGTCCGGTCAGCTATCTCTGCCTCGGCTACAGGACAACAGAACTTGATCACCATTCCATCCACATCCTTTGCATAAGGACACGGCCTGCACCACAGTATATCATCATTGATCCCGGCAATTGGTAAAGGACAGCACCATTTCTTGAGGTTTTCATCGACATCGGCCGGGAACGGGCAAGGCCTGCACCATAATTCCTGGCCAGTTCCTGTGGCAACCGGACAGCAGTATTCATTAAGATATGGATCATTGACATCCGCTACCGGACATGGACTGCACCACAGCGTGCTTAGATTATCCTGTATCTGGGCAACAGGACAGCACCTCCTGATAAGATGCTGGTTGTCAATATCTTCGATAACATACGGGCATGGCCTGCACCAGAACTTATTTCCGGCAACATCAGTGTACGCCACCGGGCAGCACCATCTTCTCAACGTTGGATCAATGTCGGTAACAAACGGGCATGGCCTGCACCATAGTTTTGCCCCTTCGATTATGGCATCAGCGACTGGGCAGCAATATGGCCGCAGGGCCTCATCGACATCAAGGGGAACAGGACAAGGCCTGCACCACAGATAATCACTGTTTACAGGGATGCCGGGTATTGGACAACAGCGCAGGGTTAAAGCGCCTGTTTCATCTATATTGGCAATCGGACAGGGCTGGCACCATAGGTTGATATCCACGGTTGTGGCCACTGGACAACAATACTGTATTTGGGTCGGATCCATTTCCCTGGCAAATGGACATGGCCTGCACCATAAGGCCTTTCCGTCAAC
>JAFGSM010000074.1 GCA_016934595.1 bacterium | reverse complement strand
ATTATGATATTAATAATATTTATGTATATTTTCATGGGCTGCATCATGGATGCCTTTGCGATGATTCTGCTTACTATTCCTATATTTTTCCCTCTGGCCGAAAGCCTCGGCTTTGATCCTATATGGTTCGGGATTCTTATTGTGAGGGTGGTGGAAATGGGTATGATTACTCCACCGATCGGAATAAATGTTTACACGATCGCCGGTGTAGCACCCGATGTACCGATGCAAACAATATTCAGGGGCATAATCCCGTTCTTTATTGCTGATATCTTCCATGTTGCACTTCTAATGATCGTTCCACAGGTTGTATTGTTTTTACCCAACCTTATGTATTTGCGTTAAATTTTTCTGTCATGGTCCACCCGTAATTTTTTTCCTGGCAGACTTTATGCCACCGCTTGCTCAGTCCTGGCAATAATCTGGTCCTGTAGCAAAGGGTCAAGCTCGATAAAATAGGCGCTGTAGCCACCGACCCTGACTATTAAGTTTTTGTATGCTTCAGGATTCGTCTTCGCCGCCATATATACATCTCTATCCTCGATGTTCCATTGAATCTGATACCCGTTGTACTCTCTAAAATATGTTTCTATAAGATCCACAAACAGATTTATCTGGTTATCGGTCTTGAGCAAAGCCTTGGGCATCTTCTGGTTGAGTATAGCTGAACGGTTTGTTCTAAAATCAAGGGCCTTGGCCACGGACCTTAGAGTCACTGTCGGTCCTTTGATATCGCAACCTGCGCAAGGTGAGATTCCGCCGTCAGCCAGAGGAACTCCGGCTTTCCTGCCGTTCGGCAGGGCACCGGTTATTCGGCCATGGGAACTATGAAGCGCTCCCCCGATCTTTACATCTCTTTTGGGATATCCAAAATATCCTTTTCGTGATCTGCTTATATCAGCTACCCTGTCATTAAGCATTCGGAAAATATCTTCAGGTTCACCCAGATCATTTCCGAACTTGGGGGCGCTGTTAAGCATATTACGGATATGTTCACCCTTCTCTCCTTCAAAGTTTGATGAACAGGCTTGGATAAGTTCATCAATAGTCAACTTTTCCTTATCATATACCAGTTCTTTTATAGCCATCAAAGAGTCAGCCACATCAGCATAAACCTTATTGTAGATATCACCTGTAAATTGTAAATAGCGAGCCCCACCCTCATGTACTCCCATTCCTTTATCAATACAATCAGGTGTAAGCGCAGAAGCAAAAGGCTGACTATAAATCTGCATCTGGGTGAGTTCCCCGATATTACAGCCCATTATCACTATATCGTACATATATTCCCACTGTCTGAGGAAGGCATTTATCCAGTCATCAACAGATCCGAACTGACGCGGGTCTCCCGTATTAAGACCGACCTGTTTTCCCGTCCTCGGGTCATAGCCGTTATACATAACGAGTTCAAATATCTTTCCTCCGTTTAGAAAATGAAATGTACCATAGACACCTCCATAAGGAAACGGGTTTGCGCAGCCGTTTAAGATGTAATTTCGTGCATCCTCAGGCGAAGCTCCATCCGCTATCAGCCCCTGAATAGTCTGCTCATCATTATGAAACGCAGGTTCAGAGCCAATCTGTATGTTTGTCCAGACTGCCTTCAACATCAGATCCCTGTTCGTTTTCGAATGCCATCTTAAATAGATCGGAACACCCATTTTCATTTGTCCGGCCATGTGCAATATAAGATAGGTGAGTTCATTTGAAGCGTCTTTTCCATCCTTATCAACACCACCCAGGATTGCCCTTGTATCCAGATAACCAGACCCGCTTATCTTAGTAACACCTGGAGGTATTGCTTCAATCGTCGCAACCTTCACCCAGAAAGCCGCAAGTAACTCTGCCGCATCCTGAGGAGTTAGCCTGCCGTGATCGATATCGGATTTGTATAAGGGATATAAGTATTGATCGATTCTCTCAAGTAAGGCACCACTTCCATTTCCATCTTCAAGGTAGAGTCCCAGGTGAATAAATCGAACACTCTGCAGACCTTCCCGAAAAGTTCTTGCAGGATGCTCAGGCACCCAGTCACAAACTTCTGCGATGTTTTCCAGTTCTTTCCTTTTCTTATTATCTTTTTCCACAGCCGCCATATCGAGAGCAAGGGCTGCATAACGCTTTGCCAGCCTGATCATAGACTCACAGGATAGTTTGGCGGCGCATAGAAAATCATATTTTTTCCCATCTTCAGGAGAAGTAAAACTAAGACCGTCTATCTTACTCTCTATCTCCTCTATAATACCCTTGAGACCTAGTCGTAAGACCTTATCGTAATCCGCCTCAGGACAGAAAAAGGAAAGGGTCCCGTATGACTTGGTAAATAGATCATAGGTTACATCTTCAAAGATTGTTCCCATTTTCTCACGGATCTCTTTTAGGATAACATCCCCCGGACTTTTATCTTTCCAATATCTGGTATCTTCCGAAATTATCCTGAGGTCCTCCTTGGATAATTCGCCAATTGATTGTTCAGCCCTTAGACGCCTGTCTCCCTCTACTATCTCAAATCCGACCCTTGAGCTAAAATCGAGCTGTAAACCCACCCCCCTGAAAGATGGAGTCTGAGAACCCACAATGAGTTCGTGATCAAAAATAACAACAGGGATCTCGTCGCATATTTTCGCAAAAAGTTTTGCCCGCCTTTTATGAAGCGGCTGTCCCTCACTCTCTTTCCAAGACTCGGTGGCCAGATGAGATCGAATAGGACAGATATGCACCACATTATCAAAATAGAACTGACGCAGGGCCTCAATTCTTGGAGTCAGTATATCTATACCGTCAATAACATCCCTATTATATTTGTCAGATCTTGTAACCATCTTTACTTTCCCTCCTGTTTACGTGTTAATTAAACTAAATATATCTAACAACAAGCCTACCGAATACTGGTCCGATTAAATAGCGCATAAGCGGTATGAAAAAGGGCGAGTACCGCCTTTTCATCTCATTCGTATAATTATCAATGTAATCAGCAAACGTGCATCTTTGATAGTCAAGTAATTCTTGAGATCTTTCCGTATCATACCAGCTTATGTTGACCTTCTCGGCAGAAAATCTGTTAACGGGCGGCATAGGAAGCCCTAAGATCTTTAAAAATGCCTCCACACGATCCTTGTGCAGGATACGGCATTTTGGACCGCTGCTGATAATAAAAGTGTTATCTTTAACAATATCAAACTTCTTTATTGAATTTAAGATTGCACGGACAGCGTCATCCGGATGAAACACTTCTATGGGAGCGTTCAAAGGGGTGTTGAACATATAGGCAATATCACTCTTTTCAAGTGTAAGATGCCAGCCGGAGGCGAGACGTAATATGACATAATCGATGCCTGATTTCCTGATCTCTAATTCCCCTTGATACTTTGTTTCAGCATAAATTCCTTGTGGTTTTGGTTCGTCATCGTCCGATAGTATCGGATCCCCTGTATCGGATTTTGGACCGAATACTGCGACAGACGAGGTATAGACAAAAGGAATGGAATCACCATTCTCCTTTATTATATCAACGACATTCTTCGTCCCTCCCACATTCACTTTTTTCCCAAGCTCAGGCTTATCATGAATCAAGGGACTCATGACAACTGCGGTATGAACAACCGCATCAACATCTTTCATGGCACTGCGAAGAGAAGCTATATCTGTTATATCTCCCCATAAAATTTCAATTTTCTTATCCAGCCCCTTTACCCTCTTGCGTGTTCGAGGTATATCCAGATCAAGCAACCTCACATCAAACCCATTCGAATGTAAAGTCTTGCAGACTTTTATCCCAATCCGCCCCGCTCCCCCCGTGATTAAAACACGCATATCATTTACCCCTAAAACCCATAGACTATATTTTTATAATTTACAATATTTTGTCTGTGTTTCTATTTCGCTTAAAAACAGAATTAGAATTATACCACACTATTATCCGTCAAAACAGAAGACTTTCATCTTTTATGACCTTAATTACTATTTTGCTTTATTTATCATAATTATATCATTATTTATCCTTTAATTGCTATTTT
>JAFGSM010000073.1 GCA_016934595.1 bacterium | reverse complement strand
TATTATTATTTATTATATACAGTAATCCAATAGGAGCCGATTTTAAGTATGTCATATTGTATTGTTTCCTCCTTTCCTTTATTTCTCAATTTATTCATAGCGTTACACCAAAAGCGCAAAAACGGAGTCCTCAAGATATCAGTGTTCAGTGTTCAGTTTTCAGTGGCTGAAATCCCGAATAATTAAAATGAAAATTCCTATACGATTAAATTCCTATACGATTAAAGTATCTCCCTGATAATGGCCTGTGAGTCGGATTCAAGACGGGCAGCGCCGTTTTTTACCTCATGATCCTCCCTGAGTATCCTTCCCACAATATCCAGTTGATAGAAGTTTCCATAGATGATTTTATAAAGAGGTATCCTGATCCTGTGATACCCCCATGAAATTTCAGTGTCAAGAAACTGGCTGAAGGAGATCGATAACCTTGAGTAGAGACTGAGGGCCTTTTGAGGGATTTCATTGAGTTGGCCTCCATCCAGATTTTTTAACGTTTTTTTTAGAAAACTGTGAATCGCAGGCTGAGGGTATATCTGATCGAAAAATAGCATCATATCATCATCAATCGAGCTTCTAAGCTCGCACAATTCTGCATTCAGGCACAGGTAAAGCAATTCAACGCAGTGAAGGAAGTTTTCGAGCCCAAAATGTATAGAAACCTTTACACCCAGCCTCTGGTCTTCATGCCAGGCAGACTGGAAAACATACCGTCCGGTATTGTATAAAATCCTGTCAACCTGCCTTTCTGTATCATCCTTTATTCCATTTTTTGCCAAACCTTTAAGTACAGGTTCCCTGAACCAGGATAGGCGGAGGGCAAAGACCTCATGCCCGGCATTCATAAGCTTCACAAAGCGCTCGTCATCTATCGGATAACCAGGGCTCTTGTAAATGTCCTGGACAATAAGGCCATATTGTTCCCAGTAATCCATGCAGGACCGGCAAAGATAATAAACAGGCATCCCAGTGTCCAGTTGTCTTATATTTAAGTGAAGGTCAAAGTCTCCTACATCATACAGCATGGAATAAATGCTGGACTGATCGATAAGTGTGACTGTATGGTTGCGATAGTTGCCTCTTATATTAAATTCCGTTTTGAGGATTTCAGAAATTTTTTTAAGATCTTTTATATGGCCCCCTTTTTCTTCCAATCCGGTTCTCAGCATGTCATAGGATCGAAATTGATTTATCAGAGGCTTAAGCGCCCTAACAGTTTCCGGGGGTGAGGGTTTATTATAGTAATACCTGTAATTGTCATAATATGGGCCTATATTTTCATCCTTCATGTTGTCTCCTCGCTTTTTTATCGAATCTTTTATTCATGGAACATGTGTCTCCCATTTTTGCAACCCATTTGTTTCTTTCCTTTATGCACGATGCGACATAAAGCGCAATCTTGCCGGCCACCGCGCCGCAATCATTTAATTCTTCATAGGATACAGGAATAATCTTATCCACTATATCCTCCAGACCGGTTTTAGAAGCCGCATCCAGCGCTATTAGGGTGGTATGGAGCCTGCCCGGGAATTTGTCATAGACATTTTGAAAAACAGAACAGACCTCATCGAGCGATGATTTCCCTGTGTGGAAGCTATTACAGAATTTGCAGTCGGTTATCAGGATCAGATAGATCATTCTGCCGCGGGAAAGTTTACGGGCCTCATCCAGCATAAAGGTTATGGATAGCGCATCGGCCTGGTCCCCTGTCCCCGAATTTGGCAGGGAAGGCAATGTCCTCACCGCATCCATTAGGCTTTTTGCCGGTGTCTTCTTCGGGTGATATAGCCATTCTACCAGCGGCCCTGATACGCCCTGGCGGATGCCGCCGGTATGATATAATCCTGCAAGCAGTTGTATCCCGCTTTTTGCTATTGAAATAAGCCAGGAGGTAGTGAGAATCTTAAGCATCTTGATCTGTTTCGAATTCATTGATCCGGAGGCATCACAGCATATCACCAGCACAGGCCGCCCATGCCGGTCGGCTTTTTCATGTATGTTATATCTTCTGAAGATCGCCGGACATATCCCTGCAAGAGCCAGGCGGCCCGGATCGATTGACCCGCTGGTTCGGAATCGCTCAATATCTGTCATATAGAGCAGATTGGGATAAAAAGAACGTTTTAGAACATGTGAGATAGATGAAGATTCTTCTATCAGTTTTTCATAGGCAGGCAGGTCATCAGATAACTCAATGTTTCGGTCAAATATCTCCCCTGTAAGTGTTTCTCCTCCGCCTGCTTGAACTGAAACTATATGGCCATCCGTGGGATTTCCCTGGATAGGGCCCTGACTGAAACCGGATAACCGAAGCGCCCGCTCAACGCGGTCAAACCGCATATCTTCCCAATTCTTCTGCTGGCTGCCGGATTTTTCAATGATCGAGATAAAATCCAAAATTTCCTTCAATTTATCCTGATTATTTCCAGTGGTTCCTTGCTTATCTTTTTGCCCATTGGCTTTTTTGGCAAAGCAGGCTATTGTAATATCCTCATTTATGTTATCGGGATCGAAAAGAGAAGGAGGCCTTGGGCTGTTCAAGGGGGCAATCTCATCTGTGAAGTCATTTTTTTCAGGCTCGTTGGTGAAACGGTATTTGGTATCATCATCAAAACCTTTATATCTCAAAAAACTGGGGACATCATAATCTTCCTCGCCCTCTTTTTCACTTTCGTTGCAGGCTTGTGGCAGATAGCTCGCCAGGCAAAGGCTAACAGCCTTTACCCACTCTGCGCCAAGCTCAAGGATGCACTGCTGTTTGGTCTGGGGAATCCTCACAAAAAATGGGGCGGATGCATTATTGACGGCTTTAACAATGCTCTCTGTCACAGGATGGAGATTCAGATCACTCCAGCAGGGGAGGATATCTCCATATAGGACGACGGCATTAATGATCTCAGGAATGGATCTGAATTGAATGCCCTGCTGCGATGCGGAAAATATGCGGTAAATCTCAATGGTAGATGCCGAAGGCAATCTGGAAAGGTCTTCAAGCAACAGCCTGGTTTGGACACACTTAGTAATTATGGAGACAATTTTCTTATATATCTCAGGATCAGCCGTAACTTTATCATAAACTGCTGGATTTTCCAGATATTGAGCCATATAAGAAAAGAGATAACGCACCTTTACGCGTGACTCATATTCAAGATAACCAGTCAGTCCTATAGCTGCATATGCTGAAAGGATCGCCGGGTATCTGGTATAAAATGGGCTTATTTGCGGTTTGACTAGCGGGACATCTGGATCGGGGCACCCTGCATGAATCGCAATATCTACCTGGAACTTTTTTGTTATATTGTAAAAGTCGTTTAAGGCGTTTAAACGTAAAAAATATGGTATGTTTTGCTTAAATGCATCGCCGATATTTACGCCGGCCCATTCCTGTTTGATGTGCTGCTTTTTATAACGGTTATATGAATAATCTTTGTAATAATGATCTTTCATCCGAAAGTCTCCTCTGGGAATTTTCATCCTTCTTTGTGAATAGAAGATTCATGTATGTTTCATTTTTTTTCTTCACCACCTTAAAAGATATTTCTTGCCAAAGTTGATGGTCTCGTAAAAAGTCCCAAACCCGTCACTCCGGCGAAAGCCGGAGTCCAGAACTAGTTTAAAACACTAGATTCCGTGTCAAGCACGGAATGACAAAATAAGGTAAAATAGACTTTTTACGAGGCCATCAAAGTTGAAAAGTTATCAAAATGCTCATTTTATATTATAGCCTTTGTCGGATCATCTTTTGATTTTGAATCATCATCTTTGAAGGCATTAGCAAAAGTGGATTTGAGCTTTTCTCGGTCTTCCGAACTGGCATTGCCAAGCATTGTAGACATGGCTATCTCGCGTAAACTAAAATGCGGCAAATTTGTAGCCATTCGGATAAATGCCATGTAGCCCCAAATGGATGGCGGAGGCAAAGACTGTAAATTTCCCTTTGCACGTTCCTGCCTGATATCATTTCCGAGCTTAACTACCTTGTTTATAATCTCATGCATAATTTTGTGCCCATTTCCTTGAACCTGAAAGATATGTTTTAGAACATCAGCTTCCTGTTCCGGCGACAGATAATCCATGGTAATATTGATTGCAAGGCGTCTTTTCAAAGCGTCATCAAAAGTTACCAGGGTATGGGTCGAATCATCCTGCGCCTGGTAATTGCTGTCGGCGATCCATGCAATCCCACAGCCATTGATGCGTGTTCCATTCGCAAGGATAATATCATCGGCTGTCATAAGATTCAGGAGGCCGCCCTGGACGCTGGCAGTATGAACACGTCCCATTTCCCGGATCCATATCACCGGATAACATTTGCCTTCAATTTTCTTTGCCTTTTCCAGTGAACGAACGAGCATGCTTTTTTCATCATAGGTAGATCCGTCTTTGAGTGACCGGCGCTCATATAGCTCGCCCGGCGTTTCATAGGTAACCATTTCAACTGAATAGACTTTTATAGGAAGCACATCATAGCCCAGAGCCTTACAAACCAGCCTGAAGTTTCTTGGCTCCCTGTGAAGGGCCTCGATGAGGGAACTCTTGGCGGTTCCCGTAGGGCCGCTCAAATGGATGAACTCGTGCTTTGCCACTCCACAAACCAGTTTTTCCAGTGTTTTTTTGGGAATAAAGAGCGGATGGCCGCCTGGAACAGGCAATGATCTAATAAGGTCTTCAGGTCCGGCCTTTCGGTATTCCTCAGGATTATCAATCCGAAATACACTATTTGACATAACAATCCTCCTTGATCATAGGATTTTTGGTACGAAAATAGATTCTATTTTTGTTATTCGTGGTGGCCAGGAGAACCATGTGTGTTTACTACGATTCTGCTGTTGGAATCGACTGATATAAAAAGGGATTTCCCTGCAAAGGACCTGTCCCTGAGCCATTTTGCCGTCAATGCCTCCGCTGCCATTGAACGGCCCTTCTCAAGCAACGCCCTCGCCCCAAAGGAATGGATATTTTGGGGGAGGGATGATATGACCCTGGCGCCTAAACCACTTTCAAGAACGACATTCTGAATCGGGCAGTGCAAACGTTCCGCAGCCACAATGATGGCCCTCTTGATAGCACGCTCAATGATGGCTGCCAATGCCTCCCCGTCGAGAGGCTCAAAAATTATAGGCGTGCCTACCCTGCTAAGAAAGGCTGATGACAGCATACCCTTAATCTCTGCGATAACGCGTTTTCTTACATCGCCCTGAGAGGGGATATTATTAAAACCTATCCCTTTTCGAATATCTTCATCCATTCCGCCAGGGAGGTTCATGGTAAATGCGAATATTAGATTGGCACATGAAAACATGGCCCCTGTGGCGCTCTGTGCCTCGCCAGTTTCGAGTACCTGTAAAAAAAGATCGGCAAGGGGTGATCTTACGGATGATGGCGCATGATCCAGATCGCTCACCTCGACAACGGCCCCGCTATGATGTTTTGCCACCTGTTCTAAACGGCCTGCCTGATGTGATCCAACAATTCCGCGTCCTGAGCCCAGAAGCTGGGAAGCCGCTGTATGGTAGTCAGGCATGCTCGATGCATCGATGTTTACATAAGGGATGCCCAGCTTTTGTGCAAGAAGGGAAGCACTCTCGGATTTTCCTGTAGCAGGGGTGCCTTGAGCGCAATACCTGATAGGCTGGTGCCCTGCCCGTGTCAATGTCTCCATGCGCAGGCGTGAAACAAGTTGTTCAAGTGCAAAATCCTGCGCCATGAGATGCTCCTGGAAAAATGACAACAGGCCCGGATCCGTGAGCACCTCTGTCAGTAGCTTCTGCACATTAGGAGAACGCATGGCACGCGGTTTCGAAACAAGACCTGACAGGGACTCCGATACACCTGAAAGTTTTGTGGCAAAGGAAGAAACCTCTTTTTTAGGCATATCTTTTCCATCAAGGCATGATTTTATAATTCGATTGGCAACCAGAGGGAGGAGCCTTCTCTGTTCCGTGATTTCCATGTCTTTGAGACCGTGGATTACCTTTTCCTCCAGCTCTTTTTCTGCTATTTTTGGCAAGCCACCCAGTTTTTGCCCTGCACTCTGGATGACAAATCTTGTCAAAGGCTGCAAAGATATATCCGGTATATGGCATAAAACAGGGGATAGCGGGTCATTATACCCCCCCTGACCGCCATGAAAAACGGCCTGGAGCTCTCCGTGGCTTCCTGTAAAGATGGCAGGGGTATTTGATTCGGAGAGGGACACAAGCAAGGCCCTCATTTCGCTTCCGAGTTCATAAGGGCTTGTGCCCAGACTTATCCTGATAGCCGGCACAGATACGATTCCAGGAGCGTTTCTGGTTAATTCAACCAGACCCTTGGCATTTATTGCAGGGGGTATCAATTGGCCTATGGATTTCCCGTTATGCTCCCTGCTTATCGATGCCAAAACGGCTAGGGCAAATGGGATCATAACAGGAAAAGGAGCGGCTATTGCTAAACTGGCAGCGCTGCTGAGAAGATCGTAGGTCTCATGTGCCCAGTAAAGAAACGCTGAATCGCACGCATCTGTTAATTGCCAGGGATACACCGGCGATAAGGTCTCCTCAAATCCATGATATTGTTCATGGTACAGTTTAATAATATCAGGGTCGTTCAGGTTTATGGAAAGCTCGTTTTGAAGGAATCGCGCAAATGCATCCACTTTTTTCAACTCTTCAATAAAGACATTCAACCTGGAAGGACCTAACGGTGTAGCTTCGACCTTTACCTCTGCGTATAATGAGAAAAGGCCAGGCGCTTCTTCAACCGGAGGCAAAATGCGGGTTTTATCATTTATTTCCGAAAGGGCCTTTAACATAGAAACTGAGGCAATCCTGATATTTTTTATATCCTGAATTAACATGTAACTTACCTGAATTGTATTAATATCAATAACTTTTCCTGCTACTGATAAGATCCCTTGCCGCTGGGTTTTTGTCCCTTTTGGGGGATAAAATTTGTTTCTGTCAGCGCTCATTTCAAGATCAATAGCGATTGCCTTTTGACATATTTCACAAATTTGCGCCAAAGTCTCTTTATGCTTGTCATCACCCCAAATATTGAGGTTTTGAATCTTTATTTCTTCCATAATATTTTTATTCCCAACCTCTTTTGAGTATATTATTTATAAAGTTTATAAAGCATTCATCTTTTTTTTCTATCAAACAATCTATTCAAGTCATATGCCATGAATATGCCATAAAAAGATCGTCATCATATCTAATTGAATTATAAAAATAATAGGATTATATAGCCTTTTATATAGCCTTTAAGATTTGACAAGTCGATCTTAATCGATTATAGTCGTTAATAGTCGTTTATCTGCCTGTCTTTAGATCTTTTCCATAAAACCTTATTCCTTGGGGGGATGTCATGCAAACGTTACAGTCCAATGAAAAAAGTAAGCATCAAAAAGGTCAAATAATGAAGCCTTCTCAAATAGAAGGTGAAATATCCATGAGTCCAGGATTCACAATTGGGTATGAAAATATTCAAACGGGATTTTCAGGTGAAACTCTCATGAATCTTCGATTCACAAAGAGGGATGAAAATCAACCTTTTTGTCATTCCGGCGAAGGCCGGAATCCAGTATTTACAGATGAAAGCATCTATCAATTGGAATTGGATCAAATAATGAAGTTATTTGCAATAAAGGATGAAAAGGATACCCATAAAATAGACAAAGCAATGCAGATACTACAGAAGATAAAAGATGAAGGCTATAAAAAATTAGAAAGAAAGATGAAAGGATTAAACAGGCTAAAGGAATATTCTGACGAGGCAGAAGAGATTAAGGCGAATCTGGGGCATTGGAACAATATAGAAATCCTTCCCTATGCAGATATGCCTCTTTCGATACTTTTACTTGGCGCTTGCTCAGGTGAATGGGCAGCGCAAAGCTATTATATAGGGTTACTCCCAGGTTTTGGAGGTTTTTTATTGAATATAGGGAATAAAAAAATTCTGGTGGACCCGGGTCGCACCACTTTGGATAACCTCCTTGGAGCAAATATAAATCCTAAGTCGATAGATTATATCATTGTCACCCATTCACATTGGGATTGCACTAGGGACCTTTTGCTGAGTATTATGGCGGCTTCGGGTTTAAACAATGAAGCTGAAGACAAAAAACGATTAAAACTTCTTGCAGCGAGATCGGTTATTTATGGCTCTCCCATGAATGAGGATGATATAAATAAATATAGAAAATATCTTTTGAAAAAAAATAAGGTTGAGGATGAAGATGCTCTCAAGGCGAGTTTAAAAAAGATACAAGCTGCCCAGCCAGCCATACTAAATGCAAACGACCTCTTTAACCGTCTTAACTTTGAATTTGAAACCATGAAGATTGGCAAAATGTATAAGATAGAACAGGACGTAATTATTTACGCACGCCGCAGCTATCATCCCGAAACCTATTATTTCAATGAAATACCTGCTGATCGCTATAAAATACCTGCCCTTGATATTATCGTGAAGAAAAATGATCAGGTAGCGGCAAGGTGTGTATATTTGTCGGATACGGAGTATAGAAAAGAACTGGCTCCAAGTTATGCGGATCATTTAGATGAATTAGGTCCTATTGATGTGCTTATCTGCAATGTCAAAACTCTTAATGTCTTTACTTATAAAAAAGGGCCCTATAAGGGATTTACCCAAAAACATCTCGGTTGGCGAGGATTAATCCAGTTAACAAAAGACCTACAGAATTTGGGAGCCCTCAAACCTGATTCAATGGTGGTGCTCAGGGCATGGGGGATTGAAACAGTCACAAGGCTCAATGAAGATAAGACAATGATCGCTATGCCTGAAAAATTGGAGACTTATGAGAAAAGTTATGCAGAAGAAACAGGCCAGGAAATGGTATTGATCCCTTACCGTACGTGGGTTGGCGTTTCAAGGGATAAAAATCAGGGAATAGTCTACCAGCATCTTAAGAGACCCTTTCACCCTACTGATAATATAAAGTTAAAGAAGTTCGGGCAAATATTTTATCGAAGCAAGGCGATGGAGGATATCGTGAACAATGCGAAGGGTCTGCTCTCTGACAGAACAAAGAATGTTTTGATTACAGGCGAAACCGGAACCGGAAAGGATGAACTGGCCAAAGCCATTCACACCGAGGCATGTTCAAAAGGGTACAGAAATAATATCATTGTCATCGTAAATGCCGCTGATCTTGCAACAGATATGAACCTAGTCCAGATGGTCGGACATGCAAAGGGCGCCTATACTGGCGCACACTGTGATCGCAAAGGCTGGTTTGAACAGGCAAAGGATGGCACGCTTATCTTTGATGAAATTGGCGATATGCTATATGAGCTGCAGGCAAAACTGCTGACAATATTGCAGGAAAGAAGATTTCAAAGACTAGACGACCCAAAATTTATCCCATTAGATGCCCAGATAATTTTTACTACCAATAGGGATTTAAGCGTTCTTATCAAGCAGGGGAGATTCCGTTTTGACTTGGATCGTCGTTTTCAACGTAGAATACATATTCCGCCTCTCAGGGAGAGAAAGGAGGATATAGAGGCGCTATTATACGGATGGCAAGAAATAGGTAAATGCCCTGCAGAACTGTTAAGGGATGATATCATAAAAATACTCCAGGGGTATGAATGGCCCGGAAATGTCCGTACTCTTGAAAATGTTATTGGCATGATTAAAGAGTCAGGGGATTTTTCAAAAGACAATATAAGGGAAAAGGCCAATCAAGAGAATAGAATGTCGGATCTGGTAAAAAACACAAACGATGCCGAGCCATATCTTGATCCATTAGAACAAAAAATATTGTCAGTATTGAAGGAAAACAGGGGAAAATTATATACAAGACGTGAATTACAGGATATCCTAAAACAATCCTTTTCAATAGAATTTTTAAAGGGAACAATGATCAATAAGTTAAATAGGCTCATTTCCAAAGGGCTGGTGAAAAAAAGGCCGAATGGTCCAAATACACGTTATCAAGCGGTTTAGGTATGGAATTGCAATGACAGGATTTTGTGGTTTTACGAGGACATTAGTTGTTTTTTGGGGGTAAAAAGGGTATATTGACCTATGATATAGGTTTTATGACCTAAAAAGGAGGTCAATATTTGCTCGAATATCTTTTAGGATCTATAAGCAGAGAAAGGGTTTTGCTCTTCTTATATTCAAGGGCAGAAGGATACCCAAGGGAAATTGCCCGATTTTTCAAGACGGATTTAGATCCCATTCAGAAACAACTTGAAAAACTGGAGACAGGCGGGATACTTTACAGCCGCAACGCCGGTAAGACAAGATTATATGCATTAAATCCGGGATATCCATTTTTGAATGAACTAAAGGCGCTGCTTGAAAGGGCTTTATCTTTTTATCCCCAGGAGGAGAGAGAAAGACTTGTAATAAATAAAAGCAGACCCGGAAGAAAGGTTAAGCCTTCTCAGAAGCCAATATCTGAAATGTCATTAGGTGAACTTGCCGCATTCGTTTGCTCATATCTCATGAAGAACGGAACAAATGTTGTTCTCTCAGGTGGCGGATGTGTGACTATTTATACAAAAAATGTCTATCAATCATGCAATCTGGATTTCGTTGAAAATATAACATCAGGCAGAAAAAGGTTAAAGAAATTGATGTCAGAGATCGGTTTTGTAGAGGATAACAAACTTTTCAAAAACCCTGAAAATGAATTATATATCAAATTCCCACCAGGCCCACTTTGCATAGGCAAAGAACCGGTTAGAGATATCGTTACTATGGAATTTTCTACCGGCAGACTAAAACTTCTTTCCCCAACGGACTGTGTAAAAGACAGGCTTGCCTCATATTATCGCTGGAATGACAAACAATGCCTGGAACAGGCTATTATTGTTTCGGAGAATATTAAAATCGATATTTCTGAAATAGATCGGTGGTCGGCTCAGGAAGGAAAGGGAAAAGAGTTTTCTTCAATTGAATCAATGATAAAGGATGCACAGAAAAAACATTCGGAATTTTGAGCAGAGGTCATAACCCCAAACAGTTTGATATCATTTGTAATCTAAAATTTATTATTAAACAGAAATTTGGAAACTCATTTTGAATCAGTAAATAATATTCGATTTTACAGATAGTCTAAAATGCAAT
>JAFGSM010000072.1 GCA_016934595.1 bacterium | reverse complement strand
GTTTCTATAGTCAAAGGATGCCTGAGACATTCCCTATGCCAGCAGGTCAATCAAAGAAGTATTGGATAATGGATTTTAAAAAGGATCTGCAAAATGCCGTAAAGGGTCTCCCATCGAGAACGGGTTCTGCCGTAATAGAAGGGATATTTATATCAAGCAGGCGGCTGAATGAATATGATGGAGACAAATTCCTGATTATCTATTCAGATATGAGACAGTTCACACCCGGGATATGGAACTTTGAAAAGGAAATCCCAGAACCTGATAGATTTAAAAAATGGATCGATCAGCAGTATCTCAATCCTCTCCTTGATCCCGATACCCAAGTGACAGTATGTGGATTTAAGCCATATTTGGCAAATAACGATACAGTAAAAATTTCCCCTGTTGAGTATGGAAAATTGCAGAATCTTTGGCTCTCAATTTTTAAAGGATGGGGGAGAAAAGTGATCTTAACAGAGACATTTAATCCGAAAAATGTATATGGAGGAAATAAAAATGAATAACCTTTTTTTAGCAGGTGCAAATAGAGGCGGAAAAGAGTTAACAAGATGCTATGCATACAATACATCAAAACCCTCGATGGTCGAGATTGCCGACCCTAAACCAGAACGTGCTGTTTTACTTGCTGACAGGTGGAATAAGATGGGTGTAAGAGCATCTGGATACCCTACATTTTGCGAGGACATAATTATGAATGTACCATCAGATTATATTGGAATGCTTACCGTGGATACAGTTCATCCTATGGTTGATGTATTAGATAAAAGGCATGATATCCCAATTCAGTGGCAAATCATCGGTCAGGGCACTGGATCACATATGCCTGTGCTGGGTTTTTCAGGGACAGTTGTCAGAGATGATCAAGAGACCAGACAAGCTTCAAGCCTTTTTCTTGACAATCTTTCACCTTATGCATCAACGGTAAGTTCAAGACATATTACTAAAAATGTGCTTAATGCATACTCTGTTGCTTTTACCCGGTCAGAATTATCCCAACATAGCGCTGGAAGACTTTCTAATTTGAATTATGAGCCGGACGACATCATTGGAGGGAGGCTAAATCTCTTTTTTGGAACAAAGATAATGCATATGGTTATAGTTCATGCAAGCAACGAATCCTTTAAAGATACAGAAAAAAAAGCGATTGAAATAGATAGTCCTTTTATCGATCAAGACAGCGATTTTGCAGTGGCTTTAGTGCATATAAACAGAGTAGAAATCTTCATTGTTGAGAAAAGGAGAAGGGGCAGAGGCATCCAATTTCACACTACATTTGGGGATATATCTGTGCCAGACAGTTATATGGTGAATTTACAAAATACTGCCGCAATAGTTACTGATTGATATATATAATAATTAAATTAGCGCCCTTCGGGCGGACTTTGTTAAACCCGGCTGAAAACCAGCATAGAAAAAATGAAAATTCCTATGCGATATATTTATACTTTTTCATATTCAAAAAGTGATGGCCTCGTAAAGGCATATCCGGCAATTTTAAAATAGGTTTTGCCTTATTTCATGTAATCAGGGGGCATCAGAAAATCCTTGCAGCCTTAAAATGACCCTGCATATCCTGTAAGCTCAGTATATCCAACGCCTGTAACAGGTATCCCGTTATAGTTTCCTGAAACTGAGCAGCTTCCTTCCCAATAGGTCGCCTCCCTGGTGATGAGTTCCTGTTCTTTAAATGAGGGGATTACCCTCAGTGAGAGCCCTTGGCCAGGGATATCGATCCGCCACCCCGATGGATATTCTGCGCCGCTTTCCTTGCTTTTCCATATGTTCAGTGGCAAGATAGAAAAACCGGATGATGTTATGTGCCGTGTTTCACCGTCAGGGCCAATAAATGTCCCACTTGAGACAGGGTCTATATTCCCGCCCTTCAAGCGAAGCTGATAGAGCATTATCTCGGTCTGATTGTCCAGTTGGATGCTGAACCAGTCCCATCCCTCTAGCCCTTCAGGGGTTTGATGGCTGAAGAATTCGTGATCCATCCAGCTTATGCCTTTTACGTCAGATGGTTTGCCGTATATCAGAATTTCCCCGCGGGTTTCTATCCTTGTCAGGGAATAATAGTGCGAGGCGTGCACCGGGTCACGGGACTTTCTGCTTATGCCATTCTCTCCGTGTATGACAGGCGGTTTTGCTGGTGTAAGCAGCAGGTCTATGCCGAATCCCCGTTTTTTTGCCCTGATATGGTGGCTGTCGCCTGCGGCATCAAGCCGCCATCCTTCATTCCAGACTTCCAGTCTGCCTTCTTCAGCGCCTGCAAGCCCCGGCCCTTTTCTGTTTATCTTCTCCCAGAAGTGAAATTCCTTCTTATTCTCGTCCGTTATGGCAAAATGGGAGAAATAGACATCCCTCATCACCCATGCGGATCCTGACTGCCTTTTCCTTTGGCTTTCTATCCCTGTCCTGAAAAAGGTCAGCTCGTATCCGTATCTTCGCCCGTCCTCCGATTTCAGATGCCCTGTGTAATACCACCACTCCGTCTGAAAATCTGGATGGGAAAAATGGTCCTTTGGGAAGGCATACTGATAACCGGGAAGAACCTGGCGGAAGAAGGGCTCAGGCATAGCCGTTTCAGGCAGGATTAGCAAAAGCGCAAAAAGGGCGTATGTGGAATATTTAATTTTCTTGTTTATTTTTAAAAAAATTGGTTTGTTTCCAAAATAAACCTTGTTGTTTATTTTCATCCTTCGTGGCACGGCAAAGCTGCATGAGGATTTACTCCTCTTATTCATATCTCAATCCCTCTGCCAGGGGTATGCCTGCCGCCTTTCGGGCAGGGATATACCCTGCCAGCACAGAGACGAGCAGGACAGGGCCGATGGACATGACGAGGTTAGGCAGATGCAGATTGTATTTTATGCTCCATCCGAATGACTGCCTTGTGATCACGAAGATCATGATAAGGGAGACGGAAACGCCGGCAAATATTCCCAGGATATTGCCGGTCAGCCCCATAGTGGCGGCCTCGATTACTATCATCCTTTGAATCTGTCCTTTCGTTGCGCCTATGGATCTGAGCACGGCGATCTCCCTCTGCCTGTGCATGACGGAAATCATGAGGGAATTTGTTATACCGAGGAGGGCGACAAGCATTGCTATTATCTCCAGGGCAAAGAATATCAGAAAGGTCTGTCTAAAGGTGGACATGGCCCTGTCTCTTAGTTCCTGGCCTCTCATGACAAGAAGATAATCCGATGCGCCCAGCGCCTTTTTGATGTTGCTGGCGACATCTTCAATGCCGGCTCCCTTCTCAAGGAAAACACCCAGGGTGCTTATGTAGTCTTCCTTCCACACCCTTTTATAAAGGCCGGTATCCATAAGCACAACGCCAAGATCGTTCGAGTAGTCATAGTAGATGCCATATATAAGAAACGACATTATGCCTGAAGGTGTGTCGAGCGTTACACTGTCACCATGCTTTAGCCCGTATTTCAGCTCCATATTCTCTGATATGAGCACACCATCTTTTGCCCTTGCCTCTTCAAGGATTTTTTGGACATCGCCGCTTTTAAACCAGATGCCCCCCTGTTTCTTAAAGACCTCAAAGTCGTTTGATGCAAGGCCGATCTTGGATTCACCATAATTGATGTTTATGAATCTGTATGGGCCTGTCTGGGCCACCCCTTTTATCCCTTCCACAATATCCCTTACCTGCGCCCTCAAACGGTCATCGGTTCCCCTGGCAAAACGTATGGTTGTTGTGATATAAAGGTCGGCCTTAAGGGTCTGCACTGTCCACATATAGACCGTTTCACGGAAACTTTCCACCATGATCGCGATACTGATTAGCATGGCCAGGCTCGCCATGAGCGCGGCTGTAGTTACAGAGACCCGTGATATAGATCGCAGGATGTTCTGGATGGAAAATTTGCCAGGTATTCCGAATATCCTTTCTATAACAGGGCCAAGCAGCCTGACCAGGGCATTTGTAAAACCCGGGGTGATGCATGTAAACCCTAAGATGGTAAAAAGGGCCGCTGCATATCCTGACGCGGGGTTGGACCTGGACATGCCGGCACGGTAAAACGTAACGGCCACAATAAAGAACAATATGGAAAGGAATCCATATCTCCACAAGGAAGCCGTAGGCCGGTTTTCGCTGTTTGACGCATACATGCCGATGACGATATGCGGCCTTATCCTGCTTGCTCGTCTTGCAGGTATGAATGATGACAAAACCGTGCAGGCTATGCCTATAAACATGCTCAAGGCTACAGTCCCCCTGGTAAGGGTTATCTCATTTACAGCAGTCAGCAGGTATATAGACGTCACAGTTCTTGATACAAGCGAGAGGGCGCTTTTTGCAAGCGCAAGGCCAAGGGCGACTCCTATTGAAGAGCCGATCAATCCAAGTATGGTGGCCTCCTGTAGTATCATCCCGTATATCTGTGCCTTTGACGCCCCCAGTGACCTCAGGATGGCAACCTCCTGCCTCCTTTTTTCTACAGATGCGCCAAGTGTGTTGTATATGAGAAATATGCCTACTAGTATGGCGATATAGCTCAGTATCCTCAGATTGATCTGGAATGAGGCAATGATATTCTCTATCTGGCGGTTTCTCATCTCAGGGCGTTTTACATCAAGACCTGGCGAAATCCTTGTCTTGATATTCCTTATTACCTCTTCAACTGAGAAATCGGAAGATGAGACAATGTCTATCCTGTCCAGATAGCCTATCTTGTCGAATGCCTCCTGGGCATTGGCAATATCCATTATGGCAAAATTTCCTCCCATGGCAAGGGCGGGGCCCTCATCTTCAAGAATAGCCTTGATGACCATCTCCCGTTCAGACTGGTTGTATTTGAGCATCAAACTGTCCCCTGTTTTGAGTCCGTTTCGTTGGGCAAAAGACCTGCTGATCGCAATCGTATCCGGATCAATAAGCCCTTTCAGTTGGGTATCCCCTGATGCAGACAGCTTTGAATCATCTGAATTAAGGGATGTATGGTCTTGTTTCTCTTCTAATGATCTTTCCGCAGTTTGTTTCGGAGAATGTAAGGGCTTTGCATTATCAACCGAATCCCGTTTATAATCTTTTTCTGTCTTGTATTCCCTGACTTTATCCTCCCGGAGCAAATCTACACCCTGAACAAGGATGATTTCCCCTCCCGTTTCTCCAATCATCGGATAAGCCTGGACGACAGGCGCTGCAAGGATTACTCCAGGGACATCCATAAGGGCAGTCATCACACCTTCATGTACGCCTGTTTCGCCCCCGTCTATCTGGATGGTTGATTTTCCAGCAATGGAATCGAAGGATTTTTTAAAGGATGCAAGCGTGCTTTGATTTGCGATCTCGATTGCCACAAACACTGCAACACCCAGACATATCCCTGTTATTGTAAGAAGGTTGTTGCCCTTTTCTCGGTAAAAATGGGGGAGTGTAAAGTATCGAAAAAGGTTTAGGGTCATTGGATTTTGCTGGATGGATTTTTTATAAGCACGCCATCCTGAATCTCCACAATACGGTCGGCAAAACTTGCTGCCTTATGGTCATGGGTAACCAGGATAACCGTCCTTTTATATTCGGTACAGAGTTCTCTTATCTGATTCAGAATTATTTCGCCCATGTGTGAGTCGAGATTCCCTGTCGGTTCATCTGCAAGCAGGATCTCCGGCCGGGTTATCAAGGCCCTTGAAATGGCCACCCTCTGCATCTCTCCTCCTGAGAGTGCCTGGGGCAAATGGTCTATCCTTTCTTGAAGCCCAACATCCGAAATTATCTTTCTTGCCCTGTCTTTTGCCTTTCCAGGCGATTCACCATCCAGCAGCAATGGGAGAGCCACATTCTCCCATACTGACAAATGGGGAAAGAGGTTAAAAAATTGGAATATATAACCTATCTTCCTTCTCCGAAAGAGGGTAAGCTCTTTGTCGGTCATCCCGCTAAGGGGCTGCCCTGCAATAAATACCTCGCCTTTATCCGGTGAATCCAGCGCCCCGATCATGTTTAAGAGGGTGCTTTTTCCGCTGCCGCTTGCGCCCAGCACTGCCAAAAATTCGGTCTGGCCGATCTCCAGGCTGATGTCCTGCAGGGCCTTCACCTCTTCACCCATGCGGCGATATGTTTTTGATATATTGATCAGTTTGATCATTGGTTATCTTTATGCAGGCACAAACATTGATGGCCTCGTATAAAGTATTTTTAATGATGAAAAACCAAGATTATATCGACAAAATATGTTTTATATGTATGCATTACAGTAACTCTTTCTTTGATCGATCGTCTATTTATTCAGAATATATACTTTGATAGATTTTTTACAGGCATCACGCATATCTATAGAAAATGTTAATACTGTATTGCATGTTGTTATTGGTTTCAGGTTAATTGGGGGAAACAGGCCTTAAAATTGAGCCCCGATTCGAAGGCCTGCAAAGGATATTAACCTTTAGCCAGAAAAGAGGGCCTGCATTCAATTTTGCAGGCCCTCTTTTTGCGCTTAATCTAATATATAAAATACAATTCGTTCAATCCATTGGGATTTAAAACAGGCAGTCATTAGAACCACACCCTGCTGTATTTGAATAAATCTTGCCTTCATTCTGAAACTCGAGCGGTATGTCATCCTCAATGGAAAGGGTCTGGCCTTTCTTGCATCCATATCTGTACACGGTTATACCCTTACAGCCCATCCTGTGGGCAGTCAGATATATTGTCTTAACATCTTCGATTGTGGCTGAATAAGGGAGATTTATCGTCTTTGAAACCGAATTGTCGGTATATTTTTGAAATGCCGCCTGGATTTTTAGGTGCTGCTCCGGCAGGATATCGAAGGCGGTCTCGAAGATCTGTCTTATATCATTAGGTATTTCCTCTATCCCCTGTATGGATCCGCGCCTTGCCACCTCCACCATCAAGGCGTTGTCATAGAGCCTCCTTTCCTGCAATACCTTCTCGAAAAAGCGGTTCGTTTCGAAGAGTTTTGAGCCTGTAAGCACCTGGCGCGCAAATGCAAGGGCAAAAAGGGGTTCTATTCCGCTTGAGCAGCCCGCAATGATGCTTATGCTTCCGGTAGGGGCGATGGTATTCAGGGTGGCGTTTCTGAGCTTTACGCCAGAAGATGCATGAACCGATTTCCCGTAGTTTGGGAAGGCCCCTCTCGTTTCGGCCATTTCAGATGAGGCGCGTATGGATTCCTGCCTTATGAATTTCATGACATTTTCAGCCAAGTCAACCCCCTTTTTGGATGAATAAGGCACACCCATGCTTATCAACATGTCTGCAAATCCCATTACACCCAGGCCTATCTTTCTGTTTGCCTTTGTCATTTCCTCAACCTGAGGCAGGGGGAAACGGTTTGCCTCTATCACATCATCGAGAAATCTAACGCCCCACCATACAAGATATCTCAGTTTATCCCAGTCTATCTTTGCATTCCTAACCACCTTGCCAAGATTTATGGAGGCCAGATTGCAGCTTTCATAAGGCAGCAAAGGGAGTTCCCCGCACGGGTTCGTAGCCTCGATCATACCCAGATCCGGAGTTGGGTTGTGCTGATTTATCCGGTCTAAAAAGATAAGCCCAGGATCGCCTGTTTTCCATGCAGCCGTCACAATCAGGTCAAATATGGTTTGGGCATTTACAAATCTTTCTGCCTTTTCTGAACGGGGATTGACAAGCCCGATTGATTTGCCTTTTTTCAAGGCATCCATGAAGTCATCTGTAATACCGACCGAGAGATTGAAGTTGGAAAAGTTTTTTCCGTCAATCTTGGCCTCAATGAATTCCAGTATATCAGGGTGGTCGCATCTGAGTATCCCCATATTCGCCCCTCTTCTCTTCCCTCCCTGAACGATAATCTGTGTAGCCTTGTCGAAGATCCCCATAAACGATACAGGGCCGGACGCCCTCCCCTTTGTGGAATTTACCAGATCCCCATTCGGCCTTATATGAGAAAAGTTAAACCCTGTTCCTCCTCCTGTTTGATGGATTTTGGCCATATTTTTAAGGGCCTCGAATATGCTGTCAATGGAGTCTTCTACAGGTATTACAAAACATGCGGAAAGCTGTCCAAGCTGAGTCCCTGCATTCATAAGGGTGGGTGAATTCGGAAGGAATTCCAGGTTGGCCATCATCTTGTAGAATCTATTTTCTGCCTCTTCGATGACAGATGATTCAGCTTGGAATTTTCCCTCTACCTTGCTGACAGCCTTTGCAACCCTCCTGAACATCTCGCCGGGGGTCTCTATAACCTTTCTGTTATTGTCCCTCAGCAGGTACCTCTCTTTAAGCACATGGATTGCATTTATAGAAAGCTTGAGCTCATCCTGCTGGATGCCGCAGAAGGATTTTGTCTCCCTGATCTCGGCATGTTCTTTTCTATACAGGATGTACCTTTTTGCGGTAAGGTGGTGGCCTGTTTCCATCAGGACATCCTCAACCATATCCTGAACGGATTCGACATGGAGTCCCTGGTCTGTCAGTGGCAGTTCTGCGATCTTTTCGAGAACCTTTTTGGTGACACGCTTTGTGACCTTTTCCGCCTCGGCTTTATCCTGAAGGGTCTCAAGTGCAGCAGAGTATATGGCGTTTTCTATTTTCTTGCTATCGAAAGGCACGGTTGATCCGTTCCTTTTTTTTATTTTTTCAGGAAGCGTCGGGTTCATAATCGACAATTATAGGTGACGGATTTGAATATTTCAATACGATAGCGATTAACATATAACTATGCTTATTATGATCATGCTTAATATAGACGTGCTTAAGCATTGATGCCCTGTAAAAAGTCTGTTTGCCTTATTTTGTCATTCCGTGCTTGACACGGAATCCAGGTTTTACAGATAAAAACACCCATGAATCTTCGATTCACAAAGGGGTATGAAAATACCAAGAAGGGATTTACCGATGAAAAAGGCGTCAAGGGAGGGCAATGATATGGAGGCGGCACCCGGATTTGAACCGGGGTATAAAGGTTTTGCAGACCTCTGCCTTACCACTTGGCTATGCCGCCAAAAAGGTTGTCAATATTGATTTGGAGCTTTTTACGAGGCTATAAATTTTGATTTTTGGAGCGGGAAACGGGATTCGAACCCGCGACCCTCGCCTTGGCAAGGCGATGCTCTACCACTGAGCTATTCCCGCCCTTTGTCTCATTCAAACAAATCAAATGATATCGCATAATCTGTCTTATTGTCAAGCCTGGTTATAACCATATTTGAATTTTTGTATTAAGAATATTGATGGTCTCGTAGAAATAGGCTATCTACAGCGATCATATAAACTACTTTTTTATTGACGTCAATCTCATAGAAAAATCTATAATCACCGATCCTATACCGCCAAGTCTCAGGATTATAGTCTTTTAGTTTTTTAATATTCTTTCCAAAATATGGGTTTTGCCTTAGTTGGGGATAGACATATGCGATGAGTTTCTTTTTTATTCTTTCTTGCTGGCCTTTAAAATCTTGTTCAAGGTCTTTTAAAAATTGATTAGTTTCAAAGATTTTAAAATTATTTAACGTACTTTCCTCTCTTTTTTTCAGCATCGTTATGCCCCGCTTTAAGTTTCCTTAATAATTTTTTATCTGAAAGAATCGGTGCCATTTCAATAGGGTCTACATAGGAAGATGTTTCTATATCTTCTATCACTTTAGTTGTAATAAAGTTTGAGATGGGGCGATGTTCAGCCTCTGCGGCAATGGTTATCCTTTGATAATCTTCTTCTGATAAACGCAATGTTACTATCTTAGACATTTATTAAACACCTCCTTTTTGTATTCGTTTGTATTCATTTAAATTCTAATATCAGAAATTTGGAAACTCATTTTGAATCAGTAAATAATATTCGATTTCACAGATAGTCTAAAATGCGATAGAGAGCCCATAAATCT
>JAFGSM010000071.1 GCA_016934595.1 bacterium | reverse complement strand
GAAATAAAACGCCTAGTGAAAAATTAATCAGGTTATAATGTGTAAATTTTCTTAAAGGTATATACACACAGCAAACAGTTCCTAACAAAAGAATGGATAGGAATACGGGTTTTTTCCTTATCCCTGAAAAAAAGGGGACAAAAAAAAGTAGAGGAAAAATAGTGCCTCCTCCGAGATAGGCTATATGGGGTAATAAATGTATTAGTATTTTTGTGATGCTTAGCCTAGAGCCGTAGGATTGAAATTTTAATTGGCTAAGCAAATGCATCTTACCGTAAATTTCCAGGGTATAAATATTCCATAACAAGATTGATATTATAGGGAATATTATGACCGCAACCCCCCATTTCTTCTTTTTGTCAAAATAAAGGAGGTAATATAATGTGATGAGAGGTATGATGCTAATTCCGTTATACCTCGTTAAAACAGCTATTGCTGCTGAAATGCCTGAAATGAGAAGAAACAAAGGGTTGTTTTTATCGTAGCCATGAATGAATAAGGTTATTGAAAGCAAAAAGAAAGCAGCAAGGGCCATATCAGGCATTAGTGTCTGCCCCATGACCATGCAGATAGGAGAAAAGATAAAAAACAGCGCAGACACAAGAGGCATGCTTATAAATCTAATCGAGAGAAAGTACATTGACAGCGCCGATATTATTGTAAAAAGTAGTAATGAAATATGAAGCGTCCTTTCGCCTTCTCCTAAAAAATTGATTATCAATGCTATGTAATATCCTAATAGCGGGGGGTTTGAAAAAAAGTCAAAAAGCCTCTCTTTTTTGCCGAACCAAACTATTTCATAAGAATAAGGATCAAGCGGATTCCGGATAACCTGCTTTGCTGTATGATAAAAAAGGGGGTCATCAATATGAAGAGCCTTTCCGCTGAAAGGGATATATGCAAAAGCTGTAAGAAGAAGCAAAACCACAATCTTAATATGGTGATTTTTCATCTGTAAATCCTGGATTCTGGCATTAGCCGGAATGGCGTAAAAGATGATTTTCATGCCCAAAAGGGAATCGAAGATTCATGGGCGTTTCATCATATGGAATATGGAGAAAAAGTTATGAACAAGCAAATAATTATCAAATAATTATTTAAAATGAAAAGCGCGCCTGACAGGATTCGAACCTGTGACCCTCGGATTAGAAGTCCGATGCTCTATCCACTGAGCTACAGGCGCAGGGTCAATATATTATCTATTTTTAATTTCCAATTTTTTTCAAAAGCATAATATTTTTAGCATTTTTAACAGATTCAGTCAACAGCGCTTTCCCCTGTTTTTCATTTGCCTATCCCCTTGCATTGACACATCCTTTACCCTGCCCTTTACTCTTTTCCATTTACACTGTATCACCGCCTTTACTCCGCCGACTTCACCCTGCCGTCTATATTGGCTTTGATGAGACCGCGCCTTTTTATATTCCTGATCAGAATATCCCTGTCGATCACATCCAGGCATTCACGCCATTCCCCATTTGCCTTGATATCTTCATGAGAAAGTCCAAAACAGCTTTTTGAGTGCCCCCAGAGATATTCGATCGTGGCAAGGGTGTATACGCGGTTCTTGTCCAGGGGCTTTCCGTGAACTGTCGCTGTCTTCAATCTCTTTCCAGCGGGCATCTTTGGATCAAAAGTGTACCTCAGGCCCTTTGAGAAGAAGAGATGCTGACCGGAAAATATAAGATGCCTTTCAATAAGGGTCTCTATCTGACTGCCGGTTAGCCGGAAACGTACCATATAATTTCCGAATGGGAATATCTCAAAGATGTCTTTTGTCCTTATCAGAGGGCCTTTCATTGATTTTCTAATACCTCCCCTGTTGTATATGCCGATATCAACCCCCATCTCCTCTTCGATTGCATCTGTCGCAAAATCGGCAACGGCCCATTCAAGGGCGCCTTTTTCCCTGCCCCACTCCCCTTCCAGCCTTCCAATGACCTCCTCCATTTGAGGCGCTATTGATTCCAGTCTTTTCTTGAGCCAGTCCTCAACATCAGGCGAGCGGATCTCTTTATTATATATTGTGGGTATAAGCCTCCATGAATAGGCGACTATCTTCTTTTTATTTCTGTCTACATCGGCCTTCAGGCAGCCCAAGTATTGGCCATTTGAGCCTGCCTGGCAGATTATGATCCCGTTTACAATTTCGGCCTGTTCCATAAGGTCGTGGCTATGCCCTCCAATGATGATGTCCACGCCTGATTCAGGAGGCAAACAGGAGGCGATCCTTCGATCCTCAGAAAGGCCCGCGTGGGAAACAACCACTGTAAGATCTATCTCTTTGCCCAGCAGGGAAGTCCATTTAATAATCTCTTTTGCAGGGTCTGTGACCACTATATCTTTCAGACGGCCTACAGATACTATCTGGAAAAGGTTCTGACATATAACCCCGATGAAAAGTATCTTTAATCCTCCTGTCTTGTGGATTATATAAGGCCTGACAAAGGGTTTGCCTTCCCTTGACATAAGATTTGCGCAGATAACAGGAAATTTTGCCTCTTCTATTCTCTGCCGCAGGTTATCGATCCCATAGTCAAACTCATGATTTCCCAGCGCGAAGCAGTCAGGCGGAATCAAATTCAAGAACTCTATCATCGCCCTGCCATGTGTTAGGGAATCGATATAATGCCCCATAAACATATCCCCGGCAACCACCCATATCAGGTTTGAGTCTTTTTCTCTCATCCGCTTTACATATCCTGCCAAAGCAGCAACCCCGCCTATCAAAGGCCTGCCCTCCAGCCACCCTGCCCTTACAGGCTCTACTGCCGCCTGAAAGTCGTTCATGCAAAGGAATGAAACCTGTGTAATGGGTGATACGTCAGAAGAATGGATGATAACTTGGGAGATAACCGGGGAAAGAAGGATAATAAAACAAGACAGACAAACGCAAATGAAATGCCTCATAATGGGGATGAGCGTTTTGTCTCTGGTTTCCATCCTCTTTTGCGCAGGTCTATTGGCACATGCCGGCATCATTTACTTGGCTTGATCCGGTTTCTTCATCAAGGATCCTTCTGATTGTCAGGGCAAGATCATGAATAAGGATTGGCTTCATGATTAATTCGCGAATGCCCATCTTTTTTGAGCTCTCTTTTGTAATCAAATCGCTATACCCTGTTGATATGATTATAGGGATATCAGGCCGAATAAGCATCAATTCAGCGGCCAATTTGTCGCCGGTCATATTTGGCAGAGTCTGGTCGGTGACGACTATATCGAATTCCGAAGGCCTTTGACGGAATATCTCCAATGCCTTTACACTATCGGTTAAGGCGGTCACTCTATAGCCTAATCGTTCAAAGGCCTCTTCTGCTATAAAAACGAGATGCTTTTCATCATCGACAAACAGGATATGTTCTTTGCCTTTTGGGGGCGCTTCGGATTTTGATTTTTCAGCAGCGGCCCTTTGCGTGGAAATTGGCAAATATACATCAAAGGTTGTTCCTTTTTCCGGCTCACTTTTTACAGTAATCTCGCCATTATGTGATTTAACGATCCCGTGAACCATGGACAGCCCCAGTCCGGTGCCCTTGCCTGTGGCTTTTGTGGTAAAAAATGGATCGAATATACGTTCCAAATTATTAGGCTTTATGCCATGGCCTGTGTCGCTTATTGTCAGCTTTGCATACCGTCCTGCCTTAAGATTTTGGTGTTCCTTCTCAGAATCATTGCCGGCCTCGATTCTACCGAGCTTTACTGTCAGTGTTCCGCCAGTTTTACGCATGGCATAACATGCATTAGAACAAAGGTTCACCACCAACTGATGTATCTGGGTTGGATCTGCTATGACAACCCCGGATTTTGGATCGATGTCTTGATGGATTTTTATATTGGCCGGGCCCGAAACCTTTATCAATTTAAGCGCCTCCCTGACAATGGAATGAAACTGCACAGGTTTTCTTTCATGTTCAATCTGATGAGTGAATATGAGTATCTGTTTTATTATATCCTTTGCCCGGTTGCATGCCCTCAGTATCTCTTTCATTTTATATTGGACTGAGCTGCCCTCTGGAAGATCATGCAGTGTCAGCTCCGTGTATCCGAGAATGAATGAAAGGATATTGTTAAAATCATGAGCGACCCCCCCTGCCAGGGTGCCGAGCGCCTCCATTTTTTGAGACTGCTGAAGCTGCCGTTCCAGTTTTGCCTTCATCTCTTCGGCGTGCTTGCGCTCTGTGATATCCCTTGAGATCTCAACCACCATACGCGGCCTGCCATCTTCGTAACGTGTGGCCACATTTGAATCACACCAGAAGACCATTTTTTTACCGTCAGCGCTGATAACATCTATTTCGTTCTCATGTATCTGGCCGTCAGAAAAGGTTTGAGAAACAGGACAGGGATCGCAGACTTTATCCCGCCTGCGGAAAACCGCATGGCAATTTTTACCGATAATATCATTCCCGAACGAGGTTTTCGTAACATCATTAGCCCAAACGATTTTATGCCTCTCATCTATGATACTCATATGGTCTGTAATAGAGGCGATAATCCCTGAAAGCTGCTGCTCGCTTTTGAGTAATGCCTTTTCGGCCCTTTTGCGCTCAGTGATGTCTTCATACAGAATGAAAAGCTTATCGTCTTTCATTTTAACGGGTCTGAATATGATATCCCGGAAAGAGCCGTCCTTGCATCTTATCTTGAATACGCGGGGCTTTGGCGCAATTTCATCCATTCTTGCTTTTGAAAATCTTTCTTGACTATTTTCACCTGAAAATCCCTTATGGGTATTTTCATCCCCCTTTGTGAATCTAAGATCCACGGGTGTTTTATTAGCAGCCTTATCTATTTTTGCGATATCGGATTTCCATATGTACATTGCCTGCCGACGGTACCTTGGATCAGGGAATACCAATTTGAACCAGTCGCTTCCTTTATGCACCTCATCCAGAGTATATCCGAATACATCGATAAATTTGTTGTTAATATAGATATATCTGCCACCGGAATCAAGGATGGCAATCGGAAAAGGCGAAAGTTCAGCAATCTGCCTAAATCTCTCTTCACTTTCCTGCAATTCTTTCTCGAATCGCTTACGTTCTGTTATATCTTCGTCATGCACAAGAACCAGATCGGGAGGCACATAGGCATAGGTAGTAGCAAAATAACCCTCTTTATCAACAGATTTGAAATGATAAAACATCTCCTTGCAGATAGTGGTCCTCTCATTAAAGCATCTTCGCATATCTTCCAGAATCTCAGGCGAGTCAGAATAGATTTTGCTGGCCTTTGTCCTTAAAAGACAAGCGATTTTACCGTCCGAATTTGCAAGCCCTGCATCATTGTAGTCGACAAGCTCAAAGTCTCCGTCTATGAATTGCCATGTATAAGTCGGAATGGGCATGCCATTATACTGAGCCCTGAGCCTTTCTTCGCTTTCCCTGAGCGCCTTTTCGGTATGTCGCCTCTCCGCTATCTCCTGCATGAGCTTGTTTTTGGCTTCCGTGAGGTCAGTGGTGAGCTCCCTGATAATATATTCAAGGTTTATTTGAATATTCTGAAGAGTTTCTTCTTTTTGCCTGCAAAAAATTATTATTTCTTCCTGTTCTTTTATTTTTTTTTGCAACTGAGCCAGTTCATCGGCAAGTTGGCCTTTTATTTTAAAATCCTTTTCCATTTTATGTTTCCTGTATTTTATAACAGCCTGTTGAGCATTTACATTATTTCGTTTTATGAAACGTCTCCTTAATAAAAAAGGTACATAACAGGGTCAACACTGACGCAGCCAATAATATCTTAAGCTGGGCAGAGTATGCCCTGATGGTATATTCCTTCGTTGATTCAGGTTTTGAATATAAATCAAGAACCCATCCCAAAAGCGGCTGAAATACTGCCCCGCCTAAAAAAGGGAACAGGTTCACAGCGCCTGCGCAGGTGCCTGCTATCTCAACAGGAAACAGTTCTTTGGTGTTTGTAAAGGCAATAGCCACTACTGCAGAGGAACAAATAGATAATATTAAAAACACTGCAAGAAGGACAGACATTGAGAGCCCCTTTGGAATAAGATTCAGCAAAAGAATATCCGCAACCAGCCCTGAGGAGCATAAGATTAAAACCTTCTTGCGGCTTTTAAATACCTTGTCGGACAGAAAACTTATTAAAGGGCTGCCCCCGATCATTCCAACTGCTATCATGCTGAGGATAAAACCGGCTTCTGCCTGTGTCTTCCCGTATACATGCATTAGATAGGGGCCGCTCCATAGTGCCCCAAAACCAAAAAATACGCCGCAATCAAAAAAGAACCATATTGCCACAGGCCAGAAATGCCTATTCGTGATTACCTGGCGAACGCCCTCCCACATAGGTATTCTTTTCTGTTGAGTATCTGTATCATCAAACTTTTCATATTTATTATGATTGTAATCATCTTTGTTTTTATCATCTTTATTGCGGACATCGTCTATCTTTGCGATGGAGGGCAAACCCATATCCGAAGGGCGGTCCCTGACAATTATCCATACAAATATGGCCAGTATGACAGTTATTAGCCCTATCAGCTCAAATGAAATCCGCCAACCAAAAAGGCTGCTCATAAGCGCCAGAGGCGCCGCTGATATCAGCATCCCGACTCCACCCATAGCATTCAGGATTGCCGCCATGAAGGCAAACTCGCTTGCACGAAACCACTGCGAAAGTATCTTCAGTGTTGGAATGAACACCATTGATACGCCAAGTCCTACCAGGAAACGCGCAAATATAGCTATAATCAGGTTTGGGGCAAGACCAAAAAGTATGCTCCCAAAAGACGCGATTATGAGAAAAATTGCAGCGCTCTTTCGGGGCCCAAGGGAATCTGAAAGGAGTCCTGCAGGAAATTGCATAAAAGCATAGCAATAAAAATAAACGGAACCAAGCACGCCCATAAGGCCCGCCGAGGCGCTAAACGCCTTGTTCAAATCAACCGCCACAACCGACAGGGCAAACCTATGAAAATAGACAAATACATAGGCAATGGCAAACAATCCAAAAATCAGCCACCGATATCTGAATAACCTGGTTGCATAGGAATCTTCATTTTTTTTCATGTGGATTTTCAGGCAGTCTTCTTATAGTATATTGAAAATTGGCATTTACAGTATATTGTAGCTGCTCAATATCCTGTGGAAATAGTAACTCATTGCCGTTTAGAAGCCTAGTTTCCCTTCATATATTGAGCATTTGCAGTAAATTGTTATAATAAAAGTATTTATATTATTATAGCAGATTTTTTCTTGTGTATACAAGACTTTCAAAATCTGTTAGATTATTATTATACTGCTGTTTAAGATTGTAAATCACTGTGTAAACAATGTGAGGCAATCTCTATGGTATAGATTGCCTGGAAAATAAAAACAAAGTGATTGTTCGATTATTTTCATATATAAGGATATGAACTATGAATAAGGAATTATTGAATACTCATGAGCTTTCAGAATATCTCAACATAAATGAAAAAAAGATATATAGCCTTATTATGGAAAAGGGATTGCCTGCCACGAAGGTGACCGGCAAATGGCTTTTTCCAAAACATCTTGTGGATATTTGGATTGATAACAATATCCAGAATTATCCCTGGATGAAGGAGAAAAAACTGGAGACCTTCAATGAGGCCCTTATCATTGCAGGCAGCAATGACATGCTTCTTGAGAATCTTCTTGCTTTATTTCAGGATAAACACAGGGATATCCTCCCCCTTTACAGCAGCATCGGAAGCATGAAAGGGATCAATGCATTAAAAAAGGGTTGGTGTCACATCTGCGCTGCGCATATGCTCCAAAAGGAGGATGAGGATTACAACCTGGCATATATAAAAGATATGTTTCATGAAGGATTCATGATTGTAAATTTTGCCTATCGTACTCAAGGATTGATTTTGGAGGCGAAAAATCCCAAAAATGTCCAGGGTATTAAGGATATAGCAAGACCGGATATAAAGATAGTCAACCGCCAGTCAGGGACAGGCACTAGGTTCCTTTTAGAATATGAGCTTGAGCGGAACAATATCGATATAAAAAACGTTAAAGGATATAATACTATCTGCTTGTCACATCTTGATGTGGGTATAGAGATCTTATCCGGCAGGGCGGATATAGGTTTAGGTATCCAAGCGGTTGCACAGATATTGGGTCTTGCTTTCATTCCGCTGCGCAATGAACGGTTCGACCTGATTGTCCGAAAAGATTTGTCTTCTGACATTAAAATCCAGACATTTGTCAGGTTTTTACGTTCAAAGGATATCAGAGATTACAGCCAGCGATTTGCCGGCTATGATCTTAAAGATATGGGCCTGATTATTTATGAAGAGTGATCCCACATCTTTTTTACTGATTGATCTTGTTTGATAGCCTCGTAAATTGACAACATATAGAGCCGGCTAACTATATTGGGTTAGATTCAGGAGATTTTGGGGATCATCTAAACGTATCACTATTTTTTCCTCCTTATACATTTCATGACTGGATTGTAAATCGCTGATCCCGATTATCAATCATATATCTCGTCCCAACTTTATTCTTTAGCACATCTTTTTTTCCGATAACCTGCTGTTTATTTTAATCGCCGCAAATAGGCATGAGTATTTGTCTTTAAATAAAATCTGTAATAATATTGGTAATTATTTGATAGTAATTTACCTAATATGTTATTATTGGTTATTTATAGTTATTTTTTATTGACAATCCCATTCAGATTTGTAATAATGGATGATGGTTGCGTAACGAGACCTTTATCCGTCCCATAGAACTGAGTGTTTTTGGGGATACTGAACAAACCCTCATGGCCCTTTGGACCGCCACGAAGCATAAAAATAGTATCTATTTTCGGAACAAATGCCCATGCAACCTTGTAGCACCACGAAGCATGAACATATGATTTTATTTTCGAGACAAATGAAGAAACAGCCATATTTTATTCAAATAATTTTTAAAACTATGCTCATTTATTGCTGCCTTTTGATCATTGCCTGTAAAGCCTGCGCTGAAGTTTCCCCTTTTATTGAAAAAAATATACAGGTTGCGGGAAGCCGAAGGAATGTGTCTTCGTTCTGGTCTGTTTCCAATAATGCCTTGACTGATTTAAGGCTTGGTGGCGTTCTTCAGATGGATTTTCATTATTATGAAGAGGATTGCCGGGCAGATTTAGATAACCGCTTCGATATCAGCAAGGCCAGGTTGTTTTTAAGTGGACGCATTTTCAAAATGTTACGATTCCGCATGGAATATGAATTTCAAGGAACTGAACTGCAGCAACTCGTTGATGCATACGCTGATGCGCTGATTAACTCCTTATTTTCAATCCGGTTCGGCCAATTCAAAGTCCCCTTCAGCCTTGAATGGCAAACACCCGATGCGGCTTTCTATTTTATTGAACGTTCTATCGGAAACTCATTCGCCCCTAAAAGGGATGTCGGAGTGATGCTACACGGCTCGTTTTTTCAGGAAGAGATAGTCTATTCCGCAGGTATTTTTAATGGCAATGGAAATGATGGTTCACCACGTGGTAAAGAGAGGGAAGACATGGAATACTCTGCAAGATGTGTTATTGCACCTTTCAAAAGATTATGGCCTGCTGTTCAATCGCTTCAGTTCGGCGGGTCAGCCACACATTCTCGTATAGACCGCCTTGATATAGCCTTAAAAATTAAAAGCCCTGGTATGGCCGGTATAGAAAACCGTAATATCTATGTATTTGAGGCCAATAGAAAATTCGGTGTCTTATACGGATTCGAAGAACGCCGCCGCGGAGGGATTGAGGCTGCATGGAGTTTAGGCCCGATGGCGATTCAGGGAGAATATATGGATATTAGGTATACGAACCTGAGATCTGCTGGCGGAGAACCTTTAAATGCTGACTTTTCTGCCTGGTATGCTAGCGCCATATTGTTTTTTACCGGAGAAAACCTGAAGTTTCAAAATGGCGTCCCTAAACCTATCATCCCGCAACATAATCTTGATCTTCAATCAGGGACATTGGGAGCCATAGGACTGGCCTTTCGCTTTGAACAATTCAAAGGAGATGAAACATGGATTGTGCCGAGTTATTTTGATTCCATGGATGAGGCCGAAGCATACTGCATAGCTTTAAACTGGATCATGAACCCGATTTTTAGCCTTATTTTCGAGTTCTCACATACGAAATTTTCTGACCCAATACGTGTAAGGGTAAACGATGATGGAAGTATTAACTACATTGAAAAAGAGAATGTTTTTAAAGTCAGATCATGCATTGTCTTTTAACGATCAGGATACAACAAAAATTGCGCAATTTCTTGTTTATCATTCATTGATGGTCTAGTAAAAAGTCGATTTTGCCTTATTTTGTCATACCGTGCTTGACACGGAATCCAGTTTTTTCAAATAGTTCTGGACTCCGGCTTTCACCTGAGTGACGGATTTGGCGACTTTTTACGAGACCATCATTCATTCGAAAGCCGGCAAAAAAGATTTTGGAAAATAATAAGGGAGGTGATTTTTTATAGGAATTTTTTAAATTTATAGCAAATATTTTTTAAAGATTGAAGCTCAGTTGCTAAAGGTTTGGGCATCTGGCAGATATTCTTAAAAGTTTATGAATAGGCCAAATTATTGACCAAACCTGGAAGCAACCAGATGTATTGAGCGCCTTATATTTTGATCGGAGGTTCAAGATGAAAAAAGATATTTTTATGATTGGAATCCTCATAGGATTTTTGTTTGTTTCTTCAGTGTCTTTCTCTGCATATCATCACGAAGGCGAAGCAGACTCGGATAATTTTTTGATAGTCTATCCAGACAAGTCTGGAAGCAAGCTGGATCATTGCGCACTCTGTCATAGTGGCGGAAAATATCTTGATTCTAAAGGTAATGAAGTCAGTCTTGGGAGCTGTCAGTGGTGCCATTATTGTTATGGATACGATGGAAGCGGAAATATCGGGTATACAGTGAATAACTATGGAAGGGATTACTATTGGGCCGGGCGTAATGCTGCGGCCATAACTGCTATAGATAATTTTGATTCGGATGATGACGGCTTTACAAACAAGGAGGAGATAGAGGCTGGACGTTTTCCTGGAAACACCAAAGATGATCCTACCAAGAAGATTGCTCCCTACAGAATATATACCAGGAGCGAATTGGAGGCTATGCCCCAGCATACTCAATTTCTGATGATGAACACATCGCGATCCGGCGACTTTTATGCGGAATATACAGGCGTGTCAATGGAGTATCTGCTCAAGGATGCCGGAATACTAGATTCTGCAACAGGGATCCTTGTCTATGCCCCGGATGGGTGGTCAAATTATCATCCTTTATATCCTGATCCGGACCCAGAGCTTTATCATGTATACGGAATCTATCCAGCTGCAACATATTACTACGATTATTATGCTGACGTAATAAACGGAGGGTGGTGTGACTATAGCGCCCCTTCCTGTGGTGGGCGTATAAACGGCGATCCTATAAACGTGGCTGGGGGTCTCAAGATGATTCTTGCCATCCGTCGCGAAGGGCAGTATCTCGATTATGGGCAATTAGACCAATCAAACAAACTTAACGGAGAAGGCCCTTTCCGTGTTATCCCACCGCAAAAAATGGTCACGCCTCCAGACCAATCTTCAAAATCAAGCAATCCCAATCTGATATGGCCCTATGATTATAATTGGGATCACAACGCTGGGGCTTCAAGCCGTACAGTGACCATTATAAAGGTTGAGCCTTTGCCGCCAGGGACAACAGATATCGATGTATTGGAAGCAGGATGGGATTATGTGGATCCAGGAAATGAAAAAATCATCATCTATGGAGCTATATTTGATCCAAACGCCAAGGAGGAAAACGATAGCGATAATGAAACTTCAAAATATAATCTGCCTTTTTTTTATAATCAGTATCCCTTGTCAATAGGGAAATAAAAGTGTACCATTTTGGGGGAAATAAAAGTGTACCACCCAAT
>JAFGSM010000070.1 GCA_016934595.1 bacterium | reverse complement strand
CCATGCATCTAAAAAATGATGAAAAATGGTCTTGACAAACCCGGCCACCTTATTGGGAGGGTATTTATCGTAATGAAAATCCATGATATCATTTATTTTTTTCTTAATCTGAAAACAAATTGTTATCTAAGATCTATCTGCTTTGTCTTCAAGTAATTTTAGAAGTGCAAGGGCGTTTTTTACTGCAAATCCGCCATGACAATTATTGAAAAAAATATATGCCTTTTTTGCAGCTTTCTCCATCTTGTTTATCTCGGGAAGGAACTCCATCAATTCATTCTGGGTATATAGATAGTTATATCTTTCCTCTACTGATGAATTGAACCAGTTCGAATTCCTGCCGTGAAATCTTATGTATCCAATATCTGAGCAAACCTCATTGATAAACGGCATCAACCTTGGCAGTTTGGGCTCGTCTACAGCGCAGTAAGACAAACCGTTTTCCCTCAAGAATTCGAAGGTCTCAGTCCTGGCCCATGCCTTGTTGCGGAATTCGATAACCAAGGGAATCCCTGCGAACCTTTCTTTACATCGATATATGTAATCTGCTGATTGACTGCCCGGATAGAAAAATACAGGGAATTGCAAAAGCACAGCGCCAAGCTTATCTTTTTCTCTTATTGGATGAACCGAATATATAAATTTGTCGATGTAACTGATTGCATCCTCGATTGACGGTTTTTTATCCGCAAGCCGTTTGTCAAAGGGATCGTGTGTGATCCCCCTGAACGCCTTCACAACAAATTCAAATCCTTCATCCGTCTTACGCTCCATTGCTGCAAAAGATTTGCCGGACAATAGGCTATAGTATGTCGAATTTATTTCAACGCAATCGAAACCGAGCTCATTTTGATAATATCTTAAGGTATCCTCCTGCTTAAGGTTATCAGGATATACGGCGCCACGCCAATCTTTGAAGGAAAAACCTGATGTGCCTAACTTAATCGTCATTTGATATATTATACTCAATCTTTGAGATGATATTATTTCCGGTTATATCCGCATTGTCTCTCCCAGAGAAAGATATACTTTGCCATACAGGCGGCAGCGCCTCCAGCAGAAACCACAAAGCCTGGAAACCCGTCGAGGATCCCGAGCCTGATGAAATATCTGTAGATGAAGGTATATAAAGGCCGAAAAGTCAGATCAGAAAGCGTTGCCCTTTTCCCTGTCCTGTATTTTTCCTCTGCCATGATCCTTGAATACCGAAACTGGGTCTCGATATAGTCCGAACAGTCAATCCATGCATAATGGGTAATCTCAAAAGGGATCTTTTTTGTTCTTCCTGAGACAAAAAGTTTGTCATGTGGATTCAGCCCGCCCCACCTGGCCTTCTCCCTTCTGGCTATCCTTAGCTTATAATCCGGATAAATGGCCGAATGGTTCATCTTGCGTCCCAGAAAGACATGCCTTCGCCTTACCTCAAATCCATTGACATGGGATTTATTAAGGTCCGCATCATACAAGAAATCCCTCAGACCAGGGGTAACACGCTCATCGGCATCCATGCAGATAACCCATTCATTTGCGCACCTTTCAAGCGCCCACTGTTTCTGTTGCCAGTGCCCTTCAAATGGCCTTTCATATACATTTGCACCCATATCAAGCGCAATCTGCCTTGTCCTGTCCTTGCTTCCCGAATCCACCACAACCTTTTCCTGACAAAAATCCAGGCTCATCAAGCAATCCCTGATATTGCTCTCTTCATTTAAGGTTATTATGGAAGCGGAAATGGGGAGTCCTTTATCCTTCACCTGAAAATCCCCTTTGGGTATTTTCATCCCCTTTTGTGAATCGAAGATTCATGGGCGTTTCACTTTTTTCACATCACTCATTGCCTTATGGATAGCGCCGATCGTTTTGTCAATGTCTTCATCCTCATGGGCAAGGGAGATAAAGTGGGCCTCAAACTGCGATGGGGGCACATACACGCCTTGCTCAAGGAGGGACCAGAAAAAACGTGCATATTGTTCCGTATTCGATGATTTGGCTGTCCGGTAATCGACCACCCTTTGAGAGGTAAAGAAGGGACAGAACATAGATCCAGCCCTCTGCACCTTTATTTCAATATGGGACTCCTTGGCCGCATCATAAAGGCCTTTGGCCAGTTTGTCTGCCTTTGCCTCAAGCCTTTCGTATATCCCCTCTTTTTGAAGCAGCTCAAGCGTCTTTGCCCCTGCTGCCATTGCTACAGGATTTCCCGAAAGCGTTCCTGCCTGATATACAGGCCCTGCGGGAGCAAGATACTCCATGATCTCTTTTTTCCCCCCCACAGCTCCGACCGGCAACCCTCCGCCTATTATCTTACCAAGGCACGTAAGGTCAGGCATAACCCCGTAGAGCTTCTGGGCGCCTCCGATTGATAAGCGGAAGCCTGTCATAACCTCATCAAATATGAGTAAAATATCAAAACGCTTGGTCAGTTCCCTCAATTTTTCCAAAAATCCGTTTTCAGGGGGAACAACTCCCATATTCCCTACAACAGGCTCAAGTATTACAGCGGCGATCTCCCCTGCATCCTTTTCAAACAAGGATTTTAAAGCGGCTGGATCATTAAAAGGCAGCGTTATGGTGTCCTGTGCCAAAGAAACGGGAACACCCTTGCTGTCAGGTATGCCCAGTGTTGTTGCACCTGATCCCGCCTTCACAAGGAGGCTGTCAGCATGTCCGTGATAGCAGCCCTCGAACTTTACGATCTTGTCTCTGCCGGTATATCCCCTTGCAAGCCTGATGGCGCTCATGGCTGCCTCTGTGCCGGAACTTACCATCCTTACCCTCTCCACCGAAGGCACCATCTCCACAACCAGTTTGGCCAGGCGTATCTCAGCCTCTGTAGGGGCGCCAAAGCTCGTGCCCCGCTCTATTGCATCCTGAATGGCGGAGATCACATCAGGGTGCCTGTGTCCAAGGATCATCGGTCCCCAGGAACCTACATAATCGAGATACTCATTTCCATCCGCATCATAAAGCATAGAGCCTTCTGCGTGATCTATAAAGACCGGTGTTCCGCCAACCGCTTTAAACGCCCTGACAGGGCTGTTCACCCCGCCTATCAGATAACTGTTTGCCTCCTTCCATAACTTTTGAGATATCTCAAACATCCTGATCCTCCTCAAGAATATATTCCATACTCTTCTTCTTCCACTCCTTTACAGTGTGCAATATCTGAAAATCCTTTATGCCTGTATCTTTTGCCACCTCCTGCGCCAAAGACCGGGCCTCATCCGGATTGGCTGCATGGATCATGGTATAGATATTATATGGCCAGCCCGGCCTTATCTCCCTTTCATAGCAATGACTTATAAAGGGATAACCTGACATCTGCCTTCCTGCCCTTTCGACATCCGGCTCAGGCACCGACCATGCCACCATGGCATTTCCCTCAAAACCCAGGTTCTGATGCCGCACCAGCGCTCCAAACCTCTTTATTATACCCTGCTCCATCCATTTTATTATCCTGGCCATCACCTCATCCTCAGTCCAGCCAATTTTTTTAGCTATGGCAAGAAATGGCCTTTTATCATCAGGCAGATCGGCCTGGATACAGCGTATCAGTTCACGCTCCTTTTCTGTAAGTTCTATCATTTTTTTATGTAAGGATTCTCTCGTCTTTCGACAAGATAACGGAATTTGGAGAGATTATATCCTTCTCGAAGATAAAGGCATCCGCCAATTTACCCGGGATTGGATTCTTATCTTATTAAGAAATTGTAGTTAATTGATTTGACCATGTCAAGAGAGGCTCTCATTTTTACAGCAATTCTCATTATGGCGTTTTTGACACAATATATAACATAATTATTTATTTTCTCTGAATATACAATATATGGAATGGAAATTGGTCATAGTGAGAATTGCTGTCATTTTTGACTTAATGGTCAAATTTGTTTATAATTTTTACGATTTATTATCTAAGGTCTGTTTAATATAATCATAAGTATCTGTATTATCGATGCATGAGTTTGATTCCTCATCTTTATCTTTTGCTTCCCCAAAAGACAGATCCGAAGAAGGACGTATACTCGGCCTGGATATCGGGGATAAGCGTATAGGAATGGCTGTCAGCGATCCCATGGGCATCACTGCGCAGGGCCTTCCTACACTTGTAAGGAATGGGGCAAAACAGGCTGTCAGGGATCTGATGGGTATAATTATGAAATACGATATAAAAAAGATCGTGTACGGCATCCCCAAAAACATGGACGGGAGTCTCGGCCCCCAGGCCGGGAAAACAGAAGAATTTATACGAAAACTAAAGTCCCGCACGGATTGCCCTTTCATACCATGCGATGAAAGACTGACATCTATGCACGCCCATAAGGCCCTTATGGAGGCAGGGATGTCCAGGAAAAAAAGGTCTGCCAATGTGGACAGGGTTTCCGCTGTCCTTATATTACAGAATTATCTGGATCTATTAAACAGGACTGGAGGAATAAGATGACCAGGGATATCGTCCTGATCATTATATTGACCATTATCCTGCTGTGCTTCCTCCATATCTATGTCACTGCCTATTCGCCTTTGTCTCTGGAATCCGCCGACCGGATCATCAATGTGCCCGAAGGATCAAGCATAATGACAATCGCCCGTATTCTTGAATCATCAGGAGTGATTCGCAGCGCAAACATGTTCTATCTTCTAAACCGGTGGAAAGGGGATGGAACCTTAAAATCAGGGGAATATTCCCTTAACCCCGCGATGCCCCCACTGGAAATCCTCTCCAGGATCAAAATGGGCAACTTGGTCCAGCGCAAGGTTACCATACCTGAGGGCCTAACCATATTTCAGGTTGCAGAACTTCTTGACAAACATGGATGGGCGAATAAAGAGACATTTCTTGAACTTTGTTCGGATCCCAATATCTTAAAGGCATGGGATATTCAGGCATCAAGCCTTGAAGGTTATCTTTTCCCTGAAACCTATTTCTTCACCAAAGGCATTTCGGAAAAACAGATACTGAATGTCATGATAAAACAGTTCTGGAAGGTGTTTACCCCTGATATGGTAGAAAGGACAAAAGAATTAGGTTATAATATATACCAGATAGTAACCTTGGCCTCACTTATCGAAAAAGAGACTGCTTTGCCTGAAGAACGGCCATTGGTTTCCGCGGTTTTTCAGAACCGTCTTAAAGAAAGAATCCCATTGCAATGCGACCCCACTGTTATTTACGGCATTAAAGAGTTTAATGGCAATATCACTAAAAATGATCTTAACAACAAGACACCATATAATACATATATGAAAGAGGGCCTCCCCCCAGGCCCTATTGCGAATCCAGGGCTTGGCTCGCTCATGGCGGCCCTTTACCCCGCCCAGGTGAATTATAGATATTTTGTATCAAAAAATGACGGCTCGCATGTGTTTTCAGAAACCCTTCGTGAGCATAACAAGGCAGTATTAAAATATCAGATAGCAAGGACGGAAAAACCATGAAACTTAAAATCGGCATCCCCAAGGGGAGCCTTCAAGAATCGACTTTAAATCTATTTCGAAAGGCTGGTTATCATATCACATGCCACTCAAGGTCCTATTACCCTTTCATAGACGACCCTGAGATAGAATGTATGCTTATAAGGGCGCAGGAGATGGCCATTTATGTGGAAAACGGGGTGCTTGATACAGGACTCACTGGATGGGACTGGGTCATGGAACAGGCTGCGGATGTGGTTGAGGTAGCGAATCTGAGCTATGCAAAAGAGGGATTGACACCTGTAAGGTGGGTCCTTGCAGTGCCTGAGACATCGCCTATAAAATCCATAAATGACCTGGAAGGGAAAAGGATATCAACCGAACTTGTGAATGTTACCAAAAAATATCTTGATAAAAAAGGTGTCAATGCAAAGGTATTCTTTTCCTGGGGCGCTACAGAGGTTAAGGCACCTGATCTTGCGGACGCGATAGTGGAGCTTACAGAGACCGGAAGCTCGCTTAGGGCCAACAAACTCAGGATAGTTGACACCCTCATGGAATCAACTACCCGCTTGATTGCAAACAAGGATGCCTGGGGCGACGAGTGGAAAAGGACAAAGATGGAAAACCTCGCCTGTCTGTTGAGGGGGGCCCTGCTTGCGGAACAAAAGGTAGGCATAAAGATGAACGTAAAAAAGAAGGATCTGGACAGGGTAGTGTCCATCCTGCCTGCCTTGCATACACCTACTATATCGGATCTGACCGATCCTGATTGGGCGGATATTGAGGTAATAATGGATGAGAAGGTGGCCAGGGATTTGATGCCTGCATTGAAAAGGGCCGGTGCTACAGGCATTGTAGAGTATCCCTTAAGCAAGGTCATCCCCTGATTAACAAAAAAGCGCACTATGAGGCTGTCCGACAACTATAAATTCAATAAAAAAAGCAGATTATACTGTGATTTAAAGATCAATATTGTAATATTCGATCGATTTTT
>JAFGSM010000069.1 GCA_016934595.1 bacterium | reverse complement strand
TACGTTTTAATGATCAATATGCGACACCTGAAATGTCCGCTGAAAGTGACCAAAAAGTGTCCTCAAATGAAGGATAGAATTGTCTGACCATTGTTCTGGGCCAAAGACCTCAACACGTAAAACCCCTGTCATATCTTGTGAAATATTCACACGTGCAGGTTCTATAGAAGGAGTGGAAGGGCGGTTCAAATCAAGGGCAGGATCGCCATATAAGATTTGCTCTAAAAAGACGATTTGGGGATATTTAATAATCCCACCCTGTTCAGATTCCTTTTTAACTAAATATTCCACGTAGTTCTCAGCATACTTCATTGCCTGTCCCATGTTCATCTCTTTGTAGATCAGGCCATCCAGAAATTCATTCAACATATAATCCCAAGAAATTCGGGTACTCCCAATATATGCTATACCACCCCGATCAAGAAAAGTAATAGCCATTGAATCTGCAAAGTTACTCTCATCTATATTGGCTGAGTTGCATCCTCCTGAGAAAGCCATGGCAGGAGAGCTCAATATCCAGGGATCCGCAGCAGTTGGACCTCCCCACCATCCATCTGACCATCCATGGTCACTATGAATAATAACCCCTTTGTCAAGTAAATATGAGTCGTCCCATACATAATTTTCGTATAATCCTGTTATCTGATATCCAATATTTTCGAAGTGACGCTGTGCCTGCTTAGCAGAGGCCTCAGACAATGGCAGGTTACCTGCCGGATCGCCTTGATTTGAAATAATTAGTCCTTTGTCCCGCCAGGGACCGGAAAGATCATTATATACTATGGACCTGCCTATCAGGGCTGATTCATTGTAGACATCCGATGCCATAATCCTGCCCACAGCGATCTCCACAAATGAATCATCATCTATATCGGCATAAACCGTATCGCTAGCTATATCTTTATGCTCGGGTATTTCTCCCGGATTGTTGACAGGAAATTCATATATTCCAAAAGGCATAGTGTCATAGCATCCTACAATTGCAAGATAGTCCAAGGATATATCAAGCGAGGCATAAAAGGCCTTTAAATCTTCGGCTATAGTATTGGCATCAGGGAAGGTTAAATAAAATTTATCAGCGCAAAGTTCAATAGAAAGGGCATATTGGACACCGTTGATCACAGGATGATCAGCCGGCACGAAGGGGCCCTCTAAGGCATCATCATAATTATTGTTATTATTTAGATCTATATTGAGCTCTTTAAAATATCCGGGTGCAGTTGGGGAGGAAATTGTAAAATTGTACGCTGCCCCATCGATATCCATAGTGCCTGTCAGCCAGGTCATGCACTTTATCTCTATATATTCGTCTTCTGTGTTTGGATCTGCGTCACCGCGGATAACTTTAACTAAGAAATTGTCTCCGTATTGATTCAGAAAAATACTTCCTGTTCCAAATATTTCATCATTCGAGTAATCTGTGCTATCATCAAGATCGATCAAAACCCTATCGTATGATAAGGCACCTGGGACGCTTGCAACCAGAAAGAATTCATGTTGATCCCACGAGTTTCTTTCTACATCACGAATGTCTCCATAGAAATAATTTCCATTGACCGGGTATCCGGCCCATGTTGCTCCAGAAGCTTTGGCAGGAGGGGAATTTGAGTATTCCGCTGAATAGTATTTTTTTTCTGCCCCATCTGAAACCCCGTTCGGTCTTACAGCGGTTTCCCCAGTGATTGAAAATGTATACTTCACTGCCTCATATTTCTCAGCATATAAGATTCCATTATGATAAGCGGCAAGTGCTGGGGCCAGCAATGATGATTTGGGGAGGATGGGAGCATTTGCGTCAACAAGTGCGTCTCTATCGTATGGATTGGTTAAAACAGCATAATCAATAGCTGCTCCTATCACCGTTTGGATATAACCGGATATCTCCTCTTTATTTGATAAAGAGATGCTGTTCAGTCCAAGGGCCTGGATCTGTGTGATGACAGCCGCGGGTATATTACCTATTAGCAGGGCATTTTGGGCCCCTATATCTGATATGACATTTTGTGCCTCGGGTGAAATTCCTGTGGCGGAGGCCCATAGCAAGGGAGAATACAAATGCGCTGCCAGGTTTGAAGCCAATAGAGCCATTCCATAGTCATTATCTTGGGCAATGACTACATTGTTTGAATCAGTCCAGAAATGGGAGGCTATGTTTACACAGATATTATCCAGATCCGCTCCATCAACTGTGTGTACAGTTCCTGGGACCGTTTCGTTTATGCTTGTACCTCCCACGAGATAGACATCCGCAGGGGCATATTGATAAAGAAAATCAGTAACAGAGTTATTCAATAATATGGTTCCATTGTAATACTTCCCCAGCAGTACAACGGGCTTTGCATTGTTGATCATACTGGCTGCCGGTATCGTTGCCAAAACAGCCATATCCCGCCAATCAGCTCCATCATGAATACCTAGGATAAAGGCGCTTCTGCCTTGTATAGGAATCACCGGATCCCGATACCTTTTTATTTCTTCCTCAACACTATTATCAGTGCCGTATTCAACAGCAGGCATTGATTTGTATTGATCCACTATCTCTCCTGTGTCCGAATCTATCCAAAGGCTGCCTGTCCTTTTCTTTTTAACATCCTTAAATAAGATTTCGTAGCATAGGTTGTCTTTGTGCATACCCAACAAAGATACGTATACATGACTTTCTTTCGAGACCTTGCTCCTGGCAATCTTCAGCACATCTTTAATATTAAGCCTTATCTGTAAAGTCTTTTCCTCTGTTATCTGTCTTCCTCTAACGTTCCTTTTCCTTGTTAATCCAAATTGGCTATCCTTTTTTATTGCTAGCTGGAGAACATTCAGGACCCTTTCGTTTTTTGCATCCAATACTACAAAACCAGTTTTCACTGGGATTATTCCACTTTTGTCAATAAATGATGTCATCCATGCCTTTGTCCATTGAGATTTCTCCTGATCAAAATATGGAATAAGCTTGGTTGTATGGGCTTCAGAATGGAGCGGGGTATAGCTTTGAGAAATATTCCTTGCTCGCTGTTTTGTTATAAGGCTTGAATTAGCATGGGGTTTTTGGGTGTCAGCTGCGTGGGCTGTAACAAAGAAGGCTTTTAATATTAGGAGAATTATTGATAATCCAATAATCACATTTAACCTTAGAACTGGTAATTTGTTCACAACTTCCTCAATAAAGGCCTAAATCCGTGAAGCAATATAGCCGTAAAGCAAAAGAATAGGATTCAAGTCATACGGAAACCCGATTTTTATCTATCTTTTAAAAAACTAGGAGGCTGTCCGAGAACTCATTTTGAGTATAAAAAATCGATCGTATATTACAATATTGATCTTTAAATCACAGTATAATCTGT
>JAFGSM010000068.1 GCA_016934595.1 bacterium | reverse complement strand
TCCGTGACGAACTGGTATACCCTTTTGATGATCGCCTTCCCGATGTTGTCCCTGGGGTGGGCCTTGCCTGAAAAGATTATCTGGACAGGACGTTCGGGATCGGAAAGTATTTTTATGAGCCTTTCAGGCTCATCCAGAAGCAGGCCTGCCCTTTTATATGCTGCAAACCGCCTTGCAAAACAAATGGTGAGCGCCCTTGGATCAGGGTTTAATCCTGCAGGATGGATATTCTTCCCCGACTTGGCCATATATTCCTTCAGTTGTATCTTGAGGAGCAGGACTGTATTCCAGAGCTCCTCGTCAGGGATCGTGTCGATATGGTTCCATATTTCCTTTTCTCCAATCCGCCGTTCCCAGTTTGGCGGGAAATACTGGTGAAACAACTGCTTCATGGATGGGGCAAGCCAGCCCAGAACGTTTATCCCATTGGTGATGTGCCCGATGGGTATCTGGCTGGGAGAACGGTTTGGCCACAATCCTGACCACATCTGCCGGCTGACCTGGCCGTGGATTGAAGAGACCGCGTTGGATTTACTTGCGGTTTTCAATGCAAGGGTGGTCATGCAAAAAGGCTCATTCCTGTCTCCTGGATGCACCCTGCCGAGGTCCATGAATTGATCATGGGAAATGCCCAGTGATTCCCTGAACCTCCATGCCTTCTTACCAATCAGATCGGAGCTGAAACGGTCATGGCCTGCGGGGACAGGTGTGTGTGTTGTAAACACAGTGCGAGCCCCTGCCTGGTTCATGGCCGTTTGAAAGGGCAGGCCATGTTCTTCCATGAGATGCCTTGCATATTCAAGAACGGCAAATGCACAGTGGCCTTCGTTTAAATGTATGACACCCGGCCTTATCCCAAGATGAAGCATCAGCCGCATCCCGCCTATTCCAAGGATCATTTCCTGGGTTAGCCTTACAGCTTCATCACCTCCGTATAGGCGAAGCCCTAGTTCCTGAATCCCGATCTCCCTGAAGGCGGATTCCATATCTATAAAATATATAGGAACCCTTCCGATGTAAGCTGTCCATGCGCCTGTCTTCACCATTTTCCCTTCGATATCAAGATCGATGGTCAACGGATTGCCTTCGTTGTCTGTCACCCGGTTTAGTGGAAGGTCTTCGGGATTTATGGACTCGAAATCCTCCTTCTGGTCTCCTGTCTCAGAGATCTTTTGCCTGAAATATCCTTCGCGGTAAAAGAGGCTCACCCCTGCCATAGATATCCCAAGGTCGGAGGCGCTCTTTAAATGGTCTCCTGCAAGCACGCCAAGGCCTCCGGAGTAAAGGGGCAGGGATTCATGGATGCCAAATTCGGCGCAGAAATATACAACAGGACGGGCCCTTAATGGGCTTGCATTTATGGCTCCCCATGTCGATGAGCTTTCCATATAGCGGTCAAGATCAGCAGAAATCCTGTGCAGCCTTATTAATAAGGATGGATCCTTGGTTAGCCTTTTTAGCCTGTCCGGGCCGAGCTTTCTTATAAAGGCGACAGGGGAGTGCCCGCATTCCCGCCAAAGCTGAGAATCGATGCTGCGCCATACCTCGATGGCTTCGGGATGCCAAGTCCACCACAGATTTCCTGCCAATTTCAACAATCTTTGCTCAAGCTGTTTTGCCTCATTCATGAAAGTTTACCTCCATGCAACAGAAAACGCCCTCCATATTAATTCCACAGTTTCTTCATATTTTCTTCACAGTTTATTGTTAAAATAAAGATATCTTAATCTAAAATTAAAGTCTATACCTAACATTGCCAAAGGAGAGTAGCGATGTATTATCTGTTATTGATCCATATCTTGCTTATTGTTTGGTTGTCAATCGATGGACTGGGAAGAAGAATAAACATAATCCCCTGGATCATGGGGACAATGATCCTCGGTCCTGTCATCCTTCCATACTATATATCGAGACGTCCTCTCAAAGCCGGTGAATCAAGAGAGGGCAGGTGGGCTGCTTGTTTTTTTAAATGCCTGGCGGTGTTTTGGGCGCTTATGTGGGCTGCGATTGGCATTTGGGGTGGCAAGCTTTATACGGAGGCTGTGAAGAACGAGGCGCTTGAATACCGTCTGGCAGTTATAAGCTCAAAAGGCCGCATCTGTGAAAATAGTAATGAGACCGTGACCCGGTTCAGGTCACTGCTTGAACAATTATCAGAGAACTACATAGAGGATCCCAGGCAGCTTGCCAATATCTCCTTGATAACCCATAAAAAGATGAAGGAAAGGGGTATGGATGTATCCCTGTTGAACATCATGGAGGGGCTGAATCAGATCATGTGGCCCGAGGACGGCAAAAAGAGGAGTTACTCAGAGTATGCCTTTGCGTATTCGAACCTGAGATGCAAGGGGATATCCCATTCGGAGGCAATAGATGATTTGCAGGCTATAGCAAACGGGTATTGAAAATGGAATGAGCCCGATGATTGATGGCAGCAGGAATTTTTACTATAAAAATACATTTCATCATCGGGGTCGAACAACTCTTGTTCAGGAGTGTTTATTCTATTTTGAAAATGGAAGAAGATTCATTTGGATATCATATATCATATCAGGCCAATGCTAAATGTTGAAAAAGGGGCTTTTTTGTATATCCTTCCTGACCTTTATGATTGCCTTTGCCATGTCTTCATCCCAACCGGTCTTTTCCGAAGAAACCTTCATGCCAGTTTGGGCCGCCACGAATTATGAAGATAGAACGATATTTTCTGAACAAACGCCCATGCCACTTAGTGTCGCTACGAAGTATGAAAATAAACAACGAGGTTTATTTTCGAGACAAATAGAAGGTATTGTCGAACATGAATCCATGCCACATCGCCGTATGATCACCCCCTGTGTTGATTATGACAATGAGAAAATGGAAGACAAAACAGGGGATGACAGGGGGGGCAGGGAGTTTTTGCCCGCAAGGCATAATGAGAATTCTCAGGGGGAGCCTTCAACTGGAAAAAATGAGGACGGGGGAAAATACCCAAAGTTAGAACTGGGCTTTGTCATTATGTGGGATTACGATCAGTTCAACGGATTACATACAGGCCTGAAGCATAGAGAATACAGGGTGGGAAGCGAGACCGAATTGAGGAGGGCCTGCATCGATATAAATGGCGAGATTGACAGGCGCTGGCATGCAGAATTTGAGGTTAGTTTTGAGGATGGGACAGATAAGGCTGAGGTCAACGATGCCTTTATAAATTTTACAGGGTGGGAGGAAATTACTATAACCATTGGCAAGACAAAGGAACCTTTCTGCCTGGAGGAACTGACCAGCTCCAAACATATTTCATTCATAGAGCGGTCGATGGCTGCAAGCGCGTTTTCTCCGGGGCACAGCCCAGGACTGGAATTGTCTGGATATAAGGGCGATTTCACATGGGCCATAGGTGCGTTTGAGTCCGGGAAGATTGAAAACAGGAGGGATACCTATGCACTGACAGGCCGCTTGACCTTCACCCCGCTGAACGATAACAGGCAGGTATTACATACAGGTATTGCAGGGTCTTTGAGGGATTTAGGCGGGGAGGAATATCAGATCGAGGAACGGGCAGAGGTTCACACAGCGGAAGAGATAGTTGCGGGCGTGTCTGTGCCTGCGGATGACGTCCATCTGATGTGCGTTGAACTGGCGTGGGTTTACGGACCTTTTTCACTTCAATCAGAATATATGAATACAAAGATAAAGGCCGTTTCAAGAAGCCCAGACGTTGAATATTCGGGCTATTATGTCCAGGGTGGATATTTTTTGACAGGGGAGTCCAGGCAGTATAAAAGGGGTGTGTTTGGGCGGGTCAAACCTGTCGCAGGTTATGGAGCGGTTGAGCTTGTTTCCCGCTACAGCTTTATTGACGCAGGCAGCGATAACAGGGGCGTTGAGGCCGGAAACCTTGCCCTTGGCATGAATTATTACATAAACAAAAACGTAAGGCTGATGGTCGATTATATCGAAACGGAACTGAAGGATTGTATATCCAAAGGGAAGGGAAAGGCAGAGGCGATTTCCTCACGTATCCAATGCGACTTCTGAGTTTGTAAGAACTGACTTTTGCTTTTTATAGTCATCAACTAACTATCGATGGTCTCGTGAAAAGTCGATTTTATTTTGTTTTGTCATTTACAGGTGTTATATGGAAAAAAGGCTGAAAAAAAAAGGATCGATTTTGGTTTTGATGTTGGCTAGCATGTTATTTCTTTTTTCATGCATCGGACCGATAGATGACGGTTTTGATCATAGAAACAGCGGCTATAAAACCCTGGTCATCAATGAAATCGTCGCTGCCCCTGCCGATGGCGGCGCTGACTGGATAGAGCTCTATAACGCAGGCGGATCGTATGTGTATCTGAGAGATTATGCGCTGGTTGACAATGACACGGAACGTGAGCCTGTTTTTCTCCCTGACATTACCCTTGGGCCTGGTGAATTTTATGTAGTTCAGGCAGTCGCCGGGACCACTGATGATGGCTCATTTTATCTGTCCTTTGGATTGGGATCAAGCGACAGCCTTTTCCTCTTCTGGGGTTTGATCGT
>JAFGSM010000067.1 GCA_016934595.1 bacterium | reverse complement strand
GATTGAGGTCTATACTATCAAAATGGACATTTCTATTTTGGTGAAAAATGGACATTTCTATTTTGGCTTGACAATTATATTTTTACTGTTAGCAATTTGACTCAAAGAGTGCTAATCTGTATAATTTAAATCTAACGAATTATAAAAATTCGTAACTTCTCAAAAACTATATGGTATCGTTAGCTCAACAGATTGATATTAAATATATTTAAATTTGATTATTTTTACCACACGGTTTTTGAGAAGTTACAAAAATTCATACTAACATCTTGTAATTACAATGAATTATTGTAAAACAAGGCTGTGATTTTTTTTGAAAATCTCTAAATCAGAAAGGGGGGATGATAGGGGTATAAATTTTTTTGATTTCACCATATATTTTCAAAATATTTTTTTATTATTAGAAAGGAGCGTAGGACTATATGCAGATAAAACCATTACAAGACAGGATTTTAGTGAAAAGGATTGAGGTAGGCGAAGAGATAAAGGGGGGTATTATCATACCCGATACGGCAAAGGAAAAACCCATGGAAGGCGAAGTTATTGCTGTAGGAGGCGGCAAGGTCAAAGAGGACGGCACAAAACAGCCTTTGGATCTCAAAAAAGGCGACAGGATACTCTTTGGAAAATATGCAGGGACAGAGGTAAAGATCGATGGTATAGAATATCTGATCATGCGTGAGGACGACGTACTGGGTATCATAGAAAAATGATCCATGCATATCATAAATAAATGTATCATTTTTTATTTTCTATTTTTATCTTATAGTGTTAGTTCATTAAGTAAACCAATATAATATCGGTGATAAAAATTAATTATTGGAGGAATCAAATATGCCAAAACAACTCATTTTTGATGAAGAGGCCAGACAAGCGGTCTTGAGGGGCGTCAGCAAGTTGTCCAAGGCCGTGAAGGTGACATTGGGTCCAAAGGGAAGAAATGTTGTATTGGACAAAAAGTTCGGCTCGCCGACCGTCACAAAGGATGGCGTTACAGTAGCAAAGGATGTAGAGTTGGAAGACCCTTATGAAAACATGGGGGCACAGATGGTTAAGGAGGTTGCATCCAAGACAAGTGATGTCGCCGGCGATGGGACCACAACAGCCACTATCCTTGCAGAATCTATATACAGGGAAGGCACGAAAAATGTCACAGCAGGCGCAAACCCCATGGCCCTCAAAAGGGGTATAGAAACGGCGGTTAGTGCGGTGGTTGAAGAGCTGAAAAAGATCAGCAAGGAAACGAAGGACAAAAAGGAGATCGCCCAGGTCGGAACCATTTCCGCAAACAACGACAAAACCATTGGCAGTCTAATTTCCGAGGCGATGGAAAAGGTCGGCAAGGATGGGGTAATCACTGTTGAAGAGGCAAAGAGCATGGACACATCCCTTGAATTCGTCGAGGGGATGCAGTTTGACCGCGGATACCTTTCGCCTTATTTTGTGACAGACGCTGAAAGGATGGAGGTAGCGCTCGAAGAACCATATATACTCCTTCATGAGAAAAAGATAAGCAGCATGAAGGACCTCCTTCCTATCCTTGAGCAGATCGCGAAGATGGGAAAGCCGCTGGTCATAATCGCCGAAGATGTCGAAGGCGAAGCGCTTGCTACACTCGTAGTAAACAAATTGCGTGGAACCCTCAGTTGTGCCGCTGTGAAGGCCCCAGGTTTTGGCGACCGCAGAAAGGCCATGCTTGAGGATATCGCCATCCTTACAGGCGGCAGGGTGATCACAGAGGACCTTGGGATAAAACTTGAGAACATCAAGCTAAATGACCTTGGGAAATGCAAACGCATCACCGTTGACAAGGACAACACCACTATTGTGGAAGGCTCCGGAAAGACATCGGACATCGAAGGCCGAATCAAACAAATCAAGGTCCAGATAGAGGAGACAACATCGGACTACGACAGGGAAAAACTCCAGGAACGTCTTGCAAAACTAGTTGGCGGAGTTGCCGTTATCAAGGTTGGAGCTGCTACAGAAACCGAGATGAAGGAAAAGAAGGCCCGCGTTGAGGACGCCATGCATGCCACAAGGGCAGCGGTTGAAGAAGGGGTTGTGCCAGGAGGCGGAGTTGCTCTGTTGCGGTGTATCCCTGCGCTTGAAAAACTGAAAATTGAAGGTGACGAGGCAACAGGCGCAAATATCGTAAAGAGGGCATTGGAGGAACCCATAAGGCAGATTGCTGAAAATGCAGGTGTTGAAGGCTCCATAGTAGTACATAAAGTCAAGGATTCCTCCGGCAATTTCGGTTTCAATGCAGATACTGTCGAGTATGAGGACCTGATGAAGGCTGGAATCATCGATCCGACCAAGGTTACGAGAACGGCCCTGCAAAACGCCTCAAGCATAGCGGCGCTCATGATTACTACTGAGGCGCTGATTACGGATATCAAGGAGAAGGAAAAGACCCCGCCGATGCATCCAGGCGGCGGAATGGGCGGTATGTATTAATATCACCTTAGATGTTTATCCACTTAGTTTTGTACTAATTTCCTTTTTGATAATATCAAAGGATACCCTCCCCTGCGAGAAAAAAAGCTCGCGGGGAGGGTAATTACTATTTCCCGTTACGGAAAAATTTGATTTTGTGTTCTTTGTAAGCCGAAGGCTTATATTTTTTTCATCCGTAAATCCCCTTTGGGCATTTTCATCCCCCTTAGCGAATCAAAAATTCATGAATGTTTCACTTTCAAATTCGAGGCGTGTAGGCGGACACATACATGCCTTTCCAAAGTCCACGGAAAAAATACCTGGCGTTAATCCCAAGCACCCTATTATTGTATCCTCCTTCTTGGACCACTATCGTAGGAAGATGGACAGACCCGATCATTTCCCCATTTTTTCCAAAATCCTCGGCCAGCAAACTCCATGAACCGGTTGGGTCTTTCTTGGCTGTATCAAGCCCTAATGCGACTATGAGAAATCGAGGCTGAAAGACAAGCGTCTTCCTGAGCGCTTTAGCCAAAACATCTCTATATTTTTGTCCATCTATGCTTTCAGGCAAAGGAAAATTTATGTTATATCCCTTGCCGTCCCCTATGCCTTTTTCTTCCTCGAATCCGCTGAAGTATGGATAAGCAAATCTGGGATGGCCGTGTATCGAAATAGTCAAAATATCGGACCTTTCGTAAAAGATATCTTGCTGTCCGTTTCCATGATGGTAATCAATATCAAGGATGGCAACCTTTCCGAATTTTGACAGGAATTGGGCGGTGATGGCCACGGTGTTGAAATAACAGAATCCCCCGAAGGAAACACGCTCTGCATGGTGTCCCGGAGGTCTCACCAAGGCATAGGCCAGATGAGTCCCTTCAAGAATTTTTTGGGCCGCAGTCAGGCCGCAATCCACAGCCCGTCTGGCGGCAATATAGGCATTGCGGTTTAAAGGAGTAAAGGTGTCTATGCAATAGTATCCTGCACGCACCTCAAGCTCTTTTGGAGGGCGTTTGTGGTTTCTGATCGGGAAGACATAGGGATAAATCGATTTGCCCGGCTCCAGTCTTTCACACACCCTTTTAAAGTATTCGATGTATTGGATATTATGCACCTCTTTGATATGCTTTTCAGGGAAATGAACGGGAGGACAACTCAAAAAAAGATCGGTGGGCATGATCTCTTTTAAAATCGTTCTGATCCTTACAGGTGACTCTACATAACCACGTTCGTGTATATGATGAATCTCATGCTGATCTGTCACGACAAGCATTATCTTTTTGTCATCCGGCACATAAAGATGGACAGGATTTAATAGCCCCTTCTTATTATACTTCGGCTCCCTCAGCTGCAAAGGATTATCCTTTATGGATTCAACAACCATCTTGATATACTCCGGAGGACACAGATCGCCGTATTTTCTCTCAAGTATGGCTCTGACAATTAAACGTGCCTTTTTTTGAGACACCTTTATCCCCTGTCCAAGATCATCAAAGACCAAATAAGGCGGATTATCATCCCCAGGGATTAAAGGGGTCTCATAAGCAGTATTAATAACAGGCCTCGCGCCATATCTTTCATAAAAAGCCAATCGTGCCGCATTCTGTTTTAACACCTCAGGATCAAGGCATAATTTTGGATCATCCGGAAGACATTCAAAAAAAAGACCTATTGTTTTGAGATGCAGCGACTCCTCTCTAACCCTTTCATAAAGGGCGCCTCCTATGCCTTTGCCTGTTTTTTGTTTTTTAGCCGAAACATAATCCAAATAACAAAAATACAAATCCGGCGCATGGCATAAAACAGCAAACCCCTTGACCTCTCCTTTCGAACCCTCAGCCGTAAAAAGTATCGTGCGAAAACCATATTTCAATGGATTATGCAATAGTTTTGGTATCTTTGCGATATCATCTTCCGAGAGTTCAAAAAACTGATCCCTCAAAATAGTCTGAACCTGGGTCACCGCCTCCTTATTGATGGGAAATATGTCATCATAAATCCTTCGGATTCGAAACATATAAACACCTTTTATAAAAATATGAATATAACCCTATCCATATATGTGAACCAAAATTATTTGAGAAATGCTGAAAAAATGAGATAATGTGTCGGGAATAGGTTTATTTCTTTTCGTAGTTCCAAGGGGTCAATTTTTCAGAATAATTAAAGTAGCGCCCTTCGGGCGGACTTTGTTAAACCTGCCCGAAAACCCGCATGAAAAAAATGAAAATTCCTATGCGATTAAAGTATAACCAACAATCCTGGCCCAGTCAATGATGATTTAAACCTTTGATGATTTAAACCTTCATGAGAAGGAAACGATAAAAGAGGATTTAAAGGCTTTTAATAACAAACGACATCAATTGAGAATTATTTTCGCCCACAACAATTATCTGATCAATCTCGCATCCGCCGACCCTGTCAAATCCAGAAAATCATTTTCTTCTATGTTGGAGGAACTGCATCGAGCGAAACAACTCCGGCTGCCGTTTTTGGTAATGCATCCCGGATCGCATTTTGGTGACAGAGAAAAGGAGGGATTAAAACGAATTGCAGGACAGTTGAACGAATTGATTGCAGAGACAAGGGATTTTAAGACCAGAATGCTTCTTGAGACAACCGCCGGCCAGACGAGCAATCTGGGCTATCGCTTTGAGCATCTTAAGGAGATCATGGACAAGATCAAAGATACTGAAAGAATCGGCGTATGTTTTGACACCTGCCATTCCTTCTCAGCCGGATATGATATCAGGAACGCTTCGGAATATGAAAAAACCTTTAAAACATTTGACCGAATTGTTGGATTAAGGCATATATTTGCATTTCATCTCAATGATTCAAAGTATGGATTAGGCTCAAGAAAGGATCGTCATGAACATATTGGGAAGGGGTGTATAGGGCTTGATGCATTTCGATTACTGCTCAATGATGAACGCTTTGTTAATCTCCCGATGGTTTTGGAAACCCCAAAGGGAGAGGGGATGGAAGATGATAGGATAAATCTCGCAGTCCTTAAGTCGCTTATCATGTCAGAAGATTCGTGAGTCAACACTCGTTACTGGAGTCGGTATAATGTTACAGTAAACTGCTATCCGACTATTTAATCAGGCGTCTTCGCATAAGAAAAAGTGCCAATGGGAAAAAGACTATGCTGAAAAAGACCAGATAGATGAAATTCAAAAGGAGACTCAAATCAAATATGCCCAGGCTGAATGCACGGCAACTTTGGACAAGGTGTGTGAGCGGAAAGGCAAGGGATAGCTTTTTGGCCCATACCGGAAGATGTGTCAGAGGGAAAAAGGTTTCGCTAAAGAGGAACATGGGTGTGATGAATAAAAACACGGGCAAATTAAAGGTCTCGATATTAGGGATTATGCTTGTGAAAAACATCCCCACGGATCCGAATGCAAATCCTCCCAGAAATGCAACAGGTATGATGAATATCCCTGCAGGGTATTGAATTAGGCCAAAAAGGCTCAATATAAACATCATAATGCTCGCTGCGATAACAGATTTCGTAGCGCCCCAGATGATCTCCCCTGTGATGATATCCTCAATGGAAAGTGGGGTTGCCATCATCGAATCAAAGGTCTTTTGATAATACATCCTCACAAAGGATACATAGGTATTCTCAAAAAAGGCATTGTACATGATCGTGATAGAGATGAGGGCGGGCGCTATAAAAGCAGCGTATGATATTTCAGCAGCATGATAATCGATCTTACCGACTATGGCGCCCAGACCCAGTCCAAAGGCCAATATATATAGCAAGGGTTCTAAAAGAGGCGGGACAAAATTGATCGCCCATGTCTTTTTATAGACCATCAGGTCTCGCTGCCATACACGGATGAATCTTTTAGAAATCTTAAAAGGCCAATCTATCTTCATTCCCTGAGGTCTCTCCCTGTCAATTTCAAAAACACATCCTCAAGCGTTGACATTCTCAAGATACACCCTTCCTTACAGAAGGTTTGGGATATGGTATGGAATAGCTTATCGTTCTCCTCTCCATATATAGTCAAGCGGTGCCCAAGATTTTCATGTTCGATCCCTTCTGCTTGCAAATATTCTTCCAATTCCACGACGGGTTCTTTGATTTCTATGACATCATGGCCCACGTATTCCTTAATCAGACTAATGGGCTTACCTTCCACCAGGATACTACCATGATCCATAATAATAAGACGGTCGCAAAGCCGGGATGCCTCGTCCATATAATGGGTGGTCAGAAGGATGGTAAGCCCCTGCTTCTTCAATTTTTCCAGGCGCTCCCAAATCTGGTGCCTGGTTTGCGGATCAAGACCCGTTGTGGGCTCATCAAGAATCAACAAATCAGGGGCGTTAATTAGGGCACGTGCCAGGACAAGTCGCCGCATCAATCCCCCTGAAAGATCCGATACCTTTGATTGAGCGCGGTGACTAAGGGCATTGAAATTCAGCAGATCCAATGCATATTGACGGGCCTTTGTTTTAGGCATATCAAAATAACTGGCAAAAATCTCCAGATTCTCCTGGACTGTAAAATCGGGGTCAAGGCTATTTTCTTGCTGGCACACCCCAATCCTTGACTTGACGATTGTTGCGTCCTTAGATATATCATATCCGAATACCCGAAGCCTGCCTGAGGTCATAGGAGAAAACCCGTAAACCATCCGTATCGTGGAGGTCTTACCAGCGCCGTTAGGCCCAAGGATGCCAAAGCATTCCCCGCTTTTCACATGGAAGGAAATTCCGTCTACCGCTTCAATATCTCCAAAAAGCTTCCGCAGATCCTCTGCCTCAATGATCTTATCCATTTCGTAAAGAATATCCTTTTCCTGAAATATTAATACAGTATGATAGGGGGCTGTCCGACAACTATAAATTCAATAAAAAAATACAGATTATACTGTAATTTAAAGATCAATATTGTAATATACGATTGATTTTTTATGCCCAAAATGAGTTCTCGGACAGCCTTCTAGTATATTTTAATAGTATCGATAAGTTTCGCAATAATGTCAAACGCCTCATCATCAAACTTTAACAAACCTGTGACATATAACCTTTTAACAGAAATTTGGAAACTCATTTTGTATCTTTAGATAATATTCGATTTTACAGACAGTCTAAAATGCAACAGGGTTCTTAAAACT
>JAFGSM010000066.1 GCA_016934595.1 bacterium | reverse complement strand
TTGAAGAGTTTATTCATTATCTGGATGTTGAAAAGGATGCATCTAAATACACTATTAAAAGCTATAGAGAGGATTTGTTACAGTGGGCTGATTTTATAAGTAATATAAAAGATAATAAACAAGAAAAATCAGAGGAAGGGGCTATTATTGATCTTTGTGAAACACCTGACATAATAAATTATATTACCAATCTTTTCCGAAACAAATATTCCAGAGTGACTATAGCCAGAAAGATATCCGTGCTCCGGTCGTTTTTTAGGTATATGATCGGCAAAGGTTATATCAAAAATAATCCGGTCAAGGATGTGTCATCGCCAAAGCTGCTTCCTAAGATTCCTTCCTTTTTGACCATTGACGAGGTCTTCAGCCTTATCGATGCCCCCAACCCGGTTGATGCCTCAGGCATTAGAGACAAGGCGGTCTTAGAGTTGTTTTATGCGACCGGCATAAGAGTCGGGGAACTGGTTGATATGGACGAATGGATGATAGATATGAAGGAACAGTTTATAAGGGTCAGAGGAAAAGGGAAAAAGGAAAGGATCGTCCCATTTGGATCAAAGGCAAAAGAGGCGATGGAAGCTTATTTGAAAACCAGATGCTGCCAAAAGGGGTGGGATGGTCCCTTGTTTTTGAACAAAAGGGGCGGAAGGCTTTCTGCAAGGTCGGTTCACAGGATAATAAGGAAATACGGCAGCGGGGCCATTACAGGAAAACGGCTGAGCCCGCATATCCTTAGGCACACATTTGCCACCCATCTTTTGGATTCAGGGGTTGACCTGCGGGTTATTCAGGAATTGCTGGGCCATTCTTCCCTGTCGACTACACAGAAATATACCCATGTCAATCTGGACAGGTTGATGTCTGTATATGACAAGGCCCATCCTCGGGCATAGGAGGGTAAATCAATGATTCGGTCCACCACTATCTTGGTTGTAAAAAAAGGGGGTAAATCTGTTGTAGGCGGGGATGGACAGGTCAGTTTAGGCAACACGATCCTTAAACACAATGCAAAGAAGGTCAGAAGGATGTATAAGGATCAGGTGGTTGCAGGTTTTGCCGGTTCAGTGGCAGATGCGTTTGCACTGTTTACAAGATTTGAGGCAAAACTCGAGGAATACTCCGGGCAACTCTCAAGGGCTGCGGTGGAGATGGCAAAGGAGTGGCGAACTGACAGGGTTTTGAGAAAACTGGAGGCCCTTCTTGCTGTGGCTGATAAGGAGCACGCCTTTATTATTTCCGGAAATGGCGATGTTATTGAGCCTGAAGACGGTATTATTGGGATTGGCTCTGGAGGCCCTTACGCAGTCGCTGCGGCAAAGGCCCTTATTGCTCATACTGATATGGATGCCAGGGAGATCGTTGAGGCCGCTATCAGGATTGCGGGATCTATTTGTGTCTTTACAAATGAAAACATTGTGATCGAGGAGGTCTGATTTGGCTAATTCATTGAATAAACTTACTCCAAAGCAGATTGTGGAAGAATTGGACAAATATATCATAGGCCAGAATGCTGCTAAAAGGTCTGTTTCAGTGGCATTGAGAAACAGATGGCGAAGGCAGCAGCTCAGCCCTGATCTTAGAGACGAGGTGATGCCCAAGAATATTATTATGATCGGTCCGACCGGTGTGGGAAAGACAGAGATAGCAAGAAGGCTTTCAAGGCTTGCCAATGCCCCTTTTTTGAAGATAGAGGCATCAAAGTTTACAGAGGTGGGATATGTAGGCAGGGATGTTGAGTCTATGATCAGAGATTTGGCTCAATTGGCTGTAAACATGGTCAGGGAGGAGCAAAGCAATAAGGTCAAGGGCAAGGCAGAGGCTCAGGCGGAAGAAAGGCTGCTTGATTTGCTCCTGCCATCACCCTCCAAAAAGAGGGAAGAAAAGGTCGCAGATGAGACAGGGCAGCAGGTTTTACAGACATCTATAGACTCTGGGAACCAGAATGATAATGATTTCCAGAATACCAAAGAAAAACTGAGAAAGATGTTAAAACAGGGCCTGATGGAAGACAGGCAGGTGGAAGTGGAAGTGAATGAAAAAAATATGCCTATGGTTGAGATTTTTTCAGGTTCAGGGCTTGAGGAAATGGATATAAATTTCAGGGAGATCATCTCCGGGTTTTTTCCAGGCAGGACAAAGAGGCGAAAGATGAAGGTTTCTGACGCAAGAAAGTTTCTTGTGCAAGAGGAGTCACAGAGGTTGATCGATATGGAGGCGGTCATAACCGAGGCCATAAAAAGGGTTGAGCAGTCCGGCATCATATTTTTGGATGAAATAGACAAGATTGCCGGAAGGGAAAGGGCAGCCGGCCCTGATGTCTCAAGAGAAGGTGTGCAGAGAGACCTGCTGCCGATAATTGAAGGGTCTACTGTCTCCTCTAAATACGGCCTGATCAGAACGGATCACATCCTGTTCATAGCCGCAGGCGCCTTTCATGTATCCAAACCTTCTGACCTCATCCCTGAATTGCAGGGCCGCTTCCCGATACGGGTAGAGTTATCCTCGTTAGGCAGGGATGAATTCGTAAAAATACTTACAGAGCCAAAAAACTCACTCATCAGACAGTACTCCGCCCTTTTGGAGACAGAAGGGGTACACGTCCAGTTTACACCGGATGCCATATCAGAGATCGCAGGGATTGCCGCATATGTGAATGAACATACGGAAAATATTGGCGCAAGAAGGCTTCACACCATTATGGACAAGCTCCTGGATGATATTTCATTTAACGCCCCTGATATGTCTGGCCAGACCATTATCATAGATGGGCGTACTGTCCATGAGAAACTTTCGGATATTATCAAGGATCAGGATCTGAGCAGGTATATACTATAATCTTCCGATAGATTGTGTTTCATCGGAAACAGTTCTTTAATCTTAAAATCGATATTTATTGTCTCGTAAAAAGTCGATTTTATCTTATTGCAGGAAAAGATTATATGGACCGTGACAGCCTTATAAAAAGGGCGCAGTCCCTGACCGAGGCATTGCCTTATATCAGGGAGTTTTCGGGAAAGACCCTGGTTATCAAGTTTGGCGGCAGCGCCATGATAGAAGAGAATCTGAAGGACAGCTTTGCCCTCGATGTGGTGCTTTTAAAGTATGTCGGAATGAATCCTGTCATTGTCCACGGCGGGGGGCCTGAAATAAGTTTATGGCTTGAAAGGCTGGGCAAGAAAAGCAGGTTTGTTAATGGCCTCAGGGTCACAGACCCGGAATCCATGAAGATTATCGAGATGGTACTTGTGGGGCTAATAAACAAAGAGATAGTAAATCTGCTGAATCAACATGGGGGCCAGGCTGTAGGCCTTTCGGGCAAGGACGGAAAATTGATCATTGCCAGAAAGATCAGTCCTCAGGGCTCGGATGATAAAGGGGAGAGGATAGATTTAGGCATGGTTGGCGAGGTCGAGTCTGTCAATCCCAGGATCGTTGAAGTGCTTGATGAAGGGCGTTTTATTCCTGTTATATCGCCTGTGGCTGTGAGTTCAAAAGGCGAGACCTTTAATGTCAATGCGGACATGGTGGCAGACCATATTGCATGCGCATTAAAGGCCGAAAAACTTATCGTTATGACAGATGTGGCAGGGGTTCTTGACGGGAATTCAGAACTAATACCTACCTTATCAGGGGAGAAGGCCAGGGAACTCTTTTCTTCAGGACCAATCAAGGGGGGGATGATGCCTAAGCTTTCATCCTGCCTGCATGCATTGGAGAACGGTGTAAAAAAGGTACATATCATTGACGGCCGAATCAGCCATTCACTTTTATTGGAGATATTTACAGATACCGGAGTCGGGACGGTCATTCTCTAAGTCAAGTGCAAAACCTGTTCTTTTCCGGTTGTATTTATAATTCATTTTTCAGAACGAACAGTCACAAAGGAATTAGAATATGACAAATGAAGAGATATTGCAATTAACAGCAAGGCATGTTGCCCCTACTTACAACAGGTTTTCCATTTCTATGGCAAAAGGCAAGGGGTGCCTGCTGTGGGATACCGAAGGGAAAGAGTATCTGGATTTTATAAGCGGGCTGGGGGTTAACAATATAGGGCATTCTCACTCCTTTGTGGTTGATGCGATAAAAAGGCAGGCAGAAAACCTTATCCATGTTTCAAACCTTTTTCATATACCCCAGCAGGCCCAACTGGCCAAAGAGATAGTAAAAAGGACATTTCAGGGAAAGGTCTTTTTTGCAAACAGCGGGGCAGAGGCCAATGAGGCTGCCATAAAACTTGCCCGCAAATATGGCCAGAATCAGATGCCAGGAAAGATAGAGATAATAACCGCATACAATTCCTTTCACGGAAGAACCCTGGCCACGATTACCGCAACCGCCCAGGAGAAATATCAAAAAGGCTTTCATCCCCTTTTGCCGGGGTTTGTTTATACCCCCTATAATGATATATCCGCAATGGAGGCAGCCATTACAGACAAGACCTGCGCTGTAATGATAGAACCTATTCAGGGTGAGGGAGGGGTAAATGTACCTTCTCCTGAATATCTTCCGTGTCTTAGGCGATTGTGTGACAGGAAAGGTGTTTTGTTGATCCTTGATGAGGTGCAGACAGGTATAGGCAGAACAGGCAGGCTTTTTAATTATCAATATTATGACATCCGGCCAGATATCATCACAATGGCCAAGTCCCTGGGAGGCGGCGTTCCTATCGGCGCTATGCTTGCCAGGGATGATGTGATTGACGCCTTTATCCCAGGAAGCCATGCATCGACCTTTGGCGGAAATTATCTGGCAAGCGCAGCAGGATTGGCTGTCCTTGAGGTTATTGATAAGGAGGGGATGCTGGAGAATTGTGTATGTATGAGTGATATTCTGTTCAAGGAGCTTATGGGCCTTAAAGGGGAATCATCTGTTATCAAAGAGGTGCGCGGCAAAGGTCTCATGATAGGCATGGAGCTACACTGTGAAGGCAGGGAGATTGTAAAGAGGTGCCTTGCAAAGGGGCTTATAATAAACTGCACTATGGACAATGTTCTCAGGCTGCTTCCACCGCTTATTATAACAAGGAAAGAGATTGACAGGGCTATGGAGGTGCTTTCGGATGCCATAAAGGATTTTCAGGGATGAAAAAGGACCTTTTGGCCATTCTCGATCTTACCAAGGAGGATATCCTTGCAATTCTTAATAGGGCTGGAGAATTGAAGGCAGATCTGAGGGCAGGGCGGTGCCATCTTACCCTTAAAGGAAAGACCATGGCGATGATATTCAAGAAGCCCTCGACAAGGACCAGGGTATCCTTTCAGACAGGGATGTTCCAGATGGGGGGCCTGGCGCTTGATCTAAACATGGATTCCCTTCAGATCGGAAGGGGGGAGCCCTTACCTGATACGGCAAGGGTGTTCTCAAGGTATGTGGATATCATTTTGATCCGCACATTTGCGCAGGAGGAGGCTGAAGCGCTTGCAAGGTTTGCCGGCATTCCTGTGATAAATGGACTGACTGACCTTTTCCATCCCTGCCAGGTCTTGAGCGATCTTTTTACGATAAAGGAGCATTTGAAAAAAATAGGCGGGGTCAAGATAGCATATGTTGGGGACGGGAATAATGTCGCCCATTCATGGATAAATGCCGCAGGCGTAATGGATCTTGATCTGCGTTTGGCTTGCCCTGAAGGATTCGAACCGGATAAAGGTATCCTGGACAGGGCGATTGATCTTGCGATAAAGTCGGGAGGGAGGATAAAGACATTCAAAGATCCGAAGGACGCGGCCTTCGGCGCTGATATTATATACACAGATGTATGGGTCAGCATGGGACAGGAAGAAGGGGTAGAGGGAAAAAAGCGCTTTTTTCAAGGGTTTCAGGTAAACAGCGGTCTTTTGGAGAAGGCAGATCCGCATGTCAAGGTGATGCACTGCCTGCCTGCCCACAGGGGTGAAGAGATCACAGAAGAGGTATTGGATGGGCCTCATTCAATCGTATTTGATCAGGCTGAAAACCGCCTCCATGTGCAAAAGGCCATAATCGAGGCATTTATAAATAAAAACGAGGGGAAGAAGGGATGTCAGAGGGATTGACAAGATCGGACAGGATTGTTCTGGCATATTCCGGTGGATTGGACACATCTGTTATCATCAAATGGCTGGAAGAGCTGTATGGTTGCAGCATCATAGCAGTTTTGGCAGACCTGGGACAGGGCGAGGACATGAAACCGCTTGAGGAAAAGGCCAAAGCAGCAGGGGCATCAAAGGTGATAGTAAAAGATTTAAGGGAGGAGTTTTTGAAGGGGTTTTGTTTCCCTGCCCTTGCCGCACATGCGGTCTATGAGGGTAAATATCTCCTTGCAACGGCTCTCGGACGTCCTTTGATTGCCAGGGAGCTTGTAAAGGTTGCAGAGAAAGAAGGCGCCAATGCCATAGCTCATGGAGCGACAGGCAAGGGAAATGACCAGGTGAGGTTTGATTGCTCCATTATGGCGCTTAGCCCTGAGATGAAGATTATAGCCCCTTTGAGGAGCGAAGAATGGGGATTCAAATCCAGGGAGGAGGAGATTGAATATGCCAGAAGGCATAACATACCTGTTCCTGTAACAAAGGAGAGGCCTTACAGCCTGGATAAGAATCTCTGGGGCATAAGCATAGAATGCGGCATATTGGAGGACCCGTGGAAGGAACCCCCTGACGACACCTATTTTATGGTAAGACGGATCGAGGACACACCGGATAAGCCGGATTATGTGGTCATAGGATTTGAAAAAGGCGTGCCTGTTAATATTAATGGGGAGACACTTAGTCCTGTCGGCATCCTGGAGCGTTTGAATGATCTTGGCGGAATACACGGCATCGGAAGGAGCGATCTTGTTGAAAACAGGCTTGTAGGGATAAAATCCAGGGAAATCTATGAGGCACCAGGGGCAACGGTACTTTGGCTTGCCCACAGGGAACTGGAGGCGCTTGTCCTTGACAGGGAAAGCCTGCACTTTAAAGAGGCCATGTCGTTAAAATATACAGAGATGATATATTATGGCCTGTGGTTTTCGAAGTTGAGGGAGGCGCTGGATGCATTTGTGCAATCGCTTCAGGTAAGGGTAAGCGGGGAGGTAAGAATGAAATTATACAAAGGTCAGGCGATTCCTGTGGGGAGACGGTCTCCTTATTCACTTTATGACCTTAGCCTTGCCACCTATAGCGCGGAGGATGCCTTTGATCATAAATCCGGAGAACACTTCTGTCGGCTATGGGGTTTGCCTCTAAAAGTAGGGGCAAGGGTAAGGTATAGAAGGCAGGAATGACGCAGAAAGAGAAATTGTTCAGCTTTTCAATTTGGATTAAGGCTTAAGATAATGAATAAAAGGCAGAGAAAATGAAAGGGAAAAATAGTAAGCCCTGGTCTGGCAGATTTGAGCAAAGTACCGACCCTGTGGTGGAAAGTTTCACATCGTCTTTGGGTTTTGACGAAAGGCTGTTTCCTTATGATATACAGGGAAGCATTGCTCATGCAAGGATGCTTGGCTCATCCGGCCTTATTACAAATGAAGAGGCAGAGGCCATTATTAATGGTTTGGAGGAGATCAGGGAAGAATGGGAAATGGGGCGGTTTCCTCTGGATGAATCGCTCGAGGATATACATATGAACATAGAGGCAAGGCTGATCAAGAAGATCGGGCCTGCAGGAGGGAAGCTTCATACAGCCCGGAGCCGGAATGATCAGGTGACACTGGACCTGCGGCTTTGCATCAGATATGAGATATACGAAATAATCCGGAAACTGCGCTCGGCCCAGGGGAAATTGCTGGCATCCGCACGTAATCACATCCATACCCTAATGCCTGGATATACACATCTGCAGAGGGCGCAGCCTGTCACTTTTGCCCATCATCTTATGGCATATTTTGAGATGTTCAGCCGGGACATACAAAGGCTCGAAGATTGTCTGAGGAGGGTTCAGGTAATGCCCCTCGGATCAGGTGCATTATCAGGCACATGCCTTCCTGTCGACAGGGAGGCTGTGGCAGAGGAGCTCGGGTTTGACAGCATCTCCTCGAACAGCCTTGATGCCGTAAGTGACAGGGACTATGCCCTTGAATTTCTGGCCGGCCTTTCTATCCTTATGATGCACTTGAGCCGTCTTGCAGAGGAGATTATCCTCTGGACGACTGCCGAATTCGGTTTTTGTGAGTTGCCCGACTCTTTGTGCACAGGGAGCAGCCTTATGCCACAGAAGAAAAATCCTGATCCGCTCGAGCTTGTAAGGGGAAAGACAGGGAGGGTATATGGCTGCCTTATAGGTCTTTTGGTCACCATGAAGGCGCTTCCGCTTTCTTATAACCGTGACATGCAGGAGGACAAAGGACCCCTTTTCGATGCGATTGATACGGTCAAAGGGTCCCTTTCTGTCATTACCCTCTGCATAGAAAATTTGAAGGTCAAAGAGGACAGGATGCTTCAGGGTGTCATGCACGGGTTTCTTGAGGCAACCGACCTTGCGGAATATCTTGTGCAAAAGGGGGTGCCTTTTAGGGATGCGCACAACATTATAGGCAGGCTGGTGCTTGATGCAACAAAAAGGGGATGGACAAATCTTTCATCTTTTTCCTTGGATGAACTGAAGGGCTTTTGCAGTCACTTCGGCAACGACGTTATGCCCTATCTTAGACCGGAAAAGGCCGCTTACCGAAAGAACATACAAGGAGGCACATCTCCGTCAAGGATAGAAGAGGCAATCAAGAAGGCAGAAAAGGATTTGCGAAAGTACTAATCTGAAAAATCAAGGAATATATATGCATCATTTTCAATACCATGACGAAGAGCTTTATTGCGAAGATATACCTGTTAGAAAGATTATTCAGGATGTGGGGACCCCTGTTTATATTTACAGCAGAAGGACACTGGAACATCATGCACGGGTATACGAAGGGGCATTTGAGCAGATGGATCACCTGTCCTGCTTTGCAATAAAGGCGAATTCAAATCTCTCGGTAATAAGGCTTTTTGCAGGAAATGGCATGGGTGCTGATGTGGTATCAGGGGGCGAGATATTTCGCGCCCTTAAGGCAGGTGTCCCGCCGGACAGGATAGTTTTTGCAGGCGTCGGAAAGACAAAGGCAGAGATGGCATACGCCTTAAGAAGAGGCATCCTTATGTTCAATTGCGAGTCATCTGCAGAGCTGGACCTGCTTGACAGTGTGGCAAGGGATATGAACAAGAAGGCCCCTGTTGCCATAAGAGTAAACCCGGATATTGATGCATCTACCCATCCTTACATATCAACAGGGCTTGAAAAAAACAAGTTCGGTCTGAATATGGAATCCGCCTTTCAGGAATACCTCAGGGCAAAGGAAATGAAGGGGATAGAGATAACAGGCATGCACACGCACATAGGGTCCCAGATCACTGAGATAGGTCCATTTCGCGATGCCGTGGACAGGATAAAAGGGCTTATTGAAAGGATTTCCGGAAAAGGGCTTGCTATAAGGAATATGGATATAGGAGGAGGGCTGGGGATCCGTTATAGGGATGAGACCCCTCCTACCCCTGCAGAATGGGCGCAGACACTTATCCCTGTCTCCAATGACCTGGGATGCAGGATCATATCCGAGCCTGGAAGGGTCCTGGTGGGGAATGCAGGTGTCCTGGTAACGCGTGTATTGTATCTTAAAAATACATCCGTAAAGAGGTTTGCTATAGTGGATGCGGGCATGAACGATCTGATACGCCCATCCCTTTATCAGTCCTATCATGATATATGGCCTGTTTGCAGGAGAGAAGGCGAGGTTATAAATATGGATATAGTCGGGCCTATTTGTGAATCAGGGGATTTCTTTGCCAGGGACAGGGCCATGACAATGCCCATGCCAAATGATCTTTTGGCTGTCATGAGCGCAGGGGCTTATGGATTTACAATGTCCTCAAACTACAATTCAAGGCCCAGGTCTGCGGAGGTTATGGTTGATGGAGGGGAATTCATGGTGGTCAGGGGCAGGGAGACCTATGAAGACCTGATAAGAGGAGAGACCGTGTGATGGGAGACCGTATCTCTTTCTTCAAGATGAGCGCATGCGGGAATGATTTTTGCCTTATTGACAACAGGGAAGGGCGGTTCCCAACCCCTGCCGAACCTGTGGTTAAAGATATCTGCCGCAGGCGGATCTCGCTTGGGGCTGACGGCTTGATACTTGTTGAGAAATCGGGCAAGGCATTCTTCAGGATGCGGTTTTTTAACTCAGACGGAGGAGAGGCCGAGATGTGCGGAAATGGCGCCCGTTGCGTTGCCCGTTTTGCCTATATTAAAAAGATCGCCTTTAAAAAGATGTCCTTTGAAACGCAGGCAGGTCTTGTAAACGCAGTGGTAACCCAGAATGGCGCCAGAATAGGGATCGGCACGGTAAGGCTTTCACAGGAGGACGCAAAGGTTTCTCTTCAGGATGTCATCCCTGACAATGATGCCTATCATATCACAGTTGGCGTGCCTCATGTCGTCTGTTTTGTTAACGACCTGGAAAGATTGGATGTGGATGGCCTGGGCAAAAAGATAAGGCGTCACAGTCTTTTTTTGCCAAATGGCACAAACGCTAATTTTGTTAAGATTACAGGCGCAAGATCTATCATGATCAGGACTTATGAAAGGGGCGTAGAGGGAGAGACGCTTGCCTGCGGTACGGGTTCGACTGCTGCCGTTATTGTGGCGACCGGTCTCGGGCTGGTAACTCCTCCAGTAGAGGTGATGACAAGGAGCGGTTGCCCTTTGAAGGTTGATTTTGAAAGGGATGGAGGGCTTTTTAAAGAGATATGGCTTGAGGGCGAGGCCAGGGTTGTGTGCGCCGGAGAGCTATGGCTGGATGAGCTGAATATCTCTGTATAAATTGTATAAATCAAAAATAAAAAGATAAAGAATAAAAGGGAAGGGGATGGATATGTTTCAGGGATCTATGGTGGCAATCGTAACGCCTTTCAAGGACGGCAAAATAGACGAGGCAGGATTGAGGGGATTGATAGAGTTTCAGATATCACATGGCACATCTGCAATCGTGCCATGCGGCACTACAGGTGAGTCCGCCACGCTTTCTCATGAAGAGCATGACCGTGTGGTAAAGATTTCCGTGGATTCTGTGGCAGGCAGGGTGCCTATAATCGCAGGCACAGGTTCAAACAGCACCCAGGAGGCGATCAATCTCACCAAACACGCGAGGGATGCAGGGGCCGATGCTGCCCTCCTTATCACTCCATATTACAACAAGCCGACACAACAGGGCCTTTACGAGCATTATCTTGCAGTAGCGGAGGCGGTGGATTTTCCCATCGTACTTTATAATGTGCCGGGCAGGACTGCGGTCAACATGATGCCTTCAACCGTAGCCCGTCTCGCAGAGATTGAAAATATCCGCGCGGTAAAAGAGGCGAGCGGATCACTGGCCCAGGTGTCGGAGATCATAAGCCTTTGCGGTTCAAAGATAGCCGTATTGTCAGGGGATGATGCGCTTACGCTGCCTATCATGTCCGTCGGCGGCAAGGGGGTTATATCTGTAGCAGCAAACATCGTGCCTTCCAGGATGGCAGATATGGTCAATGCTTTTCTATACGGTGATTGGGAAAAGGCCCGGGATTTACATATCCGGCTTTTTGATCTGTTTCAGGCCATGTTCTATGAGACAAATCCAATTCCAGTAAAGACGGCCCTGGCTATGATGGGAATGATCGAAGAAGAGTTGCGCCCCCCCCTGTGTAAAATAGGCGCCGAAAACAGGGAAAGGCTTAAGGGTGTGTTGACGCAGTACGGGATTATTTCTTGAAAATACAAATCGATCGAATTCCTTTATACTGATAAACACGGGAAGAAAACACAGACTAAAAACAAAATAATGTGCTAACAACGCGCATCAACACAGACTTCGCTGGCCTGCCTGTAAATGCATAGCTCAGGGTATTTGAGAGCGAGGCTGCTGATTTCTTCCGACCGCAAATATGCCTGATCGGTAACATTTGTGCAAAAATGTCCCATGCCAAGCAAAATATTACCGTACGGTAATATTTTGCTTGGCATATACTTCATAGCATGATATATTCCCAATCGGTAACATGAACACTAAAAATCCAGAGCAGCTTGGCGCCGCTATTCGCACAAGGCGCAGACAGTTGAAGGTTACCCAGAAAGATCTGGCGATGACCTGTGGTACGGGTCTGCGCTTCATTATTGATCTTGAGAAGGGCAAACCGACCTGCCAAATCGGAAAAGTCTTACAGGTTCTCCAAGCCCTGGGTCTCAAGCTCCAGATCACTATTCCTGGCGTTGACTCTGGTCAAGGCGAAACGCCGTGAATAACTTAATCGTTTATCTGAACGCCGAAAGGGTCGGAAGCCTCAAACAAGACGATAGTGGCTTGCTGCAATTTTCCTACGATCAGACATGGCTTGAAAAACCGAGTGCCATGCCCCTTTCCCATTCACTGCCTCTCCAAAATGAGGTGTTCCTAGGAAAAAAGGCCAGGCCCTTCTTTGCCGGCATACTACCCGAAGAGGGACCACGAAAAAAGATAGCAGAGATACTCGGGATCAGTGAAACCAATGACTTTGCAATGTTAGGGAGGATAGGAGGCGAGTGCGCTGGCGCTGTAAGCTTGCTTCCTGAAGGGGTTACGCCGACAGAGCCGAAAGATAGCCGTTATCGCGAACTGACCGAACCGGAGTTACAAAAAATCATAACCGAGTTACCCAGTCGTCCCTTAATGGTTGGGATGAATGGACTGCGACTCTCACTCGCCGGTGCACAGGACAAATTGCCCGTCATCGTTCGTAATAGCGGAATATGTCTCCCGCTTGGCGGCACTCCCAGCACCCACATACTGAAACCGGAGCCGGATCGTTTTCCGGGACTGGCCGCCAACGAGTTTTTTTGCATGACTCTAGCGCAGGCCGCTGGCTTAAAAGTATCCAAAACAGAATACCGCCCGATCGGAAAGAAACCCTGCATTCTAGTTCAAAGATATGACCGAGTGACTGACAAAGACGGCAATACGACCCGACTTCACCAGGAGGACTTCTGCCAAGCGCTGGGATTTCCACCGGAGCGAAAGTACCAGGCGGAGGGGGGGCCGACGACCGGCGACTGCATTTCGTTGCTTCGAGACTGGTCCACCGCACCTGTTCTTGATATTCCAAACTTTATCATGGGTCTGATCTTCAATGTGTTGATAGGCAATGCCGATGCCCACGGCAAGAACTACTCGTTATTGTATTCCGGTGGTGAACGAAGGCTATCCCCCTATTATGATCTTGTCTCTACTCTTGCGTGGCCTGTTTTATCCAAGAATCTCGCGATGAAAATCGGCGGCTGCGAATCAGTGAACGCGTTCACGATTGGTGACTGGAAGAAGATGGCAAAGAAGACCGGCCTTGGTTGGCCGATGATACGAGAAAGAATGGGGGAAATCTGCAACAGTGTTTTGAGCGAACTCGGCGAGATCTTGGAACGGACCAGAGAATACAATGAATCCATGGTCACACTACTCCATGAAACCATAAAAGGCAGAGCGGCCAGAATGCTCAAAGCGCTTTCCAAGGCGACTGTGGCGCTACAATAGGCGTAGGAATCTTTGTGAGTTTGGTGTTGGAAGCAACCCCATTGTCAATCGAAGGGTACCGGTTGTCCAATTCCGCTACTGCAGATGCCTTGGCTCGCATAGCAGCCCGGGGATGGCCGGCATGCACACTATCGTGCTTCAGAGGTTTGCCGGTTGCCTTTTAATATAAGAGAAAATTTGATAAGCTCTTAAAAGTCAAAAAATTTTAATATCAGAAATTTGGAAACTCATTTTGAATCAGTAAATAATATTCGATTTCACAGATAGTCTAAAATGCGATAGAGAGCCCAT
>JAFGSM010000065.1 GCA_016934595.1 bacterium | reverse complement strand
TCATGCTGCTTTGTTTGGTCAGGCATCTTATTGAAAAATAAAGATTATTTGAAAAAAGTGCAAAAGTAGAGTTAATCATATAGTGCTTAAATTGCAAGATATGGGAAAAATGCCGGAGGTTCCATAGGATATATGTCAACGCCTGATATGGAAAATATCAGTGAATGTGATTGCATAATCGGCCAAAATCAGTCTGTTGCAGACAACATGAGGGGCATCGGCCATCTATCTAAAAATGCGGGAATCAGCGGGCTTGGAGATCTCATTGCCATGGCATTTGCTTTCCTCACAAGCATATTGATTACACGGGTAGTCGGAGCTGAGATATATGGAGTTTTTTTGCTTGGGAACACTGTTATTTCTGTAATGATGATTTTTGCGCTTTTTGGGATGAATAGCGGCGTAGTGCGTTATGTGGCGCGCTATAATGCTGATAATGATACTGCAAGGATAAAAGGCACAATCATTTCAGCCTTTATGATCACCCTGACGCTCAGCATCTTTTTCTCAATAGTATCATTCATTTTTGCAAAGGTTATAGCCACAAGTATATTTAATAATGACAACGTCACCATAGCGATCAGATTGATCGCATTGTCCATGCCCTTTCTGGCCATAAATAATATATCTGCAAGCGCTTTACAGGGATTTCATGCAATAAAGGAATATGTGTTTATCGAGCATGTATTAAAATATGTCGTTAATTTTGTTTTTTTAATCATCCTTTTTTTATTCGGCCTAAGGCTAATGGGCCTCCTGCTCGCCAATGTCATCGATTCCATATTGATTACATGCATCGCCTTTTTAATCCTTATGAAGACATTCCCTTTTATGGATAAAAATATAAAGGGCATTTTTCAGATCAGGGAGCTCATCAGTTTTTCATGGCCGCTTTTTTTTACAAGATGTCTTTCTTTTTTTATGCATTGGACAGACATACTGATGCTTGGTTTTTTTTTGACCCCAAAGGAAGTAGGGATTTATGGAGTGGTTCACAAGTTTATGCCTTTTATTGTTATGCCGCTTAAATCTTTCAATGTCGTATTTGCGCCCCTTATATCAGATATGCACACAAAGGGCGATATCAAGATGTTGGAGTCCCACTTCAAGCTGATAACCAAGTGGGTATTCACAATCTGCTTCCCTGTCTCCATATTGCTTGTTCTTTTTTCAGGGTCTATGATGAGGATCTTTGGAAACGAGTTTCTGCTGGGATCTGTTCCGCTTATAATTATCACCCTGGGTGAATTGGTCGATACAGCAACAGGGTCATGCGGTTACATAATAGTGATGACCGGAAGGTCTAGATTGTCCTTGTTTAATTCCATTGCAAGCTCAGTCGTCAATGTTCTGCTCAATTATCTTCTGATCCCAAAGCATGGCATGACCGGCGCGGCCTTGGCTACTGCCATTGCAATCGCCATGATAAACCTGATGCGTATAGCTGAGCTATACTATCTTATGAAGATTCATCCGTACAGCCGGAAGATGCTAAAGCCGCTTTGCGCTGGGCTCGTTTGTCTTATTTTTTTCTATCTTATCAAAGATAAATTTGCTTATATATTGGAATTAAACAGGTTTGCCGTGATCCTTCCTTCAATGCTTTTTATTATTCTCTATGCGGCATTATTGTATCTTGCAGGTCTTGATGAAGAAGATAGATTCGTATTAAGAAAGATCTCGCGAAGATTCGGCGCAAGATAAGGCTGCACATTTCGGTGACTCCGCCATCACCCTGTCTATTGCATCATTCAGTTCCTCAATTTTATAGGGTTTGCCAATAACCGAGCTGAAGCCGTATTCCCTGTAAGAATTCATTGCCGGATCATTGGAATATCCGCTTGATACAATCGCCTTGACATCAGGATCTATCTCAAGAAGCCTCTTGATCGCCTCCTTGCCCCCCATGCCGCCTGGTATGGTTAGATCCATTATAACGACATCATAGGCAACCCCTGCCCTTTTCGCCTTTTTGTATAACTCTATTGCCTCTTCGCCGTCCCTTGCAAAATCGATCTTTTCATGCCCAAGGTGCATGAGCATCTTGCCAAGGATATCCCTGATAGGCTCGTCATCATCCATTATCAAAACCCTTGCCTTGCCTTTAGATACCCTTTGTCTTGAAAACGTTTTAGGCTCTTTATTCAGTGCCTCATTCTGGCATGCCGGAAGATAGACATAAAAGGCCGTTCCCTTCCCCTGTTCAGATTTAGCAGCTATATGGCCATTGTGTTTCTTAATTATGGAGTAAACAACAGACAGACCAAGACCGCTTCCCATCTGTTTGGTCGAAAAGTATGGATCGAATATCTTTTTAAGATTTTCCTTGGGTATGCCTATCCCTTCGTCTTCAAACGTTATCTTTATATATTTCCCAACCCTCAAAGACCGATGCGGAACTTTATCATCCTTATCGATATAGATGTTTTCGGCTTTTATTGTGATTTTTCCGCCATCAGGCATAGCCTGGATTGCATTGATGACCAGATTGTTTACGGCCTGACCGATCTGCCCTTTGTCAATCTCTGCCTGCAACAGGTCATCAGGAAGAAAAAACTCAGGTTTCACATTTGAGCCCCTTAAGGCAAATTCCACAGACTCCTTTATAATTTCCGGAATAGAGGCAGCTTCTTTAACCGGAGCCCCGCCCTTCGAAAAGGTGATCAACTGTTTTGTAAGGCCTTTTGCCCTGACAGATGCCTTTTCAGCTTCAGCAAGCACCTTTGAAATATCCCCGTCAGAGCCGGCATACATCATTGCCAGACTGATATTGCCCAAGATAGCTGTCAGGATATTGTTAAAATCATGGGCAATACCGCCTGCAAGAACGCCCACGGATTCGAGTTTCTGTGTCTTCTGGATATCCTCCTCCAGCCGTTTTTTCTCTGTTATATCCTGAAACACCAGAATAACCCCTATGGTCTTTCCAGCCTTGTCTTTTATAGTTGCCCCGCTGTCGGCTATTATCCTGGCTTTTCCATCTGCTGATTTGAGCAGGCTGTGGTCATGATGCACAATTGCCCCGCCATACCCCAATATTTCTTTAACCGGGTCTTCATGGGTGTTTTGACCATCATTCCTCATTATATTGAATATAGAAGTCACAGGCTTGCCTTCAGCCTCTTTTAGCTTCCAGCCTGTGAGCTCTTCGGCCACCCTGTTCATTAAGACTATCTTGCCTCCCATATCTGTAGCTATAACACCATCGCAAATCGACCGCAGGGTTACATCCAGCCGTTCCTTTTCCGATACCAGCGCATCCTCAGCCTGCTTACGTTCTGTTATGTCTTTTGCAGTGCATACTATATGTTTAACCTTGTTATCGGGTGTCTTTATCACTGATGCGCTCAAAATAACAGGAACCCTTTTGCCATGTCTTGTTATATATTCCATCTCAAGGTTTTTTATCTCGCCTTGCCCTGTCAATCTCTCAAGATCAAGACCACCGAAACCGGATCCCTTTTTCTCAAAAATGATGTTCTCAAAAGGCCTGCTTACGAGTTCTTCCTGTTTATATCCCAGAAGCTCGCAAGCCGAGCGATTCACGGTTTCTATCCTTCCATCCTGACCGATGACCATCAGTGCGTCGCTCATGCTTTTTAATATATTGTCCACATACTCTTTTGAAACGGTTGACTGCTTCAGATCATTAGTCATCTTCCTGAATGCCGCAGCAAGTACGCCTATTTCATCATCCGAATCCAGTTCAACCGAGGCATCAAGATTCCCTGCGCCTACCCTTTTGGCCATATCAGCCAGATCAGACAGGGGTTTTGTGATGCCTTTCGCAATCATCCATCCTATAAAAACAAGGACTATGATGCCTCCACATCCGTATATGATCCCTGTGCGGATTACCCCAACAGTAATTCCCCTTGCAAAAGCCGCATCAATCGGGAGCATCAAAACACCTTCCACTTGGTTTCCTTGATTCTCAAAGGGCAAAAAACCTGACACATGTTCCTTATCCCCTATATATACCATCCTCACTATCGGCCCTCTTTTTTCCATTACCCTTTGGGCTATCTCTTCAGGAAGTATTATATCTTTAAAATCCGGATCCGTACTGCAACTTAAAGTAATAATCCGGTTGTCCCTGCCAAAGAAATAGACACGTCCGCCGATCGCCTTGCTCATGTCTACACAGAAGCCTGAAGTCAGGTGATTGCGCGAGTATATGTAACCAACCGTCTGAGATTCGTTTTCTATAGGCACAATGACCTCGATGGCTACGTCATTATCGCACAGCCTTATAAATATCCGTTCTGTAATAAGGGAGTTTTCTGAAGTTGAGTGTATATCAAAATCCGGTTTTTCAGTTTCTGATATTCCATCTTTTTTGAGATGCCAAGCGCCTTCAATGACAACTCCATTGGCATCAAGCATCTGGATAAAATATTTATCTGTGACCCCTTCAAAGCACTCAAGTATGCCACTGATAAAGGCAGGCTGATTTTGCTCAGAAAGGTTCAGGGCTAAAATCCTTGATAAATGCCTCATCTCGGCGAGGATCTGATCCCTTTTCGCATCAAGGTAGAGCTCCGCCATCTTTAGCCTTGACTCCGCCTCCTTTTGCAGGATAGTTTTGGTCTTTCTGTCAATAAAATCGCTGATGGAGGCCATAAAGGCTATGATCAGAATGGCAAAGATGACCACAAAAGGCCAAAGGATTTTATAAACTATCTTTTGCTTACTGGCTTTTTTCAATGGTTGACCACCCCTCTTAGTTCGGCTCCCGCCTCAATCTTTTCTTCCTTGCGCGTAAAAAGCTTCCCCGCCACCAGACATGCGCCAAAGGTTATAAGTGCTCCAAGCACCCCTGCAACCGCATCGCCTATACGTTCATTGCCGATGCCGGGTATCTCATAATCAGGCAATGGCGCATGATAAAAAACAACCTCCTGCCCCTCGAAAAATCTCCCATCCATGACAAGCTTTTCCATGCCTTCAAGCGACCTATATGCAAATGGCGATACAAAAACCCCAACAAATATGGCCAGGGCAGGCAAAAAATGCCAAATCTTTTCAAACTGTGATTTATGATGCCCAACAGGCAAACCTTCCGGACTTCCCTTTGACAGACAAAGGAAACCTGGGCTTAGTTTTTCCATGACACCAAGAAGCAGGACGGTAATCACCCCCTCAATGACACCAATCAACACATGCGGGCCTGTCATTGGGCCAAGCAACGCCCAGAAGGAATCAACCCCTGATATGGAAAGCATAATGCAGACAGTTATGGAGGTTATCAAAAGCGTAAGCCATGTGGATATAAATGCTCCGACATAAGTCCCGTATGGCTCGATTATCAATGTCTTAAAGGAGCGATATAGATAGTAGCCAATAAACGCGCTGATTATTGCAATGTTGAACAGATTGGGACCCAGACTCAAAAGCCCACCATCCTGGAAAATCAGGAACTGAACCAGGTGCATGATCCCAGCGACAAGAGCGCCCAAGAAAGGCCCAAGCGCAATGGCAGTGAAGACTCCTCCCATAAAATGGCATGAAGAGCCCTTTGTCACAGAGATGTTCGCCAGTTCTATGGCAAAAATAAATGCCCCTGCCGAGGCTGCAAGCAACACAGTATCACGGCTTAATTTCCCCCAGACCCTTTTTACGCAATAGGCAATAACACCCAAACATATCGCGTCCATCGCAAGACACAGGCCAACAGAATAAAAACCGTCCGGTGAATGCATATTTTATAACCCCCGCTTTTTGCAAAAGATTTATCCCTTATTTTTTATCGGCTGACTTGGTAGGAAAAATCGGTTATCGGTTATAAATAAGACAAGTATAATGACAATTTGTGAAGGAAAAATTTATTTATTAATGGCTATTTGATTCGTTCAGTTTTTTTGTGAAGAAGGGGTATTTGCCTTGAGGGCATGTGCACGAATTACAGCCTGTAGGCGAAGCTCCTGTGGAGCAAGCCTTACAGGCTGTTACGAAGGAACCCTCAACCGAAAGGCATATACCCCTTCGCTATGTTAAATGATGTGAATAACCATAAAAGATTAAAGCCGGAGGTTGTTTTTATCAGGTGGCATAGAGGCTGATCCTTTTCAGGCTGAGCCTTTCCCGCAGCAGGCTTTCTATGCTTATCTCAAGGGTCTCAGAATAAATCTCCATTTCCATCTGTCCCTTGTATGGCAAAAGGTCATCCTCCGCCTCTTTTGCCAATCCGTCTCTTTGTTCTTTGGGGATGAGTTCAAAAAGTTTGTTGATATACAACCTGTCAAGATTCGACAACCTCTTCTCGATCAAGTCTATATCCACCTGCTCCCCTTTGAAGCATTCATTTTCAATAAAATCCAAAGCCCCTGGCCAATCGATCTGCCCAAGCGCCATTTTCTTAAAATCGTCCCATGGGTCATCAGCAGCAGAGATAGTATCTGTAAAATCCCGTCTTATGTCCTCAAGCCTTTTTCGGACAACAACCACAACCTGATCCTCTCCATTGCTATTATCGGATGCATCGTCCGGTTTTTTATCAGGTGATCCGATAAGGGCCTTGCGGTAATCCTTCCATAGCCGAAGTATCTCAGGTTCACAATAGGTCAGTATATCTATCCTTTCTTCACCTTCATTATGTGTGGACCGGAACTGACGACAGGTCTTCTTTATGCCTTTGCATACTATGTTTATAGGTATGCCTGTTTGTTCCCACCGCTCTGCTATCAACCAATTTTGAGGGGAAAGGATATTGCCGTGCCTTCTATATCTTGAAAAGCATTCCTCGATCCTTGCTATGTACACGATGTCTCTCTTTCGTAAATGATCCTCAGTCCATCCAGGGTCAAAAAGGGATCCATTATGTCGATATGTCCTGCCTCCTCCTTAATGACCGATGCCCATCCCCCTGTTGCGATGACCTTCGGGTTTTCTCTCATCTCCCTTTTCATCCTCACCACTATGCCATCCACAAGCGATGCGTATCCGAATAGGAGGCCGGCCCTGATCGCATCATCGGTGTTTCTGGCAATGACCGATCCAGGCCTTTCCCAGGATACAGGCAGGAGACGTTCCGCATGAGCAACCAGAGCCTCCTGTGATATGCCAATGCCAGGTACGATGCATCCCCCCATAAATTCCCCTTTAGAGGATATGGCGCAGAAGGTTGTAGCTGTGCCAAAATCTATGATTATCAATGGAGCGCCGTATTTTTCATGTGCTGCCACTGCGTTTACTATCCTGTCAGCGCCTATCTGGGCGGGATCGGGATACGCAAGAGGGATATATCCCTTTTTTGACGGATCGATTTCCAAAGGGTCGCAGCCAAGATATATCCTGCACATCCTTTTTATGCGGTCTATTAAAGATGGCACGACACAGGAGACAACCGCGCCGTTGATGTCATCAGGGCCTATATTTCTGGTTTGCAGGGCAGACAAAACCATACATCCTATCTCATCCCCTGTCTTTTCCCTCATCGTAGAAAACCGCCAGTCCCCTATCAGATCTCGGCCATTGTACAGACCCATGAGGATAGTTGTATTTCCAACATCCAGCGCGAGTATCATGCCGGACATGACGCCCCCTCAAGAGAAAGCCTTTCCCATTCGTCACATATCTGTCTTATTTCATCTGAAAATCCCCTCTGGGTATTTTCAGCCTTTTTTGTGAATTGAGGATTCATGGATGTTTCACCTGAAAATCCTGGGTTCCGGCCTTCGCCGGAATGACGGAAAAGTTGATTTTCATCCTTCTTTGAGAATCGAAGGCTCATGGGCGTTTCACCTGATAAAAAAAGGTTATACCAGTGATTCATCTGTTTCATAAGTGTTTTTAGTACGCCGGATGGATGGATATCCATGCCGGATTCATGGGAAAGGGTTGTAACCCTGGCCCTCAAATCCGGAGGAAAGGAATCAAGCGGGGTCGAACAGTTTATGCCTATTCCAGCCACTATATAATCCAGCCTTTCCTCCCCTCCCCTGCTTTCAATCAAAATCCCGGCCACCTTTTTGCCTCTGAAAAGCAAATCATTAGGAGGTTTCAATTCAGGATTCTTATTGATCGATTCCGCTATTGTATGCCATACGGCAATGCAGGTGAGCCTTTCAAATATCCATCCATCCTTTGCCGCAATATCCGGCCTAAGTATGATCGAACAATACAGACCCCCTTCAGGCGAACACCACCGGTTTCCCCTTCTGCCTCTTCCTTTAGTCTGTCTTTTTGCGGTGATAACACTGCCATCCTTGAATCCTTGTAGTGCTATGGAATGCGCATCCTCATTTGTTGAAGATGTCTCCATAAGCTCCAATAAAATAAAGCCTATTTTATTATTATTTAAGGTAATCTCTGAAGTCATGATGGGATTTTATCCTGAACTGGCATGGCGTCGGATTTTGTTAGCCCTAAATGCCTATCCACCAGAAATTTGGAAACTCATTTTGAATCAGTAAATAATATTCGATTTCACAGATAGTCTAAAATGCAATAGAGAGCCCAT
>JAFGSM010000064.1 GCA_016934595.1 bacterium | reverse complement strand
TCAGCAATTCTCATTATGACCGCGCTTTCTTTTAAAAAGATGGGCTTTTTTAGGGTATTACCTGAATCTTGAATATACCTTTATTGCGATTAATTTTGATAATGAGAATTGCTGCCGTGACATTCAGATATATTGATTTTTCATTCTGCCTCTGATAGCATTTTTTTTAATTATACATATCTATACGATATTTTATCGCGTAGAAATTTCTATCTTTATACGCAGGTTTTTCAATCAAATTTAAGAGAACCAACCCGAAGGGAGCTGAGATACGATCTCATAGGAATTTCTACAGGAGGGGCAGGAGGCATGATTGAAAAGGAAGTCAAAGTCAGCACAGGCGTGTCCGTGATAGATGAACTGTTAGATGGTTTGAGGTGGGGCGATAATGTCGTATGGCAGGTCACAAGCGCTATGGAATATTCCTGGCTGGTCCGGCCATTTGTTGATGATGCATCAGAGAAGGGAATCGACATCATATATATCCATTTTGACCAGTATGCCATACCTGAGATATCCCCTAAATGCAAGGTGATTGAGATTGATCCGACGGAGGGCTTCGATTATTTCTATCGCTTTGTCAGGAATGTGATGGAGGAGTCAGGGAAGAGGGTCTATTATGTCTTTGACAATATATCCATACTGGCAAGACACTGGGGGAGCGATGAGTCCCTGGCCAATTTTTTCCGCACGGTCTGTCCCCGCCTGTTTGAACTCGATACTATCGCCTATTTCTGCATCCTCAGAGGAAGCCATAACAATCAGACCATTGCCCGCATCAGGGATACGACCCAGGTCCTTATCGATTTTTATGTGCAGAGCGGCCAGTCACATATCCGGCCTATCAAGGTATGGGACAGGTATTCTCCCACCATGTTTGAAACCCATATTCTCATGTCTTCCCTTGGCAAGGATCCTGAAGGCCCGTGGGATGTTATCGAGAACATCCCGAAGAGGATTGCCGATCAAGCACCCCCAAATTCCGAGTACCTGAAGCCTATTGAGACATTGATTCATCACATGAAGTCCAGGTCATGCTGGTCTCCTGCCAACTGCGAAGCCCTTCGTATGGAGCTGATAAAGACCCTGATCAGCGAACGTTCCGAGTACTTTCAGATAGCCAGAAAGTATTTTTCCCTGGAGGATATTGAGAGTATCCATAACCGGCTGGTGGGATCGGGCCGAATCGGAGGGAAGGCGGCAGGCATGCTCCTTGCCCGCAAGATTCTTGACCAGGCTGCAAAGGAGGACATGCCTGAGCTCAAGGATGTGTTAAAGGAGCACGATTCATACTACATCGGTTCGGATGTCTTTTTTGAATTCCTGCTGGACAATGACCTTCTTTATCTTTTGAGCCAGCAATACAAAAACCGGGATGAAATCGTCTCCGAGTTCCCTAAGCTCAGAAAGCTTTTCCTGGAGGGCTCATTCCGGCCTGAAACCCTGTCTCAATTGAAAACGGTGCTTGAGCATTTTGGCACACAGCCTGTTATTGTCAGGTCATCCAGCCTCCTTGAGGACAACTTCGGATATGCGTTTGCAGGGAAATACGATAGTGTCTTTTGCACCAATCAGGGGGAATTCAAGGACCGTTTTCACGATTTTCAGAGCGCCATAAAGATGGTGTACAGCAGCGTGCTGAAACCCGATGCCCTCCTGTACCGCATCAAACACAAATTGATATATACCGATGAACAAATGGGCATACTGGTGATGCGCGTGGAGGGAAGAAAGGTTAATGATAAATTGTTTCCAATGATCGCCGGAGTAGGTTTTTCAAGAAATTTCCACCCGTGGTCGCCCCGCATAAACACCGACCAGGGGCTGCTCAGGATCGTTTTTGGACTGGGCACCAGGGCCGTTGACCGCGTCGGAAACGACTATCCCAGGATGATCGCATTGAGTCATCCCGCTATCCGTCCTTTGTTGTATGAGTCGGAAATAAGGCATTACTCTCAGCATGCCGTTGACCTTATAGACATGGCCTCAAATAAATTCATGTCCCTTGAATTGGAAGATTTGACAAGGCAGGAGCATCTTTTGGTTTACAAATACCTCTTTTCTATATATAAGGATGGAAATATTTCCGAGCCTTTTAGTTCCTTGCAGTTAAAAGGCGGAGACGAAAAGGTCCTCACATTCAACAACCTCATCAAGAATACCAACTTTGCTGCCATTATGGACAAGATACTCCGGACATTGGAGAAAGGGTACGGCATCCCTGTGGACATTGAATTCGTGGCGGACATAAGTGAAAAGGGCCAGATTGAGATCAATCTCCTGCAATGCAGGCCGCTTAGCGAGGTAAGGGATCAGGAGAATGTAACACTGCCTGAAAATGTGGATGCCAGCGATATCCTATTCCAGACAGACAGTTGCGTAAACACCGCCCTTGTCGATAATATTAAATATATCGTCTATGTGGACAGCGACGGCTATCATGATTTATCTGTGGATGAAAAATATCAGGTCGGCAGGGTCATAGGGCGTGTCAATGGAATCCTGGAGGCGGCTGAAAAAAGCTATATCCTTATAGGCCCAGGCCGGTGGGGAAGCAACAATATTGATCTGGGAGTCAATGTCTCTTATGCAGATATCGACGCTTCATCAGTCATTGTCGAAGTGGCCAAGAGCTCCGGAGGATATGTGCCTGAGGTCTCATACGGCACACATTTTTTCCAGGACCTGGTTGAAGACAGGATCTATTATCTGGCAGTTTACCCCGGGCTTCCTGATAATCTGCTAAATGAGGATTTTTTGCGTTCGGCTGCCAATGCCCTTGGAGAAATGGATCCTCAATACGCAAAGCTGGCGCACATCGTGCGCGTCATAAATATGGAGAAGAAAGACGGGTGTTTGAGGCTTGTCATGGACAGGCAAAAGAACAAGGCCATCTGTTTCCGTCATGTGTGATCAATACTTATGAGATGAAAAGGGGACCGGTCACAGGGGCATGACTAAACATGAAAGTAAATCAGAATTAGTCTTATACGGGTCTAAAATATGCATATATTACTTAAAGAGTGTTTTCAAGTAATTCTGGGCTTTGGCTTTAAACAGTGTTTTCAAACAGTTTTTGACCCCGGCTTTCGCAGAAGTGACAGGTTTGGCTATTTTTTACAAGACCATCGAGGATTGGCGGCAATTTAAGAATGCTTAAGGATTTTTTTTGCGGTTTTATATTGCCAATGGTATCTTACTGTTTGGCAAAAGACAAAAGGACGCTGGAGGTATTTTCCCTTCATGCCTTTGTTGGCCGTATTGCCTTTGTTGAATTGATATTATTATTATTAATAATATTAATGGGTCTTGTTTTTGCCTTTGGCGCTTCAACGGCCTTTTGCTCGCAAACCAGATATCTAAACATTGCCCAAAATTTTCTCAGCTTTTTACATTCAGACAAAAAGATCGTTTCGGTTGAATCCATTGAATCAATAGAAGGCAGTACTACCAATGTGTCATTGCCGAAGATTACTGTCGCATATTTGATGAATCTTGAAAAGGGGGGATTCATCCTTGTGGCTGCTTCAGAGGGGCTTACGCCTGTAAAGGCATATTCATTGCAAAATGATTTTCAAACCCTTCCTCCGGCTTACAGAAGGTTTTTGCTTGAGGATCTGGAATATAATACAAGGGCGTTGCGGGAAAATACCAGGATTCTAAAAAGGGCGGATGTTGATGATGAGATTAGAAGCAGATGGGATTTTTTGGAAAACTACGACAGGAACAGGATCTTATATAAGTATGAGCCTGATACCTTCCTTTTGAAAACAACATGGCAACAAAAACTCCCGTACAACAGGCTGTTGCCCGAAATTGACGGCAATAATGTCGTGGCAGGTTGTGTGAATGTGGCGATGGGTCAAATCATGAGATATCATAATTATCCTTTGTCAGGAAAGGGCGTGGTGTCTTATAACTGGAATGGCCAAACCCTAAAGGCCGTTTTATATAAGGATTATCACTGGGAGAATATGCCTGATAAGCTCGATATGGTTACAGACGGGTATAAGATAGACGAGGTCTCAAGGCTGCTGAGGGATTTAGGAATTTCGAATGAGACCGATTTCGGCCTGCGTTCTTCCAGCGCCACAGTCAATACAGAGGCATTGATAAAAAACTTTGGTTATTCCAAATATATAGGGATGATGGAAAAAAAAGACGAAGATCAATTCTTCGCAAAGATAAGGGCTGAGATAGACGCAAACAGGCCTCTTCTGCTTCGTTTTCCCAACCATATGGCGGTGGCGGATGGATACGGTTCTGACCCGACGGGGAAAAAGATACATGTGAACTTCGGATGGGGAGGGACGGACGACGGATACTATTTCCTTGATCAAAACATAATAACCACAAGCCATATATATCCTCCGGATAATTTAGCGATCTATCACAATATAAAACCTTGCAGCGGGGATGATTGCTACACCAACCTTGAGCAGGGGGACAGGATTCAGGGCTCGAGCATAATCGGCAGATTTAATTCTGCCAAGGACACGGACGAATATGAGGTTTATCTCAAGGGGCAAACCACCATAATTGGAACAAGGGGATATATACACCCGACCCAGGCATTCTTTTTTATATCGCTGTACGATTCAGGAAGCATGCTTGTCAGTTCGAATTATGACAATCCCAATGATGTTGTTGTAACCTATAAGACAACGAGTGTGTATTTGCCTTCAGGCAAATACAGGGTCAAGGCATCGCTTTGCTTCAGCAATCTGTGTTATGGCTTTGATCAGGATTATTTGGATTATGGCGTTTATATAACTACAGGTTACATGACAAGTTCGGAAAAGGCGGCAATAGATGCCAATAGCGATATTCCCCCAAGGATCAATAATAATTTTAGGGATTTTGTCTTAAACTATGCAGATGTACCTTATAAGATACTGATAGATGCAGTGGACGAAAATGGAGACGAAATATCTTTGAGCGCCTTAAGCTCCAATATTAATGCAGCCGTCGATATTGATGATGACGGCATTTTGACAATCACGGCGAATGAGGGGGCGGCAGGGACTGGAAGCAAGATCACAGTGAGCGCCTCTGCCAATGGTAAAACAGCGGTAAAATCCTTTATTGTTTTGGTGCTGGATGAGCACATATCCTTTGGGAAGGAGTTTGAGGTCGCCGGCAGATTTCTGGATCAGAACACTTATAACAAACACAAAGTCATCTTGGACGGGACTTGCAATATTACCGGATACAACGCCGCCAAAGACCAGGAGTTCTTTGATTCCGTTATGGATGCGGATGAAAGCTATCTGATATACCCAACCGATCATACGATAAACTCCGCATTTTCCCAGGATATATATCTGATAGGGGCTTCGCTATGGCAAAATCCGGAATCTTTGTCCGGCATTAAATATATTTATGAGGACGGCAAGAATGATACCTATCTTATAAGGGTTTGTTGCCCTGATGCAGATGATGATATAGACTCGATACTAAATATACTTGGCATGGGCATTTCTCCTGGCGCAGAGATATCCGCATACCCTTTATCACATGATTTTGGGGCAGTCGCGGTTGGCGGGAATTCTGTCCGGACATTTGCGCTTGCAAGCAAAGGGGCTGCTCCGCTTGAGATCAAGGATGTACATATAACAGGCAATGATAAGGAAGACTTTGCGATTGTAACGGACAATTGTTCAGGAAAGACCCTTGATCTATTCGAAACATGCACTGTAGATACTGCCTTTTTGCCATCATCGGCAGGGGCGAAAACCGCAGATATTGCTGTTTCATCCAATGACCCCAACGCATCGACATTTGATATACAACTCTCAGGAACAGGCAAGCCGCCAAACATAAAAGATGTTGGGGAATCCTATGCATACTCATCCATTCAGGACGCCATAAATGCCGCCTCTCATGGTGACATCATAATTGTCCATGACGGGGTTTATATTGAGAATATAGCCTTTAGCGGTAAGCCTATAACGGTTTGTTCTGAGAATGGTCCGGCAAGGACTGTGATTGATGGAGGCGGCGCTGGAAGCGTTGTTAGGTTTGATCAGATGGAAGATGCGAACTCAGCGCTGAGGGGCTTCACCATTAAAAACGGAAATGCGGAAAGGGGCGGGGGGATCATTTGTGATAACAGCTCCCCTGTCATTGCCGGTTGTTTCATAAAAGAAAATATAGCGTCTTCAAAGGGAGGGGGGATATATTGCAGAAACGGGTCGGCACAAATCATCAATTGTAAGTTGTTGGGCAATACTGCAAACGGAGCGCCTGATCAGATATGTCTTGAGACCGGTCAAAATATATATTTTAATGATGCGCGGATTCTCAATTATGCAGGCGATAGCAGGGTGAATCTAAAGATATTTGATCCTGTCCAGGGAATATGGTTGCCTGTGTACCGTTTTTTTCAAAGGCCGTGCGGCGCTGGTCTCCCTGTTGACATAGATGATATATTTTTTATCTGTTTCCTTCCATAAAAGATTTGGCTACAAATTAAAAAGCCTTTCGAAAAAGGATTTTTGGGGGGCGACCGGTTCAGGAAGACCGGGAACGTCTTCTCCGTTAATGACCGCTTGCGGAATTTTGGTAACCATTGCCGTTGCAAACTCCTCTCCAACTATTTCGGATGCCTTATGAACGGCGCGTGAGAGCAATGGCAGGCGTATATTTGAAGAATGGGCATCCGAGGCTATAATATGCGCCAGATTATGCCTTAGCAATTCAACAGCGCATTTGTAAGCGTTTGATCCGAATTCTCCTGTTATACTCATAGCAGTGATTTGAGTCAATGCCCCTTGCTCTACGAGGCGTAATATGATATTTAAATCCTTTTGGATCGCCGTGTTTCTTTCGGGGTGGGTAAAAATAGGGGTAATGCCATTGAGTTTCAATTCGAACACAAGTTCGGGAATTTTTGGAGGAACGAGCTGGTGAGGAAACTCCAGCAGGATGTATCGTCCATTGTTGTTGACCGTCAAAGCCTTGCCCTGATTTATAAGTTCAAGCATATTGCTGTTGACATGGGCATCCGATCCAGGGATGATGTTTATATCTATATCTTCTTCAAGAAGGACCTTTTTAAATTTTTTTACCTCGGTCAGTATAGTATTACGTTCATTTACAAAGACACCGTTCATAGTATGGGGGGTGGCCACAATAGTCCTTATGCCGTCATCGTATGCCGCAAGGCACATTGTTGTTGATTCTTCAATATCTTTGGGTCCGTCATCGAGCGCTGGCAGGATGTGGCAGTGAATATCTATCATTGAAACTCCGTTAAATTAAAAGTTAATGGCCAAATTTAAACCGGTCAACCCACTGGATAAAAAGGTATTTTCATGGCAAACGCCCATGCCGCTTTTTAGCGGCGCCACGAATCATGAAAATAGAATCTATTTTCGTA
>JAFGSM010000063.1 GCA_016934595.1 bacterium | reverse complement strand
TTAAATTAGCGCCCTTCGGGCGGACTTTGTTAAACCTGGCTGAAAACCCGCATAGAAAAAATGAAAATTCCTATACGATCCAGTTATAAAGGATACGATTTAAGTGTAACCAAAATATATCAGAATCGTACTGTAAACTGCAGCTTCATTACCTGATCATCCGATGGATGTTGATAAGTCAGTTCCAATCGGATCGCTGTCGAGAAGATTATGTCCATCTCCCCTGAAAAAAAGGATTCCCTGTCCTCTGTGCTGGACTGATATCTCATATTAAAATCCAGCTTTGATGCCGGACGCCAGTTGAAACTATATTCATAAGCCGGCCTCCCTCCGTTATAATCGATTATATAGGCTACATCAAGCATGAACGTCTCCACTGCCCTGTACACAAGCCTTGTCTCAAGGCTGCCGTCAAAATCCCTCCCTTCAGCGCCGCCTCCCCTGTCAGTAATCCATTCGGTCTTTTGAGTTATAGATGCCTTCATGCTTGGCAGGAGATCCAGATTCAAATGGCCATCAACCCTCTCCTCTGTTCTTCTTGTTTCAGGGTAAAAACCCTTTCTTTGTAAAAACCCTATATCCATATCAAGGTCGATACCGCGGTAAATTGTAGAAGACCCTGTAAAGAGAAACGACCATGTGTCATTCTGCCTTATACCGGCGCTTTCATTCGTGGAGTTGCTCACCAAAAAAGATGTCCTCACAGGATATATACTGCTATCTGGATCAAGGAACATGTCCTGTATAGAAGGCTCCATCTTCAGGGAATATGTTGTCACCTCGTTCCGTCCTGTTTCTCCGCGTTGGTTGTTGCTGTTATAATCCATGCCGAAAGTGGATGGCATAAAAGGGTAATAAGACAGGAAGAGATTTAAATTATGCCCTATCGAGGTCTCCCTGTTGTCATCCTGGGTAGTCTGGCTGTCTCCCCAAAAAAACCTGTATTCAGGAGTCATCCATTCCAGAGGGCGTCCAACCGTATTCAGATTGGCATTGTGTTTCCATAAATTATTATGGCTTCCGTCTTCGTTCCTGTCATACTCCTGGCTCAACTCATATCCTGTGCCTATGTCCAGCCTTTCATCAAAGAAAGAAAAACTCTGATTGATCTTGCCTTTATTCAATATATCATAGGTGGTTGTCACATCGCCGTCCGCAACCCTTTTTTCCTGATCGAGACTGTGCTCCAAAGTTAGAAGGCCCAGTTTCAAGGTGTAATCCTCCTTGATGGAAATCCTTTCATCCCTCAACTCAGGCTCATCCTCAAGTGACTCATCCTTCCTTTCACCCTGAAACTGGCAAAGGATATTGGGCAAACGCTTCGGTCTCCATCCAAAACCTGCATACACCCGTTCGTTGGTATAGGATATCTCATCTTCATGTATTCTGTCCTCACTCCAGCCAAGATTAAGGTCCATCAGCTCATGCCCCAGCCTTAAGTTCACGGCAGGGAGGATCTGAGTCCTTTCCTCATCTTCGGTTTCCCTGCCAGTCACGGATTTGAACTCTGACTTGAGGCTTGCGTCATAGAGAGGCTGCAGCCTCCTTGACATGATAAGATTGTAGGTCTGTGTAAATTCGCTTTTGCGTGTACCTTCGCTTTTTTTCTGTTCCCATAAATAGTCCGCAGATCCCACCATCCCGACTGCAGAACGGGTATGCCAGACATCAAGAAAAACAAGCAGCGCCAGACATGATATCAATAAGCACAAATTGCGGTTTATTGTCATCTACCTCCTTGACAAATGCCAGCCCCTTAGACACATTCAGCTTGAGAGCCAATAACAGCCTCCTTATCTGGCCCATTTGATCTTATCCAGTTCTTCCCCGTTTGGCACCTTCGACGTGACCCTTATATTGAAAAACGCCGGTCCGGCTGCTGTCCCTGATTGATAAACAGCCCTGGCCTTGCCCGTAAAATCCGTAACTATATCCCTTTCGACTATTTTCCCTCCCCCGCTTACAACGTTGATGGACACACCCACGCCCCTTGACGGATTTCTGTTTATATCCGTCACCGATATTTCGATCGTGCATTGGCTTTGCCCGTCCGCAGGTATCCTTTCAGGATATACGCTTGTCAAAAGTATGGCTGGGGCATCGCTTTTTAGGATAATAAAGGTTTGCGACTGTATCCTTGTTTCCGGAGTCACGTCAACAGCCGTTATATAATCCGTGCCTATTTGCGTGCCTGCCATATAGGTGACCCGCGCCTTTCCTCCTGCATCCGTAACAGCTTCCTGCTGGAGAAGACGCCCGCTTCCTGAAACCGAAAACACAATATTATGGCCTTTTGCAGGCGAATCATTCTGCACCGAGTAAACGGAGGCAGTAATTGTGGATCTGCTTATTCCATCCGCCGTCAGCCATACAGGGTCGGCATTGAGCGTCATATAATATTGCTGGCCGCTTGCCTTCAGCCTTTTCACAGGAATGAACTGCTCGACCTGGGCCTGGGCCTCAAGGTATAAGGTGCAGTAACCTATCCCTGTATCCCCTGAAACAAGATCCCTTGCCCTGAAGATAGCAGTCTTTGCAGCAAATCCCGCCTGATATTCGACCTCAGCATGTCCGAAATTATCGGTGATGAACCTGTATCGCTCGATGCCATCCAACCCCGGATCGCTTCCAAATAGAGGATTCTTCTGATTTCCCATGTCCGTGTTGTTCAGCCTGCCCATCCCGGCCAAACCCGTGTATTCAGACGTAGTGAAGAGGGAAAGACCGATATCCCTGCCTGATATAACACGGCCTCTTGCATCCGTCAGTTTTATTATCACCAGGCTTTTTGAAAGGCTATCCGCCTTTATCTCAGCAGGCTGGGGGGTTACCTCTATTCTGCTTCCAGTATCAATTGTGATGGTATAAGGGGATTGAAAGGGGTAAGAATATTTTCCAAATCTATCCTTCATCTCAACATAAAAATATCCCTGAATCATCATGTCGCCAGGCTGCACCTTATATTCACCTTTGTATTCACCAGGGATTTCCGTCTCGACCATAGGGATATCCCATTTAGGGGTGGATATTACTCCCGGATTCCCGTCAAGGTCTAAGGCAGCCACACGGACTGCGCTATCCGGATCAATCCTGGGGTCTTCAGACAATTTATACAGCCTTGTGCCAAGCCCCAGTGTGGCAATTGATGCGGCATCTCCGATCTCTGACGAAGGCCATGAACCTTTGTAAATACCATACCCGGAAATGCCTGCCCACTCAGACTCCATGAAACCCGACCAGTCAATCCAAAATGTATTTTCATCTTCGATTTTTGCGCCAAGATAAAATACCCCGCTGCAGCCCGGTGTGCCCCTTACATTAATATTTAATATATCGCCTGCGACAAGCCCTGCGCCGCCTCCGGTCTGAAAACTGTCTTCTTCAACAGAAAAGACCTCAGGTGCAGGGCCTTCGGACGCCAAAACCACCGATATTATTAGATCTGATATGTATTTAGCGGAGTTTCCGGATGGATCAACAAGACTTCCTGTGATTTTCATCCCTTCCCCGGCATCGTCCTCCTGAAATATATATCTTCCCTCATATCTCCCCTTTGTTGATGACTCCATCATGGCAATATCCTTTATCCTGCCTCCGATGGAAAAGCTGGCAGTGCATCCGGATTCCCCTGTCATGATTATTGAAATCGTTTCTCCGTGTCTCCAAATTTCCATCCCGCCTATAATCTCCATCCCGGTAATGAAAGGCGGCATAATATCAGGAGGCAAAACAGCCTCGACCGTCTGGGATGGCATGGATTCATTCCCTGCCTCATCCACTGCTGTGATCATGTAGCGATAGCTTGTTTCAGGCTTTACAGTAATATCTCTATATTCAAAGAAATCTTTGGACTGGGTTCCTGCTTCCGAATGGCTGACAAAGGGTAAATCAGTGGCAATGAGCCAATCCGCCCCCGCTATCAGTTTTTCATCAAGGCCCCTGTATATCCTGAATGAGGCGATCCCTTCATCTGTTTTAAGATCTTTATCCCACTTAAGATTCACGCCCCCATCTTCATCTATACTTGCCATTAAACCAGGAGGCGGACTAGGGGGGACGTTGTCAATCCTCAACTTGGACTGTGAAGACTTAAACCTGACTTCGCCTTCAGAATCCTCCAAAAAGCAGATTACGTATGCCTCTGCACTTTCTATTTCAGACGGGACTGAATATTTTCCTGTGTAAACCCCTGCCGATCCCGCCTCTTCCATGGGGATATGGCTTGCCAGACCTTCTATATCAAAAAATGCCTTTGAGCTGCTTGACCCTGCAAGTGTTACCACCATCTCCTGTCCGCCTCTGAGAGGCCTCTCTCCCTGGCTCAAAGAAACAGAGTCTATATACAGGGCATCATAGGCTATCCTGACCTCTACGGGAAATCTTGCCTCGTTCCCCATCCCATCCACTGCCACCACAGTGTAAAGATAAACCTTGCCCTTTATAACCTGGCTGTCCTTATAACCAGGCCACTTCAGATGCCCTTTATGTGTGAGTTTCACCCATTCTGTCTCCTCGCCTTCCATGCGGCGATAAACATTATAACCTGCAACAAGTTCATCCATATTCTCCTCCCATGAAAGGAGAATTCCATCCCCTTCTATCCTTGCGCTTAAGCCTTTTACCTCCTCCAGTGTCTGAAGCTGCCCCGATGTCAGCAACATCGGCGTTGCCCCTGCCTCCTGGGAATAGCCGCTTTCTATACCCTCCATATCCTCTACTGTATAAACATAATAATAATTCTGTTCAGGCTGCACATCCGTGTCCATATATCTTTTTTCTGTATCAGGCTCGGACGCAATCAGGGAATAAGGGCCTCCGGGTGTCTGGCTGCGGTAAAGGTGATAACCCCTTATATCAGCGTTGGTGTATTCTCCCCATGAAAGCTCAACCAGGCTCTTCCCTGCTGTGGCTGTAAGGCCGGCAGGGGGAGCGGGCCCGACATTTTTAAGCAGGGTGGTCGGTCCTGGTCCATGTCCCGGCCTTGGCTTTGGATTATGGACATTGAATGCCGGGCTTGCGCTCGAAACAGTGTCATAATCCCTTCCGTGGCAACTGTAACAATGGGATGTGCCTGTTGATTCGTGATGTCCCTTGCCGCTTTTAAGATCGGGAATCGGGGCCATGATGATCCCGTCCACCTTTGGACACTGGGCGCTGTTGCTTGAGCAGCCGTACGGATCATCGGTTGGCACATGACAACCGAAACAAAATTTTCTGCACTGGCTTGCCCGTGTTATTGTATCAATAAGGCCATTCCATCCCTGCCGCTGATCGCTCAGTAGCCTTGCATTTGGCATGTTATTGTTTAGATTGCCCCTTGATCCATGAGGGTTGTGACAGTTCGAACATGCCAGCATGTCGCCTTTCTGGATATGGGGCGGCCAGTAGGAAGCGCTTTTGGAGGATTTTCTTATCATGTGACCAGCCGTGTTTGGATTGATAGACTTGTCATAACAGCGCTCGATTATTTTTGACCTTTCATCCATCCCAGGCAGACCGTCGTCAGGGTTGTGACAGCTAAAACACAGTTCGTAATTTTCCGGCACATCATTCTGCCATGACCCTTCTGTGCCAAGATACTTCTTTGTGAGCATATCAAAGGGATTATCCGTGCCATGAGGGGAATGGCAATTAAGACAAAGCCCCCTGCCTCCGGGATCCTTCCTTGGCATGTCAGGATCGTTTCCGTGGGGTGAAAAATACCGCTCCGGATAACCGGATATATTCGGATCAACGTATGTATTCGGATTCTCATATACTTCCTTTCCAGGCCAGCGCACACGGTTATTGAGCCCTGCGCCCCTTTCACCTGAGACAAAATATTCGAAATAGCCTGTATGCTCATAGCCGGCAGGGACCCTGTCCTCCTCCTGGGCAGGATATCCTAAGGGAGGGGCGCCACCTGAGGGGGTAAAATTGTGGCAATCCGTTGTATAACACAATGCATTGGTATTTCCAGTAAACAGGTTGTATTCGTTTCCTGCATGCTGTTTGTGGCATTGCCTGCAGTCACCCTTTGGCATGCCTGATAGCCGCTGGAGGCCGGAAACAGTTTCACCGTGCGGGGATGCCACATATATCCCAGTTCCGGAGCTGTCGTTTCCGCCAATCAGATGACATGCCTGGCACGTGCCTACCATGCGAAGCCCATCTTCCAAATCAGCGGTCTCTGGGGCATCAAATATCAGGCAATCATCCTGATCAGACCCGTGGGCCTTGTGGCATGATGCGCAACCTGTCTCATTGTCGCTTGAGGATTTTGAGCCTATATCCGCTGATGGGGATATATATGGCGGCCTTGAGAGTATCTGGCCCGACCACCAGTAACCGAGACCGCTTGATGCGTCCCCGTCGATATGTTTGTTTGTAACCCCTTCAGAGAGGGTTATCCCTATGGTGGGATGGCGAATCCAAGTATCCGTGCTGTTTGCCTGTGTATCGCCTGAAGGAGAGCCTCCCATATTAACATCCCCCCCATGTCCATAAAAATCCGTATGACATCCTGCGCACCATGCGGAAAGCCCATAATTACCGCCTGATTTAGACTGACGGTATAGAATATTTTCTACTCCATAATGCTGTGAGACAGGGGTCTTTACCATCTGCTGTATGGCTGATTCCCCGCCATATGTCTCCTTTGCCCCTGTTTCATAGGTAACCGTAAGGTTCAATGTGGCAACAGGATCAGGCCTCAGATTGCGGTAATAGGCATTGCCGTGCGGGTCATGGCAGGTGACGCATGAGAGGGGATTTTCATTCCAATATCCCTGATAGCCAGGAGGCGGGTCAGCGCTCCCCAATGAATGCTGCCTGCCAGGATTGGCAGCAGAGAATCTTCCCGCGCTTGGAGTATATCTGGACTCACCCATAACATTGGGCGCTGAAGGATCTGTGCCGTCATGGCACATCAGGCACATCTCGTTTGTCAAGTCCTTGAGAAGATGGGAGTAAGGTCCTTCATCGCCCCACTCCGCTGGCACACCCCCATCCAGGCTGTAGTGCATGGTATGGCAGTCAGAACAATAGAGGTTTTGGGAACCTACGTGATAGTCCCCTGCCATAGCAGGTTTTGGCGTGCATGACAAAAATATAGCAAAAAAGGAAAGGAAAAAAAGCAGAAATAAAGGCAAAAACTGATAAAACAAAACATAGATGAATCTTCGAGCAAAAAAGGTGAATGAAAATACACCTTCCCTGTCATTGTGATTCTGGAGGATGCCGGAATCAGGAAGCAATTGTAATCGCAATGACTGGTTTCCTGTTTTATCAGTGATGCAGGAAAAAAGGGGGAAATGAGAAACCATTCCAAATGAGTCCAATTTATTTATCATTCCACTCCATCGCTTATTGCAGAGAACGCCTGAAGCCTTCCAGCGCCCTTTTCAAGCACATATACCCTGCCCTTTTTGTCGATTTCAATATCCGCAGGATAAACGAACTGCCCTGGTCTTTCGCCAAACTCTCCCAGGCTGAAAAGATATTCACCCTTCGGGCTGAAAACCTTGACCGTATGCCTGAATGCATCCACCGCCCACAGCCTGCCCATGCCATCAGTAGCAAGGCTGTAAGGAAATGAAAAGCTGTCATCATACAAAGCCCCGTGCCTTCCGAAAGATTGAACCACGCTGCCTTCAGGATTCAAAACCGTAATCGCAGGATTGTCCTGGGCGGAGAGGATATATATCATACCATCCGGACTTACAGCCAGACCTGTCAAAAGGCAACCCTTTTTGTCTGTTTTTGATTCAAAAATCTTATTCAAGCCTTCGCCTTTCTTAATAGATGAAACCCATAAAGCCCCGCCGCTTCGGTCTAAAACCATTAACCTGCCCTCTTTGTCAAATCCCATACGTCCTGGAGCGAATCCTGCCGCATCATCTCTGAAATTTTTCTTGGGAATGGATGCCTGCCATACCCCCTTTTTGTTGAATATATCCACAATTTCCTTTCCAATCTGGCTGATATAGACAGACCCTTCATGGCCGATAACAAGATCAAACGGCCTTTCGACTGGGCGGGATGTAAGAAAAGGGCCTATAGCCTGGCCATCAAGATCGAACATCATGATCCTGTCATTCTCCGTGTCCGCTACATATATACATTCTTTATAAGGATCGAGGCAGACTCCCTGGGGACGCTTGAGCGGCTTGTCATCAGCCTGGCCCTTTGTATGCCAAAGGTTCCTATATTCCATTTTTCTCTCTCTCGCAGGTTCTTCTGCCTCTGCCATACAAATCAAATCCCTCTCAATAGCATCCATGGCATAAGAAATAAACGGGATCCGGACATAACCTGCATATTCTTGAAAACGATCCCTGAGTTGCGAAAAAACAGGGTTTATAAAAAAAGGCATCAGTATAAAATAAAGTATATATTTAAGGATTAAATCTTGATCTCTTTTAATCATCTCGATCAATTAAATACTCAT
>JAFGSM010000062.1 GCA_016934595.1 bacterium | reverse complement strand
TGTGCGGGTTCAATTCCCGCCCCAGGCACCAGTGAGATCAAAAGATTGAAGATCATATGTCATAATGCACTCGAAAATATGCAATGATGCATTTAAATGTGTGCATTTTCATATTTTAAACCTCTCCTAACTTTATAATCTGCGAAAACCAAACAACACATAAAGCAACCTGATACCCTTAAAATACAGGTATATTCAGTCTCTTCATCGTATTATGAGTGAACTCTATCCATTTGGCATGAAGTTTGAAGATGTCTGTATGTAAATAATAAAAATGACCTAAACTCTATGCGTATTTGGATGTTGATGGATTACCACAATAAACAAACCTTACAGTTTAATACAAATCATGGTTTTAACGGAGTAAATTCAATTAATGGAGGGATATGTGGATTTACAAAGATACGCCGGGGTTGCACAAGGTGAGAGTGATGAAATAAACGAGATAGATAGAGGTTTATCAGAAATTCCTCCATGGTTATTTAAACGCCATGCCCTGGAGGAGACACTGGAATCCTCACCAACGATCGATCAAAAATATCTTACCAATATACTCAATTTCATCCATTTCATGGATCGTTGCGTCTATGTGCATCTGCTCCATATCAGATACGGAGGGGGAATCCTTTTAAAGGCTTATCCGGAACCTTGCCTTGACAATGAATTTACCTGCAGATGGGATGAAGAAAGAATCTCAGGTATTACCCTTGAGCATTATCAATTTCTAAACATCCTTATTGATGATGGAAAGTCATTAATATTGATACCTGCCGTACCGCAGTCGATGGACAAGAAATCATTTACAATCCAAATACCCGAAAAAAGCTATATTGTTGGATATCGGCAGGAGAGACGTTATCCATGTAATGGAATTTTCTCGGAATTGATCCAAAATGGTTTTCAAGCCTTTGGTGAATTGGTTGATTTTAATCCGATCGGATTCCGAGTAAACGTAACAACGGGGCCTTTCTCCTCATTTCGATGGTTAAATCTTGATGAGTCAATTCATGTAAATCTAATGGATAATCGGCAGACTATCTATTCAGGTGTCTGCAGGATCATTCGTCATGTTAGCAGACAGCAGGGTATGGAGATTATTCTGTTCCCCGTAAGCGAAGGAATAAAGCGATTCAAAAAGAAACAAGCGCGCAATATCCGTCAGCGGCTGGTACCTTCACCTTCGCTGATATTCAATCATCCACTTCTTAAAAAGAGGATTCAACTTGATGTCCATGATATATCCACATCAGGATTTTCCATTTATGAGGAAGAGGGAGGAAGGGTACTCATGCCCGGGATGATAATACCCGGATTGAACATAAACTTTTCAGGAATCTTAAATATTAGCTGTACCGCGCAAGTCATCTATCATCTCGAGGAGGAAGGCAGAGGAAGCCGATATGGATTAGCAATTCTTGACATGGACATTAATTCATACAGCCGTCTCACCCAGATTTTGACTAATGTCCTTGAACCGCACTCATATCTTTCAAGTGAAGTTGATATGAATGCCCTGTGGGAATTCTTTTTTGACACGGATTTTTTATACCCCAAAAAGTATCGAATTATTCAATCCCACAGGGAAGCATTCAAGGAGACATATCGAAAACTTTATCAGGAGAATCCTGAGATAGCCAAACACTTTACTTATCAGAAAAACGGCAGAATATACGGGCATATCTCCATGATAAGGGCATACGAACGGGCATGGATGATGCATCATCATGCCGCGCGCGCGCACGAAAATAGAATAATCGGCTTTATTGTGTTGAAGCAACTTATGCACTATGTGAATGATCTGCATCGGCTGCCATCAGCGAAGATGGACTATTTTATGAGTTATTTCCGTCCTGAAAACAGATTCCCTGACAGGGTATTTGGTGGGTTCGCCAGGGAACTGGAAAACCGTCATGGATGTTCCATGGATCTTTTTGCCTACCTTCCCCATACAGGCCTATCTCTGAGTAACAGTCTTCCCGAGGGATGGTCTTTAAGGAGCAGTTCCGCACTAGATATCTGGGATCTTAAACAGTTTTATGAAAAATCTTCAGGCGGTCTTCTTCTGGATGCCTTAGGCTTGGACAAAGAAAATACAGACGGTGAGTGCCTTGAGGATGTGTACAAAAGACTTGGCTTCCTGAGGAGATGGCGTGTATTTTCACTCACCTATAAAGGGGAACAATGTGCAGTAATGATTATTGATCAATCCGACCTGGGAATAAACCTGTCTGAACTCCTTAATTGTATAAAGATCATTGTGACCAAACCCGAAGAACTATCTCGGGATGTTTTATTAATCGCCGTGTCAAATCTGATTGGAGGATATAAAATAGACAGAGTTCCTGTCATGTTCTACCCACTTAGTTATGTCATTGCTAATGAGATACCATATGAAAAACAATATCAGCTTTGGATATTTAATGCAGATTTTACGAGTGACTTCATAGAATACATGAGGAAAAGATTCAGGATCGGTTATAAATAAAAGAATTATAAAGATTTTTATGAGGAATCGTATGGATAATACATCCTATTTTAATAAGATAGATAATCCCCTCTATAACAGCAGGCTGACAAAAAACTATGTAGTATATATTAAAGAGCATTATCCGAATGTGGATATCGATTCTATCCTCAATTATGCTTATATTTCAAAGTATGAGCTGGATGATCAGGGGCACTGGTTCAGCCAATGGCAGGTAGATCGTTTTCATGAGGCGCTGTCCAGGGAAGTAAAAAATCCGAACCTGCCAAGGGAGGTAGGTCGTTACATGGCCTCCTCTAGTGTATTATCTGGTCCCCTCAAACATTATATTATGGGATTTATGACACCTTCTACCGTCTATAAGGTTCTTGAAAAGATCGTTCCTCATCTTACTCTAGCTTGTACACTTAAAACAGTAAAACTGGGTCCTAATAAGGTAGAGGTATTGGTAAGACCCAAACCAGGAGTCATAGAGAAACATTATCAATGTGAAAACAGGTACGGTCAGTTTGAGTGTATTGCAAAAATTTTTACAAATAAATACGCGACTATTGATCATCCCACATGCATCCATAAGGGCGGTGATGTATGTCGTTACATAATTAGCTGGGAAGAAACGAAATCATTACTTTGGATCCGTTTACGATTATATCTTATCTTTCTCGCATTAATTTCATTGGGGGCACTCTATTTCTTGATCACTCCCATACATTATGCGAGCCTTGTTTTTCTATCAGCCTTTTTATTAATGAGTATCGTCATTTATACTGAAGATGCCCAGAGGGAGGAGCTCGTCCAGAATGTCAAGGAGCAGAGCAATGCCGCGGAGTTGCTTCTAGACGAGATTAACCGGCGACATAATGATACCCTGCTTGTTAAGGAGATAGGTCAAACTACTTCAAAGCTTCTTAATATCGACGACCTCTTAAACTCTGTCATAGAGTCAATGAAAAGACTCCTTGATTTTGACAGGGGAGGGATATGGCTCGTCAACTCAGACAGCACACGTCTGGTATATAGGGCTGGTTATGGATATGAATCCGATATATACCATATATTGAAGAAATCCTATTTTCACCTTGATAATCCCAATTCCAAGGGGGTGGCCGTAGAGGCATTTAAAAAGCAGAGGGCATTCCTGGTAAATGATGTCTCGGAGATAGAGGGAGATCTTACCAGTAGAAGCATTGAATTCATCAAGATAATTGGCACACGTTCTTTTGTCTGCGTTCCTCTTGTATACGAAAGGAGGTCATTCGGCATAATCTTGGTGGACAATATCAAATCCAAAAGAACACTCAGTCAGATGGATATATCCCTTCTGACAGGGATATCAAGACAGATTTCGATAAGCATTAATAACGCGATGTCCTACCAGAAACTCAAGGAAAGCAAGGAGCGCGAGAGCAACCTCAGAAAGTTATTCGAAAGGTACGTGCCGCCGTCTGTCATCCACAGGTATGTTTCAGGATTAGACCTTTTTAAAGGAGAAGAGGCATTTATTACGGCTCTTTTTCTTGATATCAGGAATTTTACAGCAAGTACTGAAAAGATGAACGTGGTAAATGTTGTTTCATTCCTGAATGACTATTTTGATAAATGTTCCGCAATAATCAGTGAAGAACATGGTCATATTAACAAATATACCGGAGACGGCTTTTTGGCCATCTTTGGCGCGCCTGAACCCTTGAATAATCATATAACAATGGGCTTTAACGCGGCCTGCAGGATACTTGATCTATCCAAAGATATGGTAATGGACGATAAACCCATTCAAATAGGTATTGGCCTGCACACGGGCAGGGCTATACTCGGAAACCTTGGTTCCAAAACAAAGATGGAGTATACCGCTATCGGCGACACCATTAATACGGCTGCCCGTCTTCAGGAATTGACGAAACAGTTCAGAGAATTCCCATTAATAATGAGCAGGAATGTAAGGGATGGAATCGATATCGGCCATACCAAGTATAAGAGCATAAGCAATCTGGGCCTGAGAATGATACGCGGGAAAAAAGATACATTGGAAATATTTGGATTTCACAATTCAGAGGATTATTCTTCCTTTGATTTAAGGGAATATTATGATGGCGG
>JAFGSM010000061.1 GCA_016934595.1 bacterium | reverse complement strand
GGCCGAGCTGAGCGACGTTACGCATAATGAGCTATAAAGTAGCGGGTTATGCGAACGTCGCTCGAGCGTTTTTGTTGGCGTTGCGCGAATCAGCGCGCAGACAAACAAGGATTGTGGCAGTGCAAGGCCATATGAAAAGTTGGCCAGGCTTAGAAATAATCAGGAAGTCCCTTACGGATATGCTCGAAACAAAGGACTGTTGATATTGGCTCTGTTTTCGCCGGATCATCTTCATGAAATATTTCAGGAATTACATCCATCGGACATTGCTCTGCATCAAGATCACACATAATCTTCCTGAATAATGGCAGGCTATAAGGAGGGATCTCTTTATCCTCGATGACCGGCCTCCTCTCAATTACAATTGACTTTCTTGGATTTAATTGTACTGTCTTGTAAGGATAATGATACGATACCTTCGGAAGCATGGCCGTTTTATAATAGCTCAAAAAAAATCTAAGATTCAAGGTTGCTTGACCTGAAAATCCCTTATCTGCGAATAGAGGACTCAAGGCCGTTTCATCTGAAAATCCTGGATTCCGGCTCTCGACGGAATGACAAAGGAGGTTACTTTCATACCCCTTTGTGAATAGAAGATTCATGATCTGTTCATTAAAATATAACCTGCCCTTTGAAGGGTCGAACCAGAAACCCTTTTCATCCATACCCTGACTTTTCAGGAATTCGCTGATCCTGCATGCTGTCTCTCTGTCAACACCTATTGAGACGCACCGGATGAAGGACGCGGGGGTGATGTCTTCGTATGGTTTTACCATAAATTTTGCCGTGCGCCTGCGGGCAGCAAGAGACTGAAAATGGTGCTTATAGGCAAAAGAACAGTAATTCACAGGAAGGGCCAGTTGATTATCTGTGACAAATCTCAGTATGCGCAGTGCTGTAAGCTCTGATTCAAGCACTGTGGCGTGCTCTTCATGCAGCAATGTATATCCCCGCCTGGCCAAATGGGGATAATTATGAACTGTACACCTTAGCTTATGAAGATTAAGATAACTGACCCCGGCAGCTTCAAGCTTAAATACAAGATCCCTAAGTATGGATTCATCCTCAGGTATAGCTGGAACCTCAACAGTAACTTTAGGTATCTTTCCTGATGCCAATTTCAGTTTATCAAGGCTATAGTTTACTGCGCTCAGATCAAACCTTATCTCATCAAGACCTGCGTCTTTCAATCGGCCAACTATAGATTCCGTCAATAAGATACCGTTTGTATAAAGCCAAAGGTATATATTATTTCCAAGTTGCCTCTTGATCTTGGATACGAATGTCATTGTCCTGTCCAGAGTCATCAATGGTTCGCCGCCGCTTATACTTGCCCCGCGGAACTGGAAATATCCAAGATAATCAATATAGTCTTCAGGTCTCGTAAAGACTATTGTATTGGTTGATGGTTCCCCTTTTGTTTTTTGACTTGCAGGACAATAAAAACAGCATGCATTACATATGCTGTTTATAAAAAGGCATGACCAGCTCCCTTCGCCGCACAGGCGGCAGCCAGGCGACAATCCCAAAAAGTAAGGCTTGGTACCGGCATACTCCCATTTGATCCTGTCCATGATTGAACCAAGAAGTTCGTCTCGCTGTCTTCCGGCTTTCACCGCCTCAGCATTGGAAACCCATTTCATGACCTGATATAGATCGCCATATTCCTTTCCGGCCAATTCATCATAATATTTATTCATAATCATAACGCAATCCCTTTGAATCCCTTTGTGTAAAGCATCTTCATCCCTAATTTTTCATGGGTGTCACTGGCTTTTTTTACTCAATTACTGTATCTTTATCCATTGTGAGAGCATCTTAACTCTGTAATTATCTGACAAAATCCCATGAGGATCAAAATTGTCTCATGAAGAAAACAGGCGCTTAACTTAATATGAATAATATATTCTACCCCTTTTCCTTGAGGGCAAAACTCCTCTTTATTTTTCTCCTCTTGCTCCTCGCAACCATAGGTTCTTTGACCTTAATATATTCCAGGTCAGAAAGGGAATTGCTTGACAAGGTAAGCGAAGACATAAAAGATATCACCAAGGCGATCAATATCAGCGTGGAGGAATTGACCTACAAGGGAGAAGGCACCGACAGGTTAAAGACTTATGTGGAGGCGTTGAATCAAAAGGGGATTCAGGAGATAACCATCCTAAACGATACATCCGAGGTCATTGCCAGCTCTGATCCAAAAAAGATCGGGACAAAGGAGAAACTCAAGAAAAAGGTGACGGCAAAAACTGCAAAAAAGGATATCATGATCATGGCCAGGCTCGGTGAGCAGGATTTGACGGAAGATCAGAGAACTTATAATGTCATTATGCCTGTGCACATAAAGGGGGAAAACATAGGGTATATCCTGATCAGCCTTGTGCTTGACGACTACAGGCTCTTCCACAGGAAAAATTTTTTCAAGCGGGTCTTGAGCACCCTCTTTGCCTTCTGTATAGGGATCATCATCAGCATGATAATTGCCAAGAAATATACAGAACCTATCAAGGACATCGCATGTGCAAGCAGGAGGATAGCCGAAGGCGACCTTCAGCAGATCGAGGCGGGTGACAGAAGAGACGAGATAGGAGTTCTGATAAAGAGCTTCAATGAGATGGTGCTTAAATTGAAGGAGCAGAAGGAGCTTGAAGATAAATTGAAAAAATCAGAGCAGTTGTCCCTGATAGGGCAGCTCTCGTCAGGCATAGCCCATGATATCAGAAATCCTTTGAATTTTCTTTCCCTTTCCATAGGGCATATAAGGGAGCGGATCATGGAGGAGGATATCCATGAAAAGGATGAGCTTCTGTCGCTTCTTGAAAACCTGAGGAGCGAGATAAACAGGATGAAAGAGCAGATACACAACTTCCTGTTTCTCGGCAAACCCATTAGCCTTGACATGGAATGGGTGTCACCCTGCTCCCTGCTGGACGAAGCCATTTCAATGCTGAAAGGAAAGATAGCTGATGACATAAGTATCACATCCTCCTTTTCGGACAATCAAAAATGCATTTACTGTGACCGCGAATTCATGCGTATATGTCTCATAAACCTAATCATAAACGCTATCGAGGCAATGGACGGCAAGAAGGATGCTATAGCGGTGGAGTTTGGCAATGAAGATGCATTATCATATATTTCTGTGATCGATAAAGGGGTGGGTATCGATGAGAAGGACAGGGAGAAGATATTCGAGCCCTATTACTCAACCAAAAGGCACGGATGCGGCCTCGGACTCACAATCACAAAAAAGATCATCAGTGAGCACGGCGGCACAATAACTGTAGAGAGCTCTAAAGGTAAAGGGACAAAAGTGACAATCAGGTTGCCATATCATGATCAAACCGGTTGCCAAAACGGTCAGAATGGTTTAATAAGAAACATAGACTAATAAAAGATCATATAAACATTTATGGCCAAACTACCGGCCATCCCAATGGATAAAAATGTGTTTTTCATGGTAAAAATCAGGATGTCATTAAATGAAGGTTGAAAAGGGAACGATACTCGTCATAGAAGACGATCCCAATCAGAGGGAGATCATCAGGATGATCCTTCTCAAGGAGGGATTCTATGTCGAGACCGCAGGGGCAGGAGAAAAGGCCCTTGAGCTCATCAGGCTCAGCCCTTTTGATCTCGTAATCACCGATCTGAAACTCCCAGATATGGACGGAACAGAGATACTGAAGGGTGTGAAGGGGGCAAACCTCCCTTGCCATGTGATCATAATGACGGCTTACGGATCTATACCCTCAGCGATAGAGGCCACGAGGCTCGGGGCATTCTATTATCTGGAAAAGCCCGTTGAAAAGGAACAACTGCTTCTTGTCGTCCAGAATGCTGTGAACCAGGCCCGATTGCTCAAAGACAACATCAGCCTGAGAAATCAGCTTTTCGACCGTTTTTGCATGGACAATATCATAGGAACCCACGGAAGGATGCAGGATCTCTTCAGGATCGTTAAGAGGGTTGCCCCGACCAATTCCAATGTGCTCATCTATGGAGAAAGCGGAACAGGCAAGGAGCTTTTTGCAAAGAGCATCCATTACAACAGCATGAGGAAGGAGAAGCCATTTTTTGCCATAAACTGCGCAGCCATCCCTGAAACCCTCCTGGAGAGCGAACTCTTTGGTTATGAAAAAGGGGCTTTCACCGGCGCTCTCACAAGGCATACCGGACTCCTTGAACAATCTAATGGAAGCACCCTGTTTCTCGACGAGATCGGTGACCTCTCCCTAGGCACCCAGGCAAAGATCCTGAGGGCGATCCAGGAAAGGGAGATACGCAGGATCAGCGGGAAGGATAATATAAAACTGGATGTCAGGATCATAGCAGCGACAAACAAGAACCTTAAGGATGAGATCGCCAGAAAGACATTCAGGGAGGATCTTTATTACAGGTTGAATGTGATCGCCTTTACCATCCCTCCGCTTCGCGAGAGGGCAACGGACATACCAATCCTTTCTGAACACTTTCTTAAACGCCTGAATCAGACCCACAATAAGACAAAAGGGATAAAAGGCAATGCCCTTCAGTTGCTCATAGGTTATTCGTGGCCGGGGAATGTCCGCCAGCTTGAATCCGTGATCGAGCGGGCTTATGTCATGTGCGAGGAAAACCTGATCGACGTTGAGCATCTGCCTGAAGAGGTCAAGCAGGGACAACGTCAGGGGATCGTTGCTGATGACGGAAAGGAGCTTATAGACCAACTGATCGATGCCAGGCTTACAGGGTCTGAATACCGTATATATCTTTATCTTTCGAGACAGAATCCCCCAGAGTCAGGGACAAGAATTAAGCCCAAGCTGATCATGGAGAGGTTAAACATCAGCAAGGAGACCTTTTATTCCGGGATCGCCCGCCTGAAAGAACTCGGCCTCTATAATGACTGGATGGAACATACATGAATCTTCACAAAGGGGAATGAAAATACCCTTATTCGTCATTCCGGCGAAAGCCGGAATCCAGGATTTACAGATGAAACGCTTTGAATGAAATGTAAGGAGACTTCTGTATATGAGACAATTTAAAACCTCGCCCGGAAAGCCGGATTCTTTGGGGGCTTCTATTCAGGGCAATGCAGTACAGTTTGCCATCTTCAGCCGTCATGCAACGGGTATAACCCTTTGCCTTTTTGATAAACCGGAGGATTCTGAGCCTGCCATAGAGATAAAGCTTGATAAACGCCTGAACCGCACTGGCGAAGTATGGCATATCCTTTTGGAAGGTCTGAAAAAAGGGGTATACTATCTCTACAGGGCAGAGGGCCCCTATGAGCCGCAATCTGGCCACCGTTTCAATCCGAACAAGCTCCTCCTTGATCCTTATGCACGGGCTGTGACAGGGAATTTCGACTGGAACCTTGCAGATTCCAGAGGCTACGATCCAGGGTCATCCGAAAAGGATATTTCCTTTTCCACGATATCAGATGCGGCAGGGATGCCCAAATGCATCATCTATGATGATAATTTCGAATGGCAGGGAGACCGTCCACTAAACTACCCACTGCGGGAATGCGTCATCTATGAAACCCATGTCCGGGGACTAACCCTTCACAAGAGCGCAAATGTCAAGCATCAGGGGACCTTTCGAGGGGTGGTTGAAAAGATCCCTTACTTCAAGGACCTCGGCATAACCACACTGGAACTTCTCCCGATTCAGGAATTCGACGAACTGGAGGTGGTCCGAAAAAATCCTTTAACTGGGAAAAGTCTCCAAAACTATTGGGGATACAGCACCATGCTATTTTTTGCACCCAAGGGGCGTTACAGCAGCACAGGGACACTGGGGGAACAGATCACGGAATTTAAGGAGATGGTAAGGGAGCTTCACGGCGCCGGTATCGAGGTGGTACTTGATGTGGTCTTCAACCATACGGCGGAAGGGGATGAAACCGGACCGACCCTATGCTTCCGGGGACTGGACAATGCCATATACTATATGCTTGATGAGACTAATCCCCGTTTTTATAAAAACTATTCCGGATGCGGCAACACCTTTAATTGCAATCATCCCGTCGTTCGCAATTTAATCATGGATTGCCTGCACTATTGGGTGGTGGAGATGCATGTGGACGGATTTCGATTTGATCTGGCATCGATCCTGGGACGGGGCCAAAATGGCCGCATCTTGGAAAATCCGCCCATAATAGAGCGTATTGCAGAGGACCCGATTTTAAGGGACACAAAGATCATTGCAGAGGCATGGGACATGGCAGGCGCATACCAGGTAGGCGCATTTCCTGGGGGAAGGTGGGCCGAATGGAATGACCGTTTTAGAGATGACATACGCCGCTACTGGAGAAGTGAGCAGGGAATGGTTCCCCCCCTTGCCACCCGGATAACCGGAAGCTCCGATCTTTATCTGAGGGACGGACGAAGGCCTTTTCACAGCATAAATTTTATCACAGCCCATGACGGCTTTACCTTGAACGATCTTGTAAGCTACAACGAAAAACATAACGAGGCTAACGGGGAGGAAAACAGGGACGGCAACAATTACAACCTGAGCTACAACTGCGGCGCTGAGGGCGAGACATCCGATCCCGGCATCCAGACGCTCAGAAACAGGCAGGTCAAAAATTTTATCGCAACCCTTTTTCTATCTCAGGGGACACCTATGCTCCTTGGCGGGGATGAGTTCAGGAGGACGCAAAAAGGGAACAACAACGCCTACTGCCAGAATAATGAAATATCCTGGTATCACTGGACATTTAAGGAAAGGTTTGCAGATGTGTTTCGCTTCTGCAGCGGATTGATCCATTTCCGGAAGGCACATCCTGTATTCAGGCGCCCTGTCTTTTTCACAGGCAGGGACACGAATTTAAACTCCATCCCTGATATTGCATGGTACAGCCCATCGGGCGCTTATCCGGATTGGCACAACGTAGAAATGCGCTCCATCGCCTTTCTACTCGACGGAAGTAATGCTGAGATTGAGGCCGACAGAGATGACAACGATTTCTTTATAATGTTCAACTCATGGCCCGATGATGTCCAATTTACAATCCCAAGCGCCCCAGGGGAAAAGAGATGGTTTTTGGCGATCGATACATCCTGTGATCCTCCCCTAGATATCAGTAATCCAGGGGAGGAACGTACCCTCCATGAACAGAGCCGTTATACGGTAAAGGCCCGCTCAATGGCTGTGCTTTTATCTAAACATACTGAACCTTATACCCTCAAAAGGGAATGACAGATCGAAATGGTATTTATAAACTGTATCTTTCCGGGTAATACCAAAAAGTTCGAAAAATTTGACGTTAAATGAAAACAAGTCAGAAAAATTTGACGGCCTCGATCCTAAAACAAGCTACCCAAATTGTCCCCTGGAATATTTCTTTGAAATATCTTGTGTAAAAACTTCTTTTTGTTGATGGCACATCCAATGATTTTATCTGGCATACCTGATGCATCTATATCATTCGTCAATTTTTATGATCTCATAAAATTTCTTAAGAAAGGTGGTGAAATCTTGAAAAAATTACTGGTTCTGTTTCTTCTTCTTTTGCCGATTTGCATAGCACTTATCATGAATGTGTCTGCAAAGACAGAATCCGTTACGATGAAGTTGACAGGCGAGGTAGTTAGTGTCGATGAGACGGCTCAGACCATTTCTGTAAAAGGTCAAGACAGCATCGTTGAGTTCGATGTGGCCAATGCTATTTTTGATAAAGATTATGGCATCGAAGTCGTTCAAACCGGAGATATAGTTGATATAGAGTTTGAGGAAAAAGATGGCAAAAAGGCAGCCACTGTTATTATTCTCAAAGAGGGCAAACAAATTCCAGTTCCGTCTTCATCAGTCACAGATGAACCTGAGAAATAGACGGCTCATGTCTAATCACTGGAAAATCCCTATATCAAAGATCTATCAATAAGGTAATAAAGGGATAATTTTGATTATCTGACCAGGGGCGGCTGAAATGCCGCCACTGGGTTCCATCCTTTAAGATTTTCATTTTATATGAAAATGATCGAACAATACTTTGTTTTTATTAATTTTCATGATTCGTTGTGATCAATAGATCATGGGGGTTACCTGAAAACTTCTTTCAGATATTTTCATGCACCCTTAAAAATCGAAGACCCATTGGGGGATTTATTTTGGGTTTATCTGATTTTAGCTTGTCCCTTGCAAGCCTCTTTCCATTTGTAAATGGCGATAGCGGTTGCCACTGCCGCATTAAGCGACTCGATGGCAGGCTCTATGGGTATTGACAATGACTGCATCCGAAGTTCCCCTGAAGGCAGGCCGGCGCCCTCTAATCCAGGCAGTAATATAAATTTGGATGGAAATCTGAAATTATGTATATCCTTCCCTTCCATTGATAGGGATATTATTGGGATACCCCTTTTCATCGCATCCCGGGATATAAAACATAAATCCTTAATGGATGGGCCTTTGAAAAAATTTACCCTGAATACTGCGCTGCCTCCGGCCCTAATGCTCTTTGGCAGATAAGGATTGGCAGCCTCTTTGAGCAGTACAATATCCTTGACTCCAAAACCAGCGGCAGAACGGATCACGCTCCCCAGATTTTCAGGGTCCTGAAAAGGGATCATCAGGGTACATCCCTCTTTGATATCCGGTATCTGCCATTCCAGGAAGGGGGGTGTCTTTACCAGCAGTATATCATTCTTCGTTCCAAAGACATCCAATATGTCATATAAAGTCCGGTCCAGTCGGTACTGTGTGAGCCCCTTCCCTATTGTTGAATTTAAAACTTCCCTTATATTTCCTAAATATCTATTTTCTGCGTTTTCTTTTAATGAAGCGGCATTGATAACCCCTATGCAGATCTCAGGAAAATCCTTCAACACCTCATTAATAATCTTTTCACCGGAGACAATGGCCTGGCCCTCCTTCTTTATTCCCTTTGAAATAAGAAGCGTTTTTAATATTTTAAATGTCTCGTTGGATGAGCTGCTTATTACTTTATTATGATAGCTATGTTTAACTCCCCTGGCCAAGCGATCATCCAGCCGTTCAAAGACTATCAACCTCCGTTTATGAATGGTATTAGGGATGGTATAAGGGATTTCCTGAATCAAATGATATTCATGGCCAAACACCCTCAATGCCTCCTTAATTTCCTCATCACACTGCGGCCCTTTCATAAAAATTGCATGGCCTCCTGGTGACAGCAGCCCTCTAATCCTAAGAAGGGTCTTTGGGATTGTCTCAACTGCACGGGTGATGACCCCCTGAACCAGCTTTTCAAAAGAGGGGGAAATCTTGTGGTTATATATCTCTACTTTTTCAAGGGAAAGGGCATCGACAACCTCATTCAGAAATTGAACCCTCTTATGCCGCCCCTCGGATAAAATAATCTCTGTTTCCGGACAAACAATCTTTAGCGGTATCCCCGGAAGACCTGCACCAGTGCCAATATCAAGGAGAGGGGATGGGAGTTTCCAGTTTAAGCGCTTGGCTGCCAGGACAGAATCTATATAGTGCTTTTGAACCACATTAGTAAAATTGAAAATGCGGGTGAGGTCGTACTCCTTGTTCCTTTCTCTAAGAAGGTTATGATACCTCCAAAACTGCCCGTATTGTGCATCAGAAAGCGGCAAGCCGCTTTTTTCAAACAATTCCTTGAGATATGAAAGGGAAGGCACGGCTTCTTTACGAAGGGATTGTCTGAATTTATGATATCTCTTATTTGCCACTATGGGAATGGTTTATATTTATTATTAAAATCCATAGAATTTGCATCAACCGGATAAAGTATAACAGGATTTCCAATTTTATCAAAAGCTGGATTATCTATGATTTCAATATTTAATTCCTTTAAATGTGGTTTTGCATTATTAAAAACAGCGCCATTTTTTGAGGAGAATGGAGTATATTAATTTAACGAACAGTAACCTCTTTATTTCTTTATAGAAAAAAATAATTATTCGAGAAAAGTCATTATAAATCCTTTACATTTTTAATACAAATAAGATATATTAAGGATCATTGGTCCCAGAATAAATTTCTTTTAAAAAGATTCGGCTGCGCATTTTACAAATGGTCATCAGGCTGGGTCAATGCCAGCTTTTAAAAAACTATAAGAAAATAAGGAGAATAAACAGTATGAAATCCATGAATAAACGCATGACTGTCCTGCTGATTACAGTGATTTGTTCAATGATGACAGGCTGCGGTTTTATGAAAACACATCACCGCAGCAGCAGTGTAGTGCAATACCTTTACCCGGACAAAACGGACTATGTTGAAAACCCTGGTATACCCCGACTTGACCTTCCATTGCGTGCAGGCATTGCTTTTGTTCCGGAAAATATCTGGGCTGGTCAAATTCTCACCGAAAGGGATAAAATGGAACTAATGAACTTAGTAAGCCAGCATTTTAAAAAATATGACTTTGTTAAATCAATTGAGCTTATACCCTCCGCCTATCTCAGAAAGGAAGGGAGTTTTACAAACCTCGATCAAATCCGCACAATGTACGGAATCGATGTAATCGCTCTTCTTTCCTATGACCAGACACAATTTACAGATGAAGGGCTTGCCTCTATAACATACTGGACACTCGTTGGTGCATATATGATACCCGGTGAAAAGAATGACACCCACACCATGGTTGATACCTCAGTTTATGATATCAGAAGCAGAAAGATGCTTTTCCGCGCGCCAGGCATAAGCCACATAAAGAGTAAAGCAACCCCTGTCAACCTTTCAGAACAATTGCGTATTGACAGGATGGAGGGATTTATAGAGGCCAGCGCCGACCTTATTGCAAATCTGGAAATCCAGCTTGAGTTGTTTAAGGAAAAGATAAAAGAATCCCCGGAGGATTATCAGATATCTCACAAACCAGGCTATACAGGCGGGGGGAGCATAGATGGTTTATCAATAATATTTTTAATTATGTTGGGCGGATATTGGATATGGCTGAAAAGGAAACAAAAGGCATAATAGCCCGTGCACCTGTACTGACCCTTTTTATTATTTTTATCAGCGTGCTGTCTTTTATAAATGTCAAAATGTCCTCATTTTTCATTTTTGACAGGGCTGAATTAATGAGAGGCGAAATCTGGCGCTTGTTTACTTCTCATTTCGTGCATTTCAGCAAAGACCACCTTGTCTATAACCTGCTGGCATTCGGCACGTTTGGATGGATTGTTGAAAGAAGGAATCATCTCCATTTTGGTCTCATGTATATGTTGATGGCTCCAATCATTAGCTCATCATTATTCATTCTAAAACCCGGCATGGGATATTATGGAGGATTGTCGGGCATGGCGTGCGGTTTTATATTTTACTGTGCCCTTTTGGGGGCTGGAGGATCCGGCCCCTGGAGGACAATATCCAAATTGATAATCATTTTCATCCCCGCAAAGATCATCCTTGAAGTTTATTATAGCGCCTCAATATTGCCTTATTGGGGGGGACAGGTTTTTGTGACAATGCCGGTTAGTCACGCTGCAGGAATTGCCGTGGCTTTTCTGTTCTATACTACTATAACCGCTCGTGCCTTTTTGTGTCGCTATGAGGCATAAAAATATACTGTCGTAAATTTATTGATACAGGATTGATTTAAAAAAGGGAGTTGCTTAGAGGTGCAATTTATGCCCGATGTAGGTATAATAGAGATTATGGATAATGATAAAGATCAAAGGCTGATAAGCAAGACAATGCAGGAAGAGGACATAGGGCTTGAGGTCAATCTGCGTCCGAGGAATTTGGATGAATACATAGGGCAAAACAAGATCAAATCGAATCTTTCCGTCTTTATACAGGCAGCAAAAAAAAGGGGGGAGGCGCTTGACCATTCCTTGTTCCACGGTCCTCCGGGTATAGGGAAAACATCTTTAGCCCATATAATAGCAAGAGAAATGGGGGCGAATATAAAGACTACCTCGGGACCTGCCGTTGAGCGGGCGGGAGATCTTGCGGCTATACTGACAAATCTTCAGGATCATGATGTCCTGTTTATCGATGAAATCCACAGGCTGCACAGCGCTGTTGAGGAGATACTCTACCCAGCCATGGAAGACTTCAAGCTGGATCTCATAATCGGGCAGGGCCCGAGCGCCCGAACAATCAGGATTGACCTGCCCAGGTTTACTTTGATCGGGGCAACTACGCGGGCAGGGCTTTTGACCTCACCTTTAAGAGACAGGTTTGGTGTGGTCTGCAGACTGGAGTTCTACCAGCCTGAGGAATTATGCCGTATAATAAACAGGTCTGCCAAGATACTCGATATCCGGATATCCGATGACGGCGCCATAGAGATAGCGAGAAGGTCAAGAGGAACGCCTAGAATCGCCAACAGACTCCTGAGGAGGGTCAGGGATTTTGCCCAGATAAAGGCTGATGGGGTCATTACAAGGCAGGTGGCCGATGAGGCGTTAAAGGCCCTTGAGGTTGATGATAAGGGGTTCGACAGGATGGACCGTATACTCCTTTTGACCATAATACAAAAGTTCAACGGCGGGCCTGTCGGCGTTGAAACCCTTTCCGCATCCATAAATGAGGAGCGGGATACCATAGAAGAGGTGTACGAGCCTTATCTTATCCAGGAGGGATATCTGAACCGCACCCCAAGGGGAAGGATGGCCACAAGGCTTGCCTACGATTATTTCAATATAAAGCCCTGTGGGCAACAAACAAGCCTATGGTAATCGATGAAAAGATCATGGACAAATACTGACTCGCCTGCACTGTTAATGCAAATGTATTTCCGTTATAAAAGGTTCGATCATCTGTAAGAATTCCTCCTCGTTCAGGATTGTGATCCCGAGTTTTTGCGCCTTTGCCAATTTAGATCCAGGATCATCTCCTGCTACCACATAGTCTGTCTTCTTGCCGACCGTGGTCATCACCTGCCCCCCTGCCCTCCTGACTATATCCTGGGCCTCGGTGCGGGTAAATGCCAGCATAGAACCTGTAAATACAAAAGACTTTCTCTTCAAACCTTCGCCCGCAGCGGATTCCACGCCTTTTCCCTCACATCTTCCTACCCTGTGATCAAGAAGTTTTGAAAGCACGGATCTAGTCCTCTCCGATTTAAAGAATGCCCTTATGCTCTCGGCCATGACAGGGCCTATCTCAGGGATTTTCTCCAGTTCTTCGTCATCGGCCACTGAAAGGGCTTCAATGCAACCGAAACGCCTTGCCAGGGTCTCTGCCGCTACCCTGCCTACATGTCTTATCCCCAAAGCGAATATAAACGCGCCGAGGGGTCTTCCCTTGCTTTTTTCTATCCCATCAAGGAGATTTTGCACGGATTTTTCCGCCATCCTCTCCAGTTGAAGGAGCTGACCCCTTTTTTCATTGAGGGCATAGATACCGGCATAATCCTTTATCAGCCCTTCTGATAGCAATTGCTTTATCAATGCAGGGCCAAGTCCCTCTATGTCCATAGCATCCCTTGACGCAAAATGCTGTATTACCCTCTCCACCTGGGCAGGGCAGTTGACACTGATACACCTGTAAGCCGCCTCGCCGGGAAGACGGATCACTCCCCCTCCGCAAACAGGACATTCGCCAGGCATCCTGAACTCGATCTCATTACCTGTGCGGACACTTATCACAGGCTGCACAACCTTCGGGATGATCTCTCCGCCTTTTTCTATGATAACACGGTCCCCAACCCTTATATCCTTACGAAGTATCTCGTCAGCGTTATGCAGCGTAGCCCTGCTTACCGTCGTCCCTGAAAGCTCGACGGGCTCAAGTATAGCGACAGGTGTTATCGCCCCTGTCCTGCCTACCTGAAGACTGATATCGAGGAGTTTTGTGGTTGCCTGCCTGGCAGGAAATTTATAGGATATGGCCCATCTGGGGTTCTTTGATGTGGCGCCCAGCCTGGCCTGCTGGCCAAAATCATTTACCTTTATGACCATGCCGTCTATGTCATAAGGGAGGTCTTTCCTCCTGTCCTCCCACAGATCGCAATATTCGATCACCTGGTCTATCCCCTGGCACAGCATACGGTTTGGATTTACTTTAAAACCCAGCCTTGAAAGGAGATCAAGCGTTTCTATGTGCGTGGCAGGAATGCCTTCACTTGCAAGGCATGCATATAAGAATATATCAAGCGGCCTTTGCGCAACCTGGGCAGGATCAAGGAGCTTTAACGAACCGGCGGCGGCATTGCGGGGATTGGCAAAAGGCTCTTCTTCGGCGTTTTGCCTTTCCCTGTTTATGCGATCAAAAGATCTCCTGTCAATGAATACCTCTCCCCTAACCTCCATCCTTTTGGGGATTGCGGATTGCTGAGAAGAGATCAATCTGATGGGTATGCTTCTTATGGTCTTAAGGTTGGCAGTAATATCGTCTCCATGAAAACCGTCACCCCTTGTGGATCCCTGCACGAAGCTGCCGGATTCATATACAAGAGATACGGCCACCCCGTCAAACTTCAGTTCCACAACATATTCGTATCTTTCGCCTGAAAGCCCTTTTTTTACCCGCTGGTCAAACTCTCCGAGTTCCTCCCTGGAATAGGTGTTTGCAAGGCTGAGCATGGGTGTCTCGTGAGCGATTACAGAAAACCCGGAAAGGGGTGCGCCGCTGACCCTCCTTGTGGGCGAATCCTCTGTGATAAGTTCGGGGTGTTTCTCCTCAAGGTCTCTCAGCCTCTCCATCAGACGGTCATATTCAGTATCCGATATTTCGGGCTGGTTAAGCACATAGTACCGCCAGTCGTGATGGCGGATCTGTTCCCTGAGAGACTCTATCTCTTGAGAGACTCTGTTTTGATTCATTCCTGAGATTTGTTAGTGGTCTTTGTCAATGCCTTTACTGATTCGACCTTTTTTTCAAACTGGGATGTTATCTCCCCTATATCCTTCTGGTTGTCTATTACATGAGGCGTTATGAATATAAGAAGCTCCGTCTTCTGAACCGTATCCCTGTTTGATCCGAACAATCTGCCGATCAGAGGTATATCGGAAAGGAACGGTATGCCTGATTTGGATTTATCTACCTTGTTCTGGATCAGGCCTCCTATGATGATGGTCTGGGAGTCCTTTACAACCACCTTTGAGTTTGCCGTCCTCTTGTTTACAGCCACAGCGCCGTCTTCGGTTATCTCCGCTATCTCGCTGACCTCTTGTTCTATCTCCAGTGTCATCATATTGTTTTCGTTGATCTTGGGCGTTACATCAAGCTTCAATCCCACAGACTTGTAATCGAATGTCCTCTCAAGCCTTGTGACACCTGTTGCTGTAGTGCCTACATCCGTCCACTTGGCTATAGGCTGCTCACGGGTAATGTGGATGGTTGCCTTCTGGTTGTCCAAGGCCATGATGTACGGGCTCGATACTACATTCAAATTTGTCATCTCGCTCAACTGCCTCATAAAGGCGCTGAATCGACCGCTGTCTGTGATCAGCTTATATCCGAATATGCTGGAGAATGTCTCTGGCCCTACATAGCTTGAAAGGTCCAGTTTGCTTATGTTGGCTCCGAGGCTTTGCTCCCGTCCCTTCAAATACCACCCTATGCCGAATTCTGTCCTGTCAGTCAAGGTCACATCTACGATCAGAGCCTCGATCAATGCCTGTTTAGGCATAACGTCCAGCTTCTTGATAGTCTCAAGCACGGCAGGGTAATCCCTTGGAGATGTCACAATAATGAGCGCATTTATTTCCTTGTCCGAAGTGATATGCACTTCTCCGCTTACCGATTCAGGCAATGCAAGAGGGCCGTAGGGCGTCTGGATTATCTGCTGGGGCTGGACTGCCTTTTGAGCCTGTTCACCCGGCTTTTCTCCTGTGACAGGGGAAAAAGGGAACCCCTTGGTTTTGTCGGTTTTTTTGTATATGGAATTAAGAGTGCTGGCAAGCTTTTCTGCATCGCCATTTTCCACATAGTATACATAGACCTTTTCTTTTGGCTGATAAAGGGGTTTGTCCAGTTCCTGAACAAACCTAAGCAAACGTTTCATGTTCGAGGCCAGGTCATTGATAATAAGTATATTCAGCTCTTCATGCTGGATGACCGGAGGGGCTGATTTGGACAAAAAAGGCTGGACTATGTTGACCATGTCTTTTACAGGTATATAATCCAGGGGTATGATCTGCGTGATGAAGGTGTCCTCTGATGGAAGCCCTTCTCCCTCCTTGCCCGATAGCACGCGCAATGGATACTGTTTGGCCTCCTTTCCAAAGACGACCTTGTAATACCTGCCTGATTTGACAAGGGTCAGGCCGTTTACCTCAAGGACGGACTGCAATATCTGAAAAAGATCGGATGCAGGGACAGGCTTTGATGTCTGCATGGTGATATCCCCTTTGACACCAGGGGTCATGATAAAATTTATGCCAAGCGTCTCGCTCACTGCGTTCAATATCTGGGCGATAGGCGCCTGCTCAAAGTTGAGCGTCACATAATCCTCTTCCTTTTTTGTCAGGCCGAGGAGCTCTTCCTTGATCTCCTGCGGGAGGCCCTCTTCAAACTGCTCGACAGATCCCTTTTCAGACGGCTTCTCAGGGTCATAAGGCTCGAATATGGGGACACTCTTTTCATCCTCAAAATATGCCGTCTTATCAAGCCCTGTTTTTTCATCTGCCCCTGTTAAGAGAATCTTTTCAACGCCGGATTCAGTTATTAAACGCCTGCGGGAGGATTTTTCTCTCTCTTCAGCGCCCTGACCAGACAGACCAGCCTGCCTTCTGGAAGCCTCCTCTCCGGAGGCGATCATAGGCCGAAGATCGGCCTTGGGCCCTGCCTTTTTTTTAGGCAGCAATGCACACGAGGTCAGCCCCAGAAACAGACAGGGTAAAAGGAGCGCTTTTATAAAAAGTTTCATAGAAATTCCTCCGTTTGATATCATCAATTAGTAACCCCGGGCACAGGCTGTCCTGGAATGAAAGGAAACCTTCCCTGAGGCAATCCGGGCTGACCCGGAAAAGACTGCTGCGAAGGCCTTTGACCCGGTGTAGGCGCCAAAGGCGGATTAAACCCTCCCTGAGGCGGCTGAATCGCCTGAGGTGGTATATAACCAGGCGGAGGCACAGGCGGATAAACCGGAATATAGGGATACGCCGGCAACCCTGGCGGAATACCCGGCGGGATAGGATATGCCCTTGGATCAGGGACAACCGGCATCTGGCCCGGTCCAAAACCGCCTGGGCCAACCTGGCCTGGCGACTGCTGGGACAGGTCCTGGACCTTCCATAAATCCAATTTGGCCTGCTCTCTTAGCAGGACATCGTATCTTTCCCCGTCATTCTTCTCCAGCACAACCTTTTCCGGAAGTATATCAACTATCTGCTCCTCCGAGATATAATCCCCGATCCGGTATGCCTTTATCTTGTCCTGAGTTACTTTGCCTGGAACTGGCGGCAAAGGGACTTCCCGTATGGTTCCATCCCCCAGCCTTATCTTCCTGGTCCTCTCCTGTACATCTTCTCTCGTCCATCCTTGCATGATAGCATACCTTCTGGCCTCGCCGATCAAAATAATCCCCAGTACGGTAGGGGTCTTCATCTCTGGCTGAGGCATGCCTTGACCTGGAAACTGTGGATAGGGAGAGATTTGTTTTATATCAACATCTTCCTCCTCTGGAGGCGGAGGCGGTTGCCACTCCTCCCTCTCAGGTCTGAAAAGATCCTTTTCAATAATGGAAGAATAACTCATCCTCGAAGAGGGTTTGTAATCAAATACCTCTTCCTTCTCTTCATCTTCCGAAGTTCTTTCAGGGCTTTCGGCAATGTTGACCTGGACGGAAGGGGCCTTCATATCTTCCATGATCCTGGACCAAAGTGTATAAAGGTTATATGAAAGTAAAACAACTATAACAAAAAGGCCGATATTGATCCAAACGATTTTACGAAACATCAACCCTCCTCCGAGATGCCTCTGGCGAGTATAAAGCCGGACACTGTCATATCCGCCCTTATATCAATAGGGTTTCTTATATTTACCACCCTTATGTTTAATTTAGATATATCAAGAAATCTTTGATAATCTTCTATGGCATAGATCAGATTTGTCAGTTTTGTTATGCTGCATCTTAGGGTTATCTCAACAGGCACTTCTATAAAAGCCCCCTGTTCTGAAATGGCCAATTGCTTTTCGCTGATGATATTCACCCCTTCATTCTCTGCCATCCCTTTAAGGGTATTTTGTAGCCTGGCTGCAACCACTGGAGGCTTGTCGGGTTCCATAAGCATATCCTGGTATCTTTCCTCGCTTTGGATGAGATGCTCCAGCATCGCATCCTTTTCAGGCTTTTGTCTGATCGTTCGAAGGTAATTCTCCAGCCTCTGCTCCTCTATTTCCAGCTTTTCATTTACCCTTTTGTTCAAAATAAACGGGTAGACCAGGGCAAAATAAAACGCCGCTATGCCCATCGCGCCAATCAGAGCAATCCATGTCAGGTTTTTTACCTTGCTATTTCCCATTCTCGGTCAGCCCCCTCTGGATATTGGCGATTATCCTGAACCTCTCCTTTTCTCCAGGCCTCTTTGTTATGGTCGATGGAAAGATGACATTCTCAAGCAAAGGGGAGTCCTCCATGATGCCGATCAAACTGGAGGAGGCATCCGCATAACCGTTTATTTCAATCTTGTCGTTTGCTATGTCGGCCTTGTCCAGCCAGACGCTTTCAGGTATAATCGCGCTCAGTTCCTGCAATATTTCAAGCTTGCTGACGCGTTTTTTCATCAAAGTACGGATCTCGTCTATCTTCTTGGAGGTTTCATCGATCCTTTGGGAAACTATCCTGATATCACGCACCTGATCCTGCAATTGCTTGGATGTATTAACAACCCTTTCGAGCTTTAATCTCTTTGGAAGATAAAACCAGCCAGACTTTCCAAAACCCGTATAAGCCGTAGCCGTTAGCAATAAAAAAAGCAGGGACAATAATATCACGGCAAAAGAGAATGCGTGCGATGTCCGCCTTACCCTCATCTCGACGGGAAGAAGGTTCAGGTCTGTGAAACTCTCCTTTAACCCCTTTACAGCCAGGCCTGTGGCCATTGCGAGAGCGGATGCCTTGCGGCCTGATATACTTTTTTCCGTCAATCCATGGAAGGGATTAGGTATGTAAACATCTATACCCGAGCTTTCATGAAGAAAATCCGACAAATGTAAATCATATGCGCCCATGCCTGTTAAAACAATCCTTGCAAGCCCTTCATCCACAGGATGCTTTATTGTCCGGAACATCTGTTTGACAATGCCAAGCAGCCCAGTTCCGATAGCCCTCGTCTTTTTATCCATTAAACCTTCTTCTTCATCCTTTGAAGAAGGCTCTCTGTTTGTCATGGCAGAATCTTCATCCAATCCCTCATCTTTAATGGATAAACTCCTGCTGAAGACAAGGCTGCTGCCCTGAAGCAGGTCAATCTCAATCTCTTTTTCTCCGATATCCACCATGGCGCCAAGGTCTTGACCGGCAAAATGATTGCAGCCTGGGCAATCTTTTAGGACATAGGACAGGGGTGTAGCCAGCGTGGGAATTAGCTGAGCCCTCTCAAGGATATTAAGATAAAAATCCATATCCTCCTTTTTGATCAAACCCAGCATTATCCTATTTTCAGATTCTGAAACCTTTTCCATTGTTTGATAGTCATAATATATTTCCTGGGAAGGCAATGGTATATGTTTCTCAATCTCAAAGGTGATGATCTCTTTTAACTCCTCCCGTTCAAGGGCAGGCAAGTGTATCTCTCTGAGTATAACCTTCTGCCTCGGAATGCCTAAAATCACCTCCGAAGGACGGCTACGGTCAGAAAAAAAGGCATTCAGGTCTGCCACCAGCTCATCGATTGCCTCCCCTTCCCTAGGCTTATCAGCCAGGTTCGGGTATCTTTTTATCAGGTGATCCACCAGGATTGTGCCTTTAATGGTCTTGCCCAATAAAACCAGACGGAGTGTATCCTCCCTGAAATCTATCCCTAAACTTTGCTGGAATAAAAACATCCTCTCCTCTTTAAAAAAACTCTAAATCGTATCCGAATCTGCATTGCCCTGATTCGGGTCAAAATCCTCAAGCGGTATATAATTGTCAGTCCATGAAATAAACTGTATGTTTTCACTCCCCTTTATCTTGAATCCGGCCTTGATCTTCCTCTGTGCAATACCCCCTTTGACCCAACCGGTGGATATCACCTCATAATATTCCGATCTTTTATTCATAATAGGGGTGTCACGATTTGGATCCCAGATAGGATTGGGGACTCTATGAGGAGGTATCAATCTATTGTCAAAAGGGTGGGCATCCACTTTTTCATAGATACGATTTAGCAGAGCCTTTTTCTCTTTTATCTCATCCCCGGTGTCCCCTTCTTCAAGTCTTAAGCCCCTGATGAGAGCCAATTCGTCAACGCTGTAGAACATATCATCTTTGCATTCATAACCCTGCCAGTTGTCCTTATACCAATCATCCTCAGCGCCTATGTCAGGCCCTGACAGATCGTGATCCGCGTCCCTCCAGTCTATAATCGATCTTGAGATATCGCTCAATTCCGGGCTTTCTGGTTCCACCCCGCATTCTACAAGAACCTCCTTAAGCTTCGCCTCATTTCCTGGTCCTGTCAGAAAATTCAGATCATATTTTGCATCCTTCGGGTGGTATTCGTAAGAAAATCTTCCTCGTCCCATAGATACCCGCCTCCCGAAACGGGGGCTTTCTTCCCTGTCCAGAGAGCCGATCCTGAAATCCACTGCGCCGCTGTTGGGATCAGGGCCATGCGTCCTTGTGATGCTTCCCACATATTTTAATTCAAACTTCGCCATCTCGATGCCAGCCATTGCCAGATAATAAGACTCAATGCTGTCCCTGAAATTTCTGGTGATTTCCACCTCCGTCCTCATCGATGAAGCAAACTGAAGCACAATTATATCCAAAAGGATCAAGACCCACAAAATCATCATCAGCGCGACACCTCTTTCATCTGTAAATCCTGGGTTCCGGCCTTCGCAGGAATGACCAAAAAGGTAACATGAGGTCAATATAATCACTGCCCCGAAAATAATTGTTGTTATGTTCCCTGTCCGCACCTTATATATACCTCAATGACAATTTCTTCGGGCTCTTCTTCCGCCTTCCGGCCTTTAATAGGCGGCCTGAGCATCCTTATCCTTACTTTTTCAGGCAATAGCTCCTGTATATATCCAGGGTCGCAGGAACAAAGGTCTTCCAGGGAATTCCATGTATCATACCAATCAGGTTCAGACTCGCCGTTTCTGGTTCCATAATACTGAAAAGTCAGCTCTGTCACATCCGGATAGATGACATATAGATTCGACTCGCTTTCAAACTCGCTTGACTCGGAATCGCATATATCGCATACGAAGTCAAAACGGAAAAAATCAGGGAAGAGCCATTTGCTCTCTTCAAGGACAACCCCTTCATATTCCGTATTATAGTCCTGGCCCAGATAATAACTTGCCACCCTGTATCTGCTCCTGCTAAGATTTGCGCCGATGCCGGGATTTGCAGACACGAATTTTATCCTGTCATTTTCGCCGATAAACATATGGGCTATATGTCTGCAACCGCTGCCTCCAGGACAAATACTTTTCTTTACATTACACAAAACGGATTTGATATCTTCCGAGATGATATCATACGTGACCCTCATCCTCTGCAGCCTCTCCACCCTCTTTTCCTCAACCTCCCAGGACCTGCTTCCCAAACGCATCGCGCCAAGGATCACGCCGAGGATGAGGGCAAGGATTGTTACGGATATCACCAATTCAAGCAGGGTAAAACCTGCTTCCCTCTTTATGCTTCCGATACGGCCTCTAATCCCTTTCCTCCAGCATCTTAAGCGTTGTAAAACCCACTTCTTTTTCCTTGTCGCCGACATTCCATTTGACCTTAACATCGATCTGGTATAATTTATAAGGCAAATCGGCGACAGGCCCTTTTTCTTTATCGATATCCGTCCTCAAGCCTTCAGGCAGCATCTCTTCATAAGGCTCAGGCCCGATGATCTCCCAATGATAACCATTTAGCAGATCATTATCAAACTCGCCGCTTTTTGCGAGATCATCAAAATCTTCCATGTTTTTGGCTGCCAGGGCTTCCTCCATCTTGGTTTTTGCGCCTATAACTGCCAGAGAATAATCATAAGACACCTTGGCCGAGCGTAGAGACCCGGAAAAAAGCTGCATAACCGTAACAAGGGCTATGGACATTATCGCAAGCGCCACCATTATCTCAAGAAGTGTAAAACCCCTGCGCCATTCTTTGTTTAAAAAAAATCCCTTTCGTGCATCTTTATCCTTTATCGCCAGCCAAAGGCCCATAAAGGGTTTTCTTACAAACCTAATAAGCAAAGCAACTATCCCTCTCCTGCAAGGATTTTTGCCCTCCCTGTCACCGGATCTACACTCAAAATGTAATCCCTTTTCCCCTCAAAGAGGGCAAACCTTATTTCTCCCCCCGAGGCAATGCCCCTTTGGGAAAAGATGACCTCAAACCTGCCTTCCTCTTTCCAATCCTTATCCGGAGCATCCCTCCATCTCAAGGATATAGAAGAATCCATCTCCACCTTTCTTGTCTCATGCTTCAGGCTGTCAGGACCGCCTGCCTCGTCTATATCATAAGCTTCCCCTCCGGATTGACCGCTTGAATCCCTGGTTACCCTGTTATAATTGTAATAATCCTTTTCCTCAGGATCGCCCTTGATAAAAAAACTGACCCTTTGTTCTTTTTGGGTGGTTATCGCCATGCTTCTCGTATATCTCAAAACTGCCGAACACTGACGAACGGCCGAACGAAGCCTCATATTGTAAATGGTGTTTCCAACCCTCGGCACAATGAGGGCAGCCACAATGGCAATGATCCCCATAACGACAATTATCTCGAACAGGGTAAACCCGTGAGGGTTATTATTCTCCAAAACAAACGCCCTTGCCGTTTTGCTGCGCCGGGCTGGATGAAAATAAAAGGCTATTTTCGAGATAAACCTCATATACAGGCGTCAATACTCTCCCGGTGAAACCACCGTCCTGGTTTGCATATCATCACCTTTTGGGATATCTGCGTTTTCGCCTTCTCCGCCCGGCTGACCATCCGCGCCATAAGATTGAAGCACATACTCTTCCCCTGATTTTGCGTAATGGTAATCATTCCCCCAGGGGTCCTTGGGTATACCTTTTTTCAAATACGGCCCATCCCAGAAATCCGATCCGCCTGGCCTGTTTACCAGATCCTCCAGTCTTTCAGGGTAATGGCCTGTATCAAGTCGATATGTGTCAAGGGCCATTTCAAAAAGATGAATCTGCCCCTCTGCGGCCTGCATCTTAGCCTTGCCCAATTTCTTGAAAACCCTTGGACCGACAAGGGCCGCCAGCATGCTGATTATAATCATAACCACAAGCAGTTCTATCAGAGTAAAACCCCTCTGACAAAGCAGTGACGAATCATCCCATATTTTTCTTTTCATAAAGATCCCTCTCGTTAAGGTTTTTGTCAAAGCGGTATCTCATTGACGCTGAATATGGCCAGGAGCATGGAAACTACAATGAATCCCACGATAATCCCCATAAGCAGTATGAGCACCGGCTCCAAAAGGCCGACCAGCCTTTTTATGCCATTTCTCACATCGACATCAAATGTGTCGGCGACCTTGAACATCATATTCTCCAGTTGCCCAGTTTCTTCCCCTACATCAATCATGTGAACAGCAAGCGGAGGGAATATCCCGCTTTGTTTGAGGGGCTCAGAAATCTTTTCCCCTTCCTTAATGCTGCTCTGAACCCTGCTTATGGACTTGGAAACAACTACATTTCCAATGATATCCCTGACAATTCCCAAAGACTGCAAAATGGGCACCCCGCTTTGTATCAATGTGCCCAAAGTCCTTGTGAAACGTGAAATCTCTATCTTCTGCACCAGAGCGCCAAAGACGGGCATTCTTAACTTCATCCTGTCCCATCTCCATTTGCCCCTGGGCGAATCTATATAGCGTCTTATTATATAATATCCTACACCTAAAACACCAAGAATCAACCACCAGTAATCCACTATGGCCTGGCTAAAACCCAGCAATATCTGTGTAGGAATCGGCATGGCCTGGCCCATGTCCATAAATATGAGTTTAAATTTTGGCACGACAAAGATCAGCAATATGGCGACAGCGATCCCGCCTACAAGGGTTAGCAGGATCGGATATATAAGGGCGCTGACAATATTATCCCTCATCTCCTGAGAGCTTTCCAGAAATTCCGCAAGCCTTGCCAGAACCGTCTCCAGCACGCCTCCTGCCTCGCCTGCCTTTACCATATTGATATACAGCTTGCTAAAGTATTTGGGATGCTGGGCCAGCGCATCGGCAAAGTGGCTTCCTCCATGTACGTTTTTATGAATGTCGTCTATAATTGAGGCAAGTTTTTCTTTCTCCGCCAGTTCCTTGAGAGTTGCAAGGCTTCTGTCAAGAGGTATGGAAGAGCCCGTCAATGTGGCAAGCTGCTGGGTAAAACTCAAAATATCCTTGCTGGTTACCCTTTCAAATACCCGTTTTCCCTTGACACGTTCAACGAAAGATGCATGCGTCTGCGTCCCCTGTTCTACCTTTATAGGGAAATAGGAGGATGACTGCAACCGGTTTATAACCATAGCCTTGTCCTTGGCTTCCATACTGCCTGTTATTATTTTCCCGGAGCTGTCAGACGCCTTATACACAAAAACCGCCATTTCCTTCTATGATCCCTCCATAAGCCCGGCCACTTCCTCTTCGCGGGTCACCCTGAGGACCTCCTCGATGGTCGTGACACCTTGTTTTACCTTGTCCCAGCCATCCTCTCTTAAAGGCTTAAGCCCCATTTGAATGGCTTTCTGCCTAACGATGCTTGACCCTGTCTTCTCCAATATCAAGTTTCTAACAGGATCCGTTATCGTCATGAACTCAAATATGCCGGTACGGCCATGATATCCTGTATTTTTGCATACATCGCATCCCTTGCCGCGATAGGCGACCCTCATCTCCCTCGCCTTTATGCCCATCTCCTCCAGCGCCTTTTTGTCCGGTATGACAGGTTGTTTACAGCTTTTGCAGATCACCCTTACAAGCCTTTGGGCCAATATGCCTTCCAGGCATGAAGATACCAGATAGCCCTCAACACCCATATCGAGAAGCCTTGTTATTGCGCTTGGAGCGTCGTTAGTGTGAAGTGTTGAAAAGACAAGATGCCCTGTCAAGGCCGATTGGATGGATATCTCTGCCGTTTCCCTGTCTCTTATCTCTCCGACCATCATGATGTCAGGGTCCTGACGGACTATCGACCTCAATCCATTGGCAAACGTTAGGCCTATCTTCGGATTGACCTGAATCTGATTAACCCCGCTCAACTGGTACTCAACAGGGTCTTCAACCGTGATTATCTTTTTGTCAGGAGAGTTGATCTTCTCCAATGCGGCATAAAGGGTCGTGGTTTTTCCGCTGCCTGTAGGTCCTGTAACCAGAATGATCCCATGAGGCTTGTGAATAAGGCGTTCAAAATCATCCAGCTTGTCAGAAGGAAATCCAAGGTCCTCAAGCCTGAGAAAGATGCTTTCCCTGTCCAATACCCTAAGAACTACACTCTCTCCATAGAGCGTGGGCACAGTGGATACCCTGAGATCTATCTTTCTGCCCGCCACCCTCAGCCTGACCCTTCCATCCTGAGGCAGCCTCCTTTCTGCAATATTCAAATTGGCCATAATCTTTACCCTGGATGTAATGGCGGCCTGAATACGTTTTGGCGGGGATTCTATGTCGTGCAAAATCCCATCTATCCTCAATCTAACAAGTAGTTTATCCTCGAAGGGCTCGATGTGTATATCGCTGGCACCGTCTTCAATGGCCCTTGATATAAAAAGATTGACCAGTTTTATTATAGGGGCCTCCGATGCCATATCCCTTAGATGATCTATATCCTCCTCTTCTCCGTAAGCGAGAAGCTGCAGCTCCTCCTCTGCCATATCTCCGATTATCTTCTCCATGGTCGTAGTGCCTTCGCCGTATCTTTGCTCAATGGCGGTAAGCACATCCGTCTCTTTTGAGATATAGACCTTTATCTTCTGCTTTGTGAAAAGCCTCAGCTCATCTATGGTATCAAAATCCAATGGATCACTCATGGCTATAGCCAGTGTCCCGTCCTTTATTTCTAATGGGAAAAACCTGTACTGGCGCATGAATTTAAGGGAAAAGTCTATATCCAGAATGGTTGCTTCAGGGTATTCAGACTGAGGAAGATACGGGATGTTGAGTTGCTCGCTAAGCGTCTTATACAGATCATCTTCGGAGATAAATCCAAGGCCGATGAGCACTTTGCCAAGTCTGTCCGTTGTGGCAGACCTCTGTTCCATGGCCTTTCCAAGGTCCTCTTCACTGAGGAGCCCTTTTTTGATAAGAAGCTCCCCTAACCTGTTTCCTGTTAAATCTAAATTCAAAAAACCTCCCAAAACCTTTGATTTTAGTATAAATATTTAAAATTAGTATATATTATAGCAGTTATCAAGTCAATACCAATTTGCCTTGACAATTACCCGTAATTGTCAAGGCAAATTGGAGATATCCCATCCAATGCCATGACATTTCAATTACCTGTGATTTCACTGTCTTGTTTTTTCTTCATTATTGGTTTATGATTATTTTAATCAACGTTGCGTCTTTTAAGGCGCTTTAGTTTTATAATTCTTTACGTAAAAAACTCATCATCTATAATCAGGAGTCCATAAACTATGTCCGATATCCAACTCGCAGATCCATTTAAAGACTTGACACGCAAATGTCCGCAACTTGGCGAGATACTCAGCTTTGGACGCGAACTTCTTACGGAGTTGAAGCAGATACGCCCTGCTATTGATATAGAGCCATTCAAACCAACCCCCGATCTTTTAAAGATAAAGCTGAAAGATGGATTTCCACTCCTTGACAAATCCAGGATTGATCTGCCTATAAATCAATTTATTGAGATACTCAAAGGGATATCGGTTTTTTTTGCACAAAAACGAGCGGCTTTAAAACCTGCTATCCTTGAACTGGTTGAAAAGATCAATAATCATAAATTTGATATGCAGGGTTTAACCCGGCTGATCCTGAACCAAGCTGCCTGCAATAAAAAAGAAACACTGACTATTGATTCAGCCGCGGATGAAAGAAAAGATTTGAATCGGACATCAAACGTAAAATGCTTGCATAATGATGACGCAAAGGCAAATTATAATACCCGTGAGAAAGAACAAAACCCGCCAGTTTTGTTGACTATCCTGATCTGGATCAGTCTTAAGCCATTCGGTCATTCCTTTGGCGAGGCATTGAACCCCATTTTTCAAAGCCAGCAAGGGTTGCCACCGTGGCATCAGTCCTATTGTCCGGTATGCGGATCAAGCCCTCAACTGGCTTACATCATAGGAGAAGAAGGCCAAAGGCATCTAATATGCTCATGGTGTGATTCTTCATGGGCCTTTCCGAGAATCCAATGCCCTTGCTGTCAAAATATAGATCAAGATACGCTGAAATATTTTTATCTGGATGACGAGAAAGAACTCAAGGGAAAAGACAGAGTGGCTGTATGCATGAAATGCAAAAGGTATTTAAAGACCATCGACTTGCGTAAATACGAAGAAGAAAACACCAGGGATTTGCAGATGGAGGACCTTTCAACGATCCATCTTGACCTATTGGCTGAACGGGAGGGTTATGAGCGGATAGCCAGAAGCATCTTTTTGTTTTGACCGATCTTTTTTTAAACCCTCCTCAAATTTTGACACCCTTTCCTTTAGTTCGTCTATATACTTATGTCCTCCGCTTTTAACATCGCCTGCCTTTTTAATAAAAATGGCATACGTCCTTAAGGCATCCATTATCAGACTGTCAGAAAATCTATCGACTGCCTCGAATTTGACCCTCTTGATAACCTCGTCCAGCCCGGATTCTACCACTCCAATACGGTTGAGCAGAACATCATGTCCCCTTTCAGGATGTTTCAAAGCCTCGATCTTCCTTTCCGTTCCCCGAAGTATATCATTGTCTTCGTAATAAACATCCTTTTTTAAAACATCATAAATAGCCATCTCCATAATGGCGATCAATTCCGATTCCGTCTTTTGGACGCTGTCCGGAACCGTGGCCGTAACCCTGATGTTTTTTTGCTCTGTATAACTTCTGCTTGATTTCCAGTAAACACAATCTTCAGGACAACCTCCCTGTTCATAAATCATCTTTGCGCAACACATAGAGCATATCAACCCCTTTTGTTCCCTGCAAAACCGCTTACCTCTCTTTTTGCCGCAAATCACACATCTATCGCCTGCCATATATGTCACCTCAAATAAATCAAAGATTAAACCAAAAGGCCCTTAATATTACTTGCGAATATTAAGGGCCTTTTAATCAAGTTTCAGCAATCTGTCAGTCTTTGAAATCCGTAAGCGCCGCTCTTGATTCCCCATCTATCTAAAATACCAGAACGGATTGATTCCGCCAAAACGAAAAGGGTTATAGTTTTGATATAAATACTGCTGAGACAAGAAAGAATATGACGGCAACCCGTAAAACCTCTGAAACATAGAGTATATGGTTGGATATGAGATATACGATAAACTTCCAGGATACACCGAATATGGCATATATATAGGAAACCTTAAATTGGTTGAAAACGTCGGATATATCAGGTTCACTGGGTACGTCGAAAATTTAGGATATGTCCAATATGCAGGCACGGCAGAAGTGACCGTTGTCGGTTTGTTTACCCAGACTCTGCCAGTAGACGCAGTGACAGGACCAAACTGGTTCCCTTTGTCATTAATATATTGAAGGCTTATATCAGAAGCCCCCTTATTTTTAGCCTGGAAAAAAAACCTTAGAAAAACGCCTGACCCTTCCATGGCCTTATCAAGCTTGATAGCGCTTACTTTTACCAGGCCAGGGGTTTCTTCATAGAATTTCAGATTATCATACTGGTCTGTCAATGATGTCAATGATATATAATCTTTAAATTGCAGGATATCCGGATTGTAAACCAGCTCAAGGTTCCAATATTGAAGGTCTTTTGTGCTATTGATATATAAGGATATATAAAAAGAATTGCCCTCCAGCATATCGATATACTTTTCAAGAAATGAGACATCATAATGGACAGACTCGCCATAAAATACACCTGAAGAGCCGATTGCCTGAAGCTGAGGGCCTGTATCCGGGATTATCACGATTGCGATATCCGTAGCAGCAGGCACCTGATCTGTAACCTGAAAAACTGCATTGAAGAGCGCTCCGCCCGTTCCATCCGGCGGAGGGGGAACTACGCCTGCATTATCAAAATATTGGATTGCGCCAACCTTTATCCCTTCGGCATCCGGGTCAAAATTGGCATTTATCAAATAGTATTGGGCTGACAAATCCGTATATTCCACATTTAAGAATGTCAACACGCCTGTATCATATTTGATGATAAGGTCCCACGACTCCAATCCTCCAATATCATCGACATATATAGGTATAGATACAGTGTCGTCTCCATAAGCCCATGAAATATTTTCAGGATATACCCCGTATTTGGCCTCAACAGGATTGCATATAAAAAATCCTATGATAAGAAGCAAAACGCTTGAAAAAAAGACTGCCCTCCCAACCTTAAACCTACCAGACATACTCCTAACCTCCTCTTTTCTGCTCCCCCCCTTCTTGCTTGATTTTATAAATCCTTTTACTTTACATTTGATGTTAATATTTTAAATCAATTTAATATCCGATGTCAAATCCTTATATATCATTATTGCCTTTTCTTCCTTTTGTCTCGAAAATAGCATCCTATTTTCATCCTTCGTGGCGGCCCAAAGGGTCATGAGGGTTTTCTCCATAAATATTAAAAGCATTTTATATGCCCAAAACTAGATATTTTGATAAAATCACATTACGCCTTCTATAACCCGCTTTCCTGGCAAATGCATTGAGATTCAAAACCCTATGTCCCCGATAGCCATTTAATATCATATGACTTATCCATATTGTGTCTTAAAATTTATGAATGTAGAATCATTAATTGATTTAATCGAAGATATATTTTATTATATTATTGGAATATTATTGGAATATATCTTGCAAAATTCGATCTAAGACTTTGCTTTTCGAATCTTTTATAATGATTTTATAATATGAATATATTCAAATGTTTTCAGTATCTATCATCAGGGGATATTTTTAAATCTTTAATGTATTATCATCCTGAATACATTCGATCTATAGCCTCCCCCAAAAACCTTTTTATTGCCATTGCAGCGACTATCGTCATGCTCAATATGCTGCTTCCCGGCTCTTCACACCCAGCGATTAGATTCTCCATCCCCAACGGGACAATTACACTTGATGCAAACCACACCGTGCCTTTCAACTTGATAGAAAACAATCCTGACGGATTTTGTTCATGGAATATCTCATTGGAATATGACCCCAATATCCTCACCTATACAGGAATGAACACTACCCAGCTTACACAGAACTATACCTTCGTTTATCCATACGAAATATATCCAGGAAGGGTCAATATCGCCGGCGGCATCGGGTTCGACAGCGTAACAGGCCAAGACTTCCCCACCAAGGGCACAGGGACATTCCTGCTGTTCAATTTCACAACCAAAAGACAGATTCCTGTATGGAAAACAATATCCGAGATCAAGATGTTATTCAAAGACAGCATCGGGAATTCGCTCAGGTGCGCCGTCTGCCAAAATGGATCGCTTGAGGTTCTTCCGAATCTTCAAATCAACAACATTGATTTAACTGAAGACCCATCGAGTGAAACCATGATCGTTTCCATATATGGCCAGGGTTTTAGCAAAAATCCCGGCGCTGTCCCGATTCCTGTAATAGGATCCGTCCGGTTGTCTGACAACATTATATACCTAACCAGTAATCTTATAATAATTCAAGCGCCATACGATGCCTTTCCAGTCGGTCTATTGCTTGACATCATTGTGACAAACCCCAATGGCGATTTTGGCATATACAAGAAGGGATTCGGCATTAAGGCCCGTTTCGAGACAGGCATTAACCTTTTTGGGTACCCTGCCCTGCCGCATGATGGATATGATGATTCATTCGGATTTTTAACAAATCTTGGCGAATCTGGTGGAAATATAAAGCGTTTGAGGGCATTTGACCCCAATGATTCAATCTGGCTGGATACACATTGGAATAACGGCCAGCCTGAGGGCATAAATTTTATGATTTCTTCCTTTCAAAGCTATCTTATGTATATTGATGGAAAAGGTTTTTCCAGGGCTTTTCCGGGCTGCATGCTAAAATCCAGCGTTGAGGAACAAATCTCAGAGATCGCCGGACAGGCAGAATCAGGTTTAAATTTCATCACCATCCACCCGCAGCCTTATGAGACGATTCACTCCTGGCAAGCAATGCGCATGTTTTATATGAAAAATATAAATGATGCCGTTATAAGCCGTTTGGAATCAAAATCCGCAAAATGGCAAAGCTCTTTTCTTTTTTTTGACCATGAAAGCGGCGACCGATTTCATATAGAGAATATGAATGGATATATACTCTATCGCCCATAAAATGAACTACACCGCCGCAAGCTGATGGGTATCAAAACAATAAATTTTTCCATTCCAAAAAAGGGGAGTGAATATATCCTTTCTACTTTTGCGCTTTTTTAGGATAAGCCATTTTTTCAACAAGATATCCGATTAGACAAAACAACAATTTTTATCAATATTTTCAAGAATTACATAAAAAGGGCAAAAACAGAGTGTCATTAGAGATTAAATAAAAAGGGGGGCTTTTACCCCCCTTTTTATTTATCACACTTATAAGATATAATAATCGGCTTATTCGTCTTTAATCCTGTTATTCAGCCAATCACCTTTCTCATAACAACTAAAAAGCGAACGACCAAATGGATCACCTGTCAACAGCGCCAATAAAACAAAGCCCTTGGTCTTCTTTGACAGGGGTTGTTTGGGTCTCTGGCAATCCTTCCGGGCCAACAGCATTAAACCATACGCTGGCGTGTGTGGTTTCAATCTTTGCTATCCATATACCGTCAGTGGGTGTCCCTCTCCAGGCGACATTCAGGCTTTCGCCCTTTCTGCCGTTGCTGTTGGGAATAAAAGGATCATTTGGATCAAAATTACCATTTATGCCAATAAAATATATCGCATATCTTCCTACGTCATCTTTTTCATCGCTTGCATCTATAAGGACATTGTCCCTTATCGATGCAGGATCGGTAGTCGGCGGATATAGCTGCAAATTGAGATGCAATGGGACTTCCAGATAGATCGTGCCGCCATTTGGATCGTTATATTCATACTCCACTCCAGCAGGATCGGTAAACCTCAAATTGACAATAAAAGAATTCGCCGGATCAATTAAACCATTCGGGTCTACATAATCAGATCCTGTAAAACACTGCAGTGTAGCCGTAAGCCTGGTGTTTGGACCAAGAGGTCTCCCTGTCGAATCTTTATATCCAGCGGCATTATTGCCTGTTTTTCCAAAAAAGGCGTAGATGTCAACATTGGCGCCGATAGCGGCATCTACATCGCTGTTATTCGGATCTTCGCCCAAAGTCAGCTCTATAACCCCTTGAGGAAGTACAGCATTCGGATCAAAGGTTTCGGGATCGAAAGAGGTGTTAGGATCCAGCGAGGCTATACCGCCTGGAATCACCACTGTTTCCTGTGCCAAATTCACAAAAGTACATCTTGAAAAAGCATAGTCTTTGAACAGCGCATTGCTTGGATCGTTAGGATCATTAATAAAAGGCCTGATATCGGTAGAGTCTTCACTTAGCACCTTGAACTGTATCCTGAACAAATCTCCAGCGGCAATGCTATTTGCGTATAGGCTGCAAGCCCCCATATGAAAGGCATTAACCCCTGTATCCCAAGGATTCCAGGCAATTGTTATATTGCTGTCGCTAAACTGGGTCGTTCCTGTATCACGAAGTACGCCATTATATCTGAATCCGGTGCATTCAAGAACCGTATTGTCATAATAGACGTTAAGATCATATGCATAGTCAACTATGGATGTAATGCCAGGATTGATCCTGACGGGCACCTCAAAAAGCTCGCCTTTTTTGGCTTGGTATTCCTGCCCGAGTGTTTCACCGGCGATGATTCGCATTACTTGCGCATTAGCAGGCACAGAATATACCATCCCGCATATGACAAAAAACCCCACAAGCATATACAGGATCGTTCCTATCTTTCCCTTACGACACTCTCTTATCTTCATCGAACCTCCCCCTTTAAATTATGTTAAAGCAAATAATAAACTATAAAATCTCAATATCATACAATGTGAATAGACCATATGAAGAATCATTTATTGGGCACCGCTACAGGAATGCCAACAGAATGTTTAAGAATATCAACCGCATCTCCGCTAAGGATATCCCCGTCTCCATTCCGGTCGGCAGACACGAATTCTGGTCCGATAAGATTTATCTGGCCTACGGAGGCCTTGAGCGCCTTCAATGCATCGCCTGCCATGACCTTGCCACTTTTGTCCACATCGCCTTCACGGCAGCTTGCATAAAATCCGTATATCGCCTCTGCATTGTCCTCGGCATATTCCTTTCCGTCATCAAGATAACGTTTTCCACCGGTAGGTTGAGCATTTACAGCCAATTGAATAAGCGTTTTTGCGCCCCAATAAGGACCTTTGTCATTTTGATAATTCGCATAGGTCGTCTGTTTGGCAAAGGCCATTGCGCTCACTGCAAATGCCTGATCCTGGACAAGGATGGAGTCGAAAGCCTGCACTTCATCACTGGAATTTATCTGTGCTCCAGCACGAAATGCTCCGGTAAACGGATTGTTTGGATCAGTGATGTGCTGCACATCCTTAAGAAACTCAGCGCCCTTTGAGACAACCGAATCTATGCTATAACCGCCGACCGTACTTCCACCATAGTATTTGGCAAGCACCTCTATCATACGTGCATGGCTCATCGTCCTTACATATTTGTAAGTCGTATCAAAAAGAAAAACGCCGACATTGCCAGGCTCGGAATAATAGCTGCCCAATGCCACAGCTACCATTTGATCTGCAAATGTTTTCAGTACCTGAGATCCAAAGAGCTGGCATGCCTCGATCATGTTGGCCGCCCAATAGTGCATAAGCTGAGGCTCAACATTCTTATACTCATTATACAAAGCGGGAGCAGAGGCTTGCGAGCCAATATAGCCCTCCAGGGCTGCTTTAATACTTGCATATTCTGGTATATTCTGGGGGTTGCGCGCAGGATCCATCCAATAGGCCCGGCAATACAAAAATATACAATCATTGGCGCCAAGCGGGAGAACCCTGTTAGGATCAAGCAGGTATTTTGCCGCGAGGCCAGCGGAATTTAGATATTTGTCCGGATCTACGGTTACCCCGTTTACATTCATTCCAAAGGCGTTTTGAGTCAGGTTATAGGCCCTCAACATGCCGAGGCCCACAGGACCTGCGATATTTTCCGGCGTTATGCCAGGCAGAAGGTCCTCAGTCCAGGCTCCATCTGGTCTCTGCCTAAAAGCCAGCCTTTCAGCAAGACCTACTATAATGCCAAGCGCATCAGAAGATGTATAATTTGTTCCTGGGCTGTAGAGGGTCTTCATCCTTGCCAAATCTAATGGCTGGGCAGGTGTCATCACCATATCCGCCCCAGGGTTGTATTGCACAGCCTTAACCCAAACCGGCTCGCCTGCCATAGAAATAGCAGGGCAAAAACTCATATAAATGCTTATCATAAAAATACTGACTGCAAAGAATAACAAAAATCTGTTCACCTTATGTTTCACCTTCTTATCCCTCCCTTCTCAAGTAAAAAACTTGC
>JAFGSM010000060.1 GCA_016934595.1 bacterium | reverse complement strand
GTAAATAATATTCGATTTCACAGATAGTCTAAAATGCAACAGAGTTCATAAAATCTATACCGATTACCGAGTTTCCAAATTTCTGATATAAACGTAAATGTTTACTCAATGCCGCAGGGGGCATGAACAAAAGATTATTAAAGATTTAAAAGGGGATTCTTATGGGATGGTTAAATATTCGTATTTATCCTGATCCGATATTGAAGAAATTGGCAGAGGAAGTCTCCGACATCGACGAAAAGATTAGAAAACTTATTCAGGATATGACTGAAACAATGTTTTTTGGATCTGGCGGGATCGGCCTTGCTGCGCCCCAGGTAGGAATCGGATTTCGTTTGGCGGTTATAGATAAGTCTTTGGGCAAGAAAGAATCGCCTCTGGTTATAATAAATCCGAAGATAATAGCGGCAGAGGGAGAGGTTATGGGAGAGGAAGGCTGCCTCAGCTTTCCCGAGACATACGCCCCTATTAAAAGGGCAAAGAGGATAGAGGTAGAGTTTATCAATCCTAAGGGTAAATTTGTGCGTATGGTTGTCGAGGATTATTTGGCCAGGGTGTTTCAGCACGAGATCGATCATCTTGACGGGACATTGATATTAGACCGCATGAACCGTTTGCGGCGCGATTTTATAAAGATGCGGTATCTGAAAAGGATGAAAAGACAAGGAAAAATGACTTGAAAAAAAGGGTCATCTTTATGGGCACCCCTGATTTTTCATGCCCGGCCTTGAGCTCTTTAGTAAAGGAAGGTTTCGAGGTCACAGGGGTCTTTACACAAAAAGACCGCCCAAAGGGCAGGGGAAGGGTTGTTCATCCCCCTCCAGTAAAAAAACTGGCCGAATCCCTTGGCCTCCCTGTGTTTCAGCCTGAAACAGTGGATAAAGTTAAGATAGGCGGATTATGGTCTGAATTAAGGCCGGATGTCGTTATTGTTGTTGCCTATGGGCACATACTGCCACCCTGGATGCTTCACTCCACACCCCTGGGATGTGTAAACCTCCATGCATCTTTGCTTCCGTCATACCGCGGGGCGGCCCCGATAAACTGGGCCATTATCAACGGGGATAAAGAGACAGGCGTGACGGTAATGCTTATGGATGAGGGCGTGGATACAGGCCCCATATTCAAACAGAAAAATGTGGCTGTAATGCCGGATGATACAGCCCAAACCCTGCAGGAACGTTTGTCTGTCATAGGGGCGGATTTGATGGTTGAAACCTTGAAGGAATATATGGATGGAAGGATCGCACCTCACAGACAGGCGGAGGAAGGATCGTCAATAGCCCCGAAGCTGGACAGGGAGATCGGCCGTTTGGATTGGAATAAAGACAATCATGCCATCCGGAATCTCATAAGGGGTATAAATCCTTCACCTGGCGCATTTACCTTTCTTGACGATCAGATGATAAAGATATGGCGTGCCGTTCCGGTAATGGGGGATGATTCAAATCCAACACCAGGAATGATTTGCGGTTTCGATCCTGTCTCGGGGCTGATTGTTCAGACAGGGAAAGGAGCGCTTGGATTGGAGGAGATCCAGCCACAGAGCAAAAACAGGATGAGTTCCCAAGCATTTTTAAATGGATGTAAATTCGATCCTGTAGGTAAGATATTCAGGAGATTCCCTTCATCTTCCAATTGATGACCATGAGGCGCCGGTTGCAATGGAGCGCAATGGAGGATGATGAAGGATCAGTAATAATAAAATTTGTATTGATGATGGTCCCGTAAAAAGTCTTCTTAATGATTTAGGATATAATGGGACTATAACAGGAACCTTATTCATGGCCGCCCGGGATCCGATATGTCAGACCAAAGATCTGACCATGCAAAAACAGGAATGGGTATTTATCTTCCTTCTTGTCTTTTGCTGGGTATGTTTATCCATAGGTATTTTTTTCTTTTGGCGTCTTACCTTTCTGGGTTTGCAGCAGATACATCCCATTTTGCCCAGGCTCATAGGGATTATTCTGGCAGGATTTATTCTGCTGGTCGGATTGGGGATAGCCTTATTCCTCAGAATCCTTATTCTGGGCAAGGATTCGTGGTATTCATATCCCTTACGCAGACTGGTCACCCGGTATCTTTTTCCTTTGATGGTCATAGTCGGAAGGTTGTTCAGGATTCAGGAAGAACGGATTCAACAGTCATTTGTAATAATAAATAACCGTATGGTTAAGATAAAAGGCCTGTCGGTTCATCCGGATAGGATTATAATCCTTTTGCCTCAATGCCTGCAAAACGATGATTGCAAGATGAGGATTACGAAGGATATCAGGTGTTGCAAGAAATGCGGTAAATGTCAGATCGGGGAGATCATTCCACTTTTGGACAAATACAATATCATGTGCTGGGTTGCCACAGGGGGCACCCTGGCGAGAAAATATATCGCAGAGTACCGCCCTGATGCAGTTATAGCCATTGCATGTCCAAGGGATCTTTCGAGCGGCATCATAGATTGTTTCCCAATACCGGTATACGGGATATTAAACCAGAGGCCCGAGGGCCCCTGCGTCAACACACTGGTCGATATGGACAGGATAAGTTGGGCCATCCAGAATTTTGTTTCCCTCCCTAAGCAATGACTGATGGTCTCGTAAAAGGTATTTTTAATGCTTTAAAGTCACCGGTATATTAATAAACGCTCATGAACAAGGGTTGTTCGCCCCCGAGGATAAAAAAGTATTTTCATGGTAAAATATACAATAAATTCATAATATCATACTGATATTTTTGACCGATTTAGACTTTTTACGAGGCCATCAAATATGATGGGAAAAAAATTTATTGATTGATCAGGAGGAGGCATAGCCCTATTCCGCCTATTAGAGATAAAACACCAAGGCAGGTTATTATGCCGAATATGGGGACAAGGTAACTGCTTGCCAGCACAGCGCCTGCTGCTGCTCCTATAAGGTCGAGCCCATAGAGAAGACCTGCCTGTCCCTTCCATTTTTGGTCACTTGATATAAACAGGCTTGTAGCTAAAGGGAACTGGAAGCCTCCTATAAAACCGGCGATGAGCGTCAGGGTCAGGAAAAGGATTTCTACCGCAATGGCAGGCAGCAGGCCGATATCGATTCTTAAAAAGAGGATTATCAATAAAAGCGGATAAATGAAGTAGGATACCTGTATGCCTATATACCATTGATATATCCCCGTAAGGCTGTCAAGCATATGCGTCATAAGCGCGCTGCCTAAAGTGAGGCCGACCATAAAACCTGTGATGAGTATCCCCAATTGAATATATGCATAACCATAGAATATCTGAAAGCTCAGTATCAGGAGGAATTCGAGCAGTATCTCCACAAACCCTCCCAGTAACACGATCATCCCTACTGTTATCCTCATCCCTTTCTCTTTTCCGAGGAAACGGGAAGACGCCGCCAAAAAAGCGGCAAGCAGCAAAAAAAGAAGGGGCCACTTCGCATCGGTCTCTTTGGCCTTTTCCAGTGCCTTGCCTGTAATGGGTGAAAAATATCTGCCCCAGAGGATGAGATCATAAAAATAACAGATGGGCCTCATATCCTTATTTATAAATACGCCATGAGTATCCCCAAGCATATTTTTCAGGATCTCGGTTCTCTCTTTATTCAACAGGGAGGGGAGATAGTATTCGGAGAAGAAGGCCGTTTCTATTTTTTTTTCGTTAAGCCTCTGAACGATGATCTCAGGTTCAAGGGACATAAAACCCGGGCTTTTGCCCGCGATGAAATAAGCTGTATCTCCTGGGGTCACAAGGATTTCAGGGAAGACCTGTGCCAGGGTCTTGTATATGCACCGCAAAAAATCTGACAGTTGAGGGCCGATATAGTTTTCGGAAGATGTTAAGGAAAACGCTGTAATCCCTTTTTCAGAGAGGTGATTCGCTGCCAGTTTAAAAAATTCCATTGTGTACATGCGGTTTATCTGTGCCGTTTTTGGGTCAGGCAGTCCGAGTATTATCACGTCATATATCTTTCCGGTCTCTCTGAGGTAAAGCCTGGCATCCCCGTGGATTGCGTGAACCCTTTCATGTGTCAAAGGCTCTATATATTCTTCAGGACAATGTTCTTCGGCCATGATGAGGGCGGTGGGATCAAGCTCTATATACTCGATTATATCCAGGGATGGGTGCTTCAATGCCTCTGCAAGGCTTCCTATGCCGGTGCCTATAAGCAACGCCTTTCTTGGCTCCGGATGCTGAACGAGGGGAAGGTGGGTTATCCATTCAGATGTCCAGAGATCAGGGATCGTGCCTGTAAGGACTCCGTGCTCATAGAAGCTGTATTCACCGTTCATCCTGGTCAGGGCTATCCTGCCGAAGATGGAATCCCTGCAGTCAAGAAGATCAAATCCCCTCCACTGTAGCGAATAGATGATTTTATCTAAAGGGAGGAAGAAAGAGGAGAGGAAGGTTATTGAGAACAGGAAGACAAGAATGACAGATATCCAAACGCCTGCACAGTTTCGCCTGCTGTATGCCGGATGAAGGATGAAAAGGGTTGACATCAGGTTAGGCAGCGCCAAAATGAGGGATATCTGGAAGTGGCTCATGATGCGGACAAGTAAAAAGCTGAAGAGGACGCCTCCTGCTCCTGCTCCGATCGCCTCCAGAACATAGACCCGGCCAACGCTTTTTGCCGGGGATGCAAGGGAGATGGAAAGCCATTGATATCCGAGGCTGAACATCAGCCCAAGGATAATGCACAGAGGCCAAAGAAGGAGGAATGATACCATGAAAATCTGCCCCAGTCCCAGAGTAGCCATCGGGGGGAATCCGAAGATGTACCTTGATTGTCTTATAATTATGATCTGAAGAATAAGGATGAAGGGGATAATGGTCTGAAACACGGCAAATCTTTTGCGTAGGGCATCTTCATCCTTGTCATCCCATATTCTTCCCCCTATGGCGCTTCCAGCCGCCACCCATACAAACCAGGATGCCAGAACAAAACCCAGGGTAAGCTCGTTGCCTGAAAATACGGCAATTATTTCCCTTATCAGGATGATTTGGCTGCAGATAGAATTTGCGCCTATGAGGGCGATAGCAAAATATCGGCGTTTGGCTTCTGATGCCGTGTGTTTCAAAACAGGAAATCCTCTTTAATCGATGAATGTCAAATAATAGTCTTCAGGCCCGATCCAATCCTTTGCCTCTGAGCGGCTGTATTCAACAGGTTCTGTCCCTTTTTTAAAGACTTCGATTATGCTGTTTGAAAAGGATTTTGTGACCCGCAGGCCGTTGTCCGGATCTATTGGGACAAACAGGACGTCATCTGGCTTCTTGAAACCCTTGACAGGTTTATCCGATAAATAGCCTTTCATGAAATATGTCCAGATAGGGCATGCCGCCCTTGATCCGGTCTCGTTCGGCCCAATGCTGATCTTTTGATCAAATCCAGCCCATACACCGGCTACAATATGCGGGCTGTATCCAATAAACCATGCGTCGGTAAAATCATTTGTAGTGCCTGTTTTACCTGCCACGATGGCGCCTGCATCCCTGGCAGCCCTGCCTGTTCCGTTTTCCACAGCCCCTTGCAAAATACAGGTCATGATATATGCCGTGGCTGGATCGATCACCTGAGTAAATTCCGGGGTGTTTCGATAGATCATTTCCCCTTTATAGTCTGTAACATAGCGAATATATGCAGGTGAAACCTTGATGCCCATATTTGCCAAGGGGATGTATGCGAAGGTCAGCTCTTCCAGGCTTACCTCGAATGCGCCAAGGGCAAGCGAAAGGTAAGGTTTTAAAGGGGATGTGATTCCCAATAGCCTGGCATAGTTGATGGCGGTCGTGACGCCAATCTTGTCCGTAAGCTTTACAGTTGCAACATTTATTGACTGTTCCAGAGCTCTTCTCAAAGTTGTAGGTCCATAAAATTTCTTTCCGAAATTTTCAGGCTTCCAGGGTCTTCCCGTGCCTGGAATATTATAGATCACAGGCGAATCTATGATAATGTCGGAGGGTGTAAATCCGTTTTGGATCGCAGCGGCATAGACAATAGGTTTGAATGCTGAGCCTGGCTGCCTTTTTGCCTGGGTCGCCCTGTTGAACTTGCTGAGATGAAAATCCCTGCCCCCTATTTGGCATATCACACCGCCATTCTGGGGATCGATGCCTATCAATGCAGCCTGAATAGCAATATCTTCAGGCGTTGAGAGACCCCTTTCCTTTCTCCTTTTTTCTATATCTTCGATGCCTTTTGCAACGGCCTCTTCAGCGATTTGCTGGGCATTGAGATCGAGTGTCGTATACACATGCAGTCCCCCGTTGTATACGAGGTTAGGGCCTAATTTTTCTTCAAGGGATAGCCTTATCTTTTCGATAAAGTATGGCGCGGGGCAGAGGTCCTCTTTCTTGGCTATGACGCCTAAAGGTGATTTGACGGTTTCTTTGAATTCTTCGGGTGTTATAACACCTTCTTCCATCATCCTGAAAAGGACATGGGATCGCCTTTTAATGGCCTGCTCGGGATGGAAAAAGGGGGAATAAAGGTGCGGGGCCTTGGGAAGGCCGGCTATAAGGGCGCATTCCGGTAGGTTTAATTCAGATACATCCTTTCCGAAAAAGGTTTGCGCAGCGGATTGCACGCCGTATGCCCCGCTTCCATAGTATATCTGGTTTAGATAGATATTCAGTATCTCTTTTTTGTTATATACCCGTTCGATTTGGATGGAAAGTAGCGCCTCCTTTGCCTTCCGGTTAAAGCTTTTTTCCGGTGTCAGAAAAAGAACTTTGGATAGTTGCTGGGTGATAGTGCTGCCTCCCTGCACAATCCTCCCTGTCTTAATGTTAGCAAGGGCAGCCCTGATTATACCCCGCCAGTCCAGCCCGCCGTGCTCGAAAAAAGTCTTGTCTTCAACTGCAACAACGGCCTGTTTCAATCCTTCAGGGATTTCATCCAAAGGGACAGGAGAACGGCGCTCGACATACCATTGAGTGATCTTGCGGCCATCCCTGTCGTAAACTGTGGTGGCCATAAAAGGTCTGTAATCTTCAAGCTTTTTTACTTCAGGAAGCCCTCCGAGTATGGATAAAAAGATTCCGGCAATGATTCCGCCAAAGGCAAAAGCTATATAAATAAGTATGACAAAGGTGATTTTTTTTGGTTTGCGATCCATGAAAATATTATATGTCAATGCGTGGTTATTATAAAGGCAGGGATCTCTGGAACTGATTTACCGGGATTGACAAAGACACATCAATAATTGTAGAATCTATTCCGGTAAAGCGGGCATAACTCAGTTGGTAGAGTACGAGCTTCCCAAGCTCGGGGTCGCGGGTTCGAATCCCGTTGCCCGCTCCATACATTTTCTCTATCTTCTCATCCATTTTAAGGTAGCCTGGAACTACAAACCCATGGCTGCTTATGCTGATCACATTTTTAAATGTCCATCTCCGATGCACTGTCTCTTCCAATGACCGCATGGAAATCCTGAAATGTCTCCTCAAGCTAAATAATGAATTGAGCATTTACAGAAAACTGGTTTTAAAATCAATGTGTTACATGCCAATTCCGGCTATAGTGGCGCCGCATATAAGGCATTTGCCTTCCTTGATTCTATAACGCTGAATATTGTACCCAAACCTTTCAATGACTATCTGGCCGCATTTTGGACAATAGGTGTTTTCTCCGGGATCCCCTGGGACATTGCCTGAGTAGACATATTTAAGTCCTGCCTTGATTCCGATCTCCCTGCATTTTCGGATGCTTTTTATAGGGGTAGGGGGCAAGTTTCGGAGCTTGTTTGTGGGGTAGAATCTGCTTATATGCCAGGGGATGTCAGGACCGATATCAGACAGGAAACAGGCTATTTTTTCCATTTCTTCTTGTTTGTCGTTAAGAGTGGGGATAAGCAGGGTGGTGACTTCCACCCAGATTCCGAGTTTTTTCATGGCCTTAATATTTTCCAATACAGGCTTCAGCCTTGCCCCGCAGACTCGGGTATAGAAATCATCCGAATAGGATTTCAGATCTACATTTGCGGCATCTATATACCGGGCTGAATCCTTAAGGGGTTTTGGCCCCATATATCCGTTTGTGACCAGACAGTTTTTGATCCCTGCTTCGTGGGCCTGTTTGGAAGTCTCCAAAACGGTTTCAAAAAATATTGTAGGTTCTGTGTATGTATATGAAATGCTTTGACATTTTGACGAGGCCGCTTCTTTTATTATCTCAATGGGATCGGAATAGCTCTTTTGAATTTCTGAATTTTTATCACTGTGCAGTTGAGATATTTCGAAGTTTTGACAGTGAAGGCAGGTCATGTTGCACCCAATTGTGGCGATGGAATAGGATTTGGAGCCTGGATAGAAATGATACAGGGGTTTTTTCTCGATAGGGTCGATATGTTGAGCGATCAGTCTGCGCGCTACCAGGCTGTAAAGGATGCCCTCCCTGTTTAATCTTGTCCCGCATCTTCCGGTTTTTGAGGGAGGTATCCGGCAGAAATGATGGCACAGCTCGCATTGGACGACATTATCTGCGAGTTTTTTATACCATTGTGCTTCAAAGTAGGATTCGTGCATTTCCTGTTTTTCTTTCTAATTTTTCAGGCATTTATTTTCCCATTTGCTGCTGCAAGGTAAACCTTCATGACGCTTTGTGGCTGAATGGAGCATAAAAAACATATTATGATTCCTTGCAGAAGAGATTTATCAGGGGGAATTAAAAATTGCAATACAGTCACATGATTAATTCCCCCTGACAATTATGGCAGGCTAAGAAAGGGTAATAGCGTCAAACGAGCAGTCATCAACACACACGCCACAATCTATACACTCGTCAGGATTCACAACGCAGGCTTTGTCATCTTTTAAGGCCAGAACCTCGTTCGGACAATCATCAACGCAAGTACCACAACCCGTACATTTTTCAGTGTCAACAATTGGCGGCATAGTAACATTTCCTCCTTTCCTGTTTTGTCAGGCCTTCCCTTTTTTGGAAGGGTGAAATTTGCCTCGCACTCCACCTATACTCTTGCTTTTCTTTAAAATCGGATTAGGGCCTTCACCCTTGGCGATTTTTTTATAAAAGCCTTTGTACATGCTCTTTTCTTTCTCTTGAACAAGTTCCTTTTTTTCTTCCCATTGCTGCCTGATAATCTCTTCCTGATTTTGATGGATATCTTTCATGGCTTTGACAGCCGAGGATAACTCAGAGGGAACCGTAGAGGAAACCTCTGGAGGAAGTTTTTGATCAACAGGCTTTTTTTGTTTTTCCTGATCTTTTTTCAAAATAGCGCCCCCTTTTATAGTTCGATATCTCTAAGAAAAGCTGCGGCATCCTCTGGAGGGGTAGGATTGATATAAAAACCGGATCCCCATTCCAGGCCTGTGACTTTTAGCAGCCTGGGAATAATCTCTATATGCCAATGGAAATCAAAACTCATGGTATCCCAAGTAGTCTCCTTTGTGAGATTGTTTGGGCAACTATGCAGTGCAAGATTATACGCAGGGCCTTCGAGCCCCCGGTCTAATCTGCGCAGGATGGATTTTAATGTCTTGCCCAGATCTAAAACCTGTTCCTTGGTTATGGTTGTATAATCACAACTGTGTTCCCTGGGCATTATGCATACCTCAAAAGGAAAACGTGCGGCAAAGGGGGCGAACGCTGCAAAATGGTCATTTTCTTCGACCATCCTTTCTTTCATACTCGTCTCCTGCCGGATGATGTCGCAGTAGATGCACCTTTCTTTATAGTTGTAATGAAATTTTGCGCCATCCAATTCTTCTCTTACTGCCTTGGGGATAACAGGGGTTGCTATCAATTGCGAATGAGAATGGCTGATATTAGCGCCTGCATTTTTCCCAAAATTCTTAAATATAAGTATATAACGAAAACGGTCATCCTTGCGAAGATCGAGCATCCTATCCCTGTATGCCCACAAAATCTTTTCTATCTGGCTTTCGTTAAGATCAACAAAAGCCTTGTTATGTTCTGGTGTCTCAACGATGATTTCATGAGCTCCTATGCCGTTCATCATATCGAACATCCCAACTCCCTGGCGCCTAAGGTCTCCTTCTATATGCAGGGCGGGAAAACGATTTGCAAATACCCTAATCCACCAGCCCGGCTTGTCCCTTTGTGTATTGGGGGACCGGTAAGACAGTATCTCAGAAGGGGTCATATGCTCGTGTCCTTCACAAAAAGGGCAGTTAGATGGATCTGTAACCTGATTTTCAGCCTGGAGAAAATCCTTTGGCCTTTTCCCGCGCTCAGGGTCTATAATCACCCACCTGCCGACTATAGGATCTCTTCTTAGTTCGCTCATTCAGCGCTCATAGTTATTATTATGAATATTGTGTATTGAAGTTTGATGGTCTCGTAAAAAGTAATTTTAATGGTGAAAAACCAAGATTATATCGACAAAATATGTACCAAATTTATAACATTAAACTTATTTTTAAAAGCATTTTAGACTTTTTACGAGACCATCAAGTTTTATATTAATAATATTTTATGTATCTTGGGTATTAAGACGGCTGGCCTAATGCCTTATTGATCACCCTTCTCAATTCGTCAAGCTTTATAGGCTTATTAAGATATTCGAATGCTCCAAGGGTCATAGCTTTTAAATAGGAATTTACCTCTCCATAAGCAGTGACTATAATGACGCCAACATTTGGCTTTTTCTCCCTGATCTTTTCCAAGACCTCGATTCCAGAGATATCAGGCATTTTAAGATCGGTTATGATGAGGTCGAAATCCTGTTTTGCTGCTTCCTTAAGGGCAGCCTCACCGCTTTCGGCTGCAACGATATCATATCCTTCCTTGATCAGGATTTTGGTCAATCCCTCGCGTGAGTTATGCTCGTCGTCCACTACTAATATTTTCTTTTTTTCCATCTTAACCCTCCTGGGGAAGTCTTATTTTCTTTATTTTTTAATATATAAAAAGATGTTACATCAACGATGAGGTTATAATAATATTATCCAATCGTTTTTGTCAAGAGTGTCAAGGGATTTTGTCAAGCCAAAATAGAAATGTCCATTTTTCACCAAAGTAGAAATGTCCATTTTGATAGTATAGACCTCAATCCCCAATGGTTTCG
>JAFGSM010000059.1 GCA_016934595.1 bacterium | reverse complement strand
TTGCAAAAAACTATTTTCTGTCTGGGATATAACCGGTTCCAAAAAAATTAGCTCAAAAACGCGTAAAAAAAGTGCGAAAAAGGGGATGCATCATATTTTACAGTTTTAACAAAAAGGCCAGAATAATTCAGTTCAACGTCATTATAGGATAAGCCTGCGCCAACATCTAATACAAAATTAGAGGTATCCTTGATCACATATTTTAGATTCGCCTCGAGAAATCCTGATTCTATATCTGTAACATACCAAAAACCGCCAGTATCAGTAGCCCCAACTTATCCGCCGAGGTACAATCTTGGGGAAATTTTACCATATCCTTCTATTCCTATATAGAAGCCATCCGAATCATAACGATCGGTGCGACTGGAGGTAAAATCGGAGGTAAAATCAATATAGCCAAGCTTTAATGCGAAATTGCCTCTTCCAAGAGGAAATCTTTCCTGAGCACAAATAGTTGTTGATGTTATTACCAAACTCATGCAAAGAGCCAAACATATAAATACTGAAATCGGATATACCTTCTTCATTTTTTCCTTTCCTTTCTCAAAAAGATTAAATATTATGATTCTCCTATTCCGGGGTTATTCATGCGGGCTATTCCATGTATGGAGGACTTCCGAATCCAGCATTAGGCGAATGATCTGGCCGATATAATCCTTTCCGTAGACAGTATCAAAGCCGAAGTGGCCGCCGTCATTTGTTTGATAAGCGGCAATCCACGGATTGCCTTCCGCTGATGCTATCACCTCTTCAAACATAGTGTATTCTACGGCTGGGTCATCGCGGGAGCTCACCAGGATCAGCGGTGTCTGAACCAGATCAATGACTCCGGCAATTTTAGTTGTCTCCATAAAGGAATCCAGATCTTCAAGGCTAAAATCCTTGTTCCATGTTGTCTCCCCCCGCGCTCGAAGAAAATTGATTCGGTCTTCCCATGTCTTTCTGAATAAAACGGCTATATCCTCAGGCTGGATATCGAAACCCGTATCTTCAGGGTAGACAAAACGGTAGTTAGGGATGAATTGCCTTTCGATCAACATACACAATGACTCCCGCTGTATCTTATCAACCAATGTCATACCTGATGTGTCTTGGGAATCGGATCTCCAGGGATTGGAAATCCCTGGGCGCGTTTCCAACTGGGAGAGCTGTTTCCCCGGCGCTTTTTTAAAGTCAGGGGCAATGGAAATGGCCATACCTGACTTGAAAAGATTCAGGCCCAGCCGTTTGTCCTCAATCAAGGCGTGTACTACAGTCTGACCGCTCATACTGACTCCAAGAAGGTGTATGCCGGTGAGATTCATGTCGTTTTTAAACCTTTGGGCGACCTCAATCCACATCCTGGCATCATCGTAAGAGCCGATGCTCAGGCAGCCATTATTAGCCAGAAAAGGCCCTGCACTGGGGTGATCCAGGATAAGCACATGGGCAGGAATCCGGTCTTTCTGGTTTTTAAGATAGAGTTCATGGAATTTAGCCGCTTCAGTGCCCCACCGGTCTTGAAGAAAACCAAAGCTGGCAATAAGAAGAGGTTTAATATCTTCAATCCCGTCATAGTATTCGAAAAAGAGCCCCCCTACCTTAGTTCCGTCATGAAGCTTCATATTGAAAAGACGGCCTCCGTGATTACTATTTGGATCGATCTTTTTCAAAGGGTCCCATGGCTTGCCGCTGATGCTTGATTGAGCGGTGGAGATAAGCCCCGATTTATTCAAAAGGCCGCCTGCCATGTTCGATGGTATCAATGCATGAATAACCATTTCTTTGCCTGTTCGAGGGGATTCCTCCATTGTCCCCTGGTGTATCCAGGAACAACCAATGAAGAAGAGCATATAACTGAAGAAAGCAATATAGGATATCAATACCACAGGCTTGCACTTAGTCAGAGATAATGGATTGAATGATATATTTTTAACATGAAAATACATTTTTATTTACGGGGACGGCCAATGCATGTTTGGCCATGATGGTTTATTAATATTTGTCTTCATCGGCATTACCAAAAGCGGCCGTTTCAATAAAACAACCCGCCTCATTCACGGGACGGATAGGAAAGGCGGTCGGAATAGTATCCATTTGAACAGTTGATCCCTTGGCTCGAACCACGATAGTATATTCCCCTTCTGCAGAAGGGACATTGCAGTCCGCCTCCCATAAATAGGGATAATTAGAATGATTAGGGTCAACCTGAGTCATGGGTGTCCAAACCCCGTCACATTCCGCCATTCCGATAACTTCTCCTATGGTTGTATATATGAATTCACCGGCATTTTCCTGTATTTTGTACATCATATATTCAACCTGTGTAACTGTTTGTTTGTCAAAAACAAGGGCTCTGATCGGGGTTGAATCCCCGCTTAGATCGGTGACATTGGATGTATAAGGGTTTTGCCGCGTGCCGAGATTTCTATCTAGGGGGGCCGTAATGATAACGGCAGGCCATACTCCAATGTCAGGCGATACCGTTGATATGCCATTATTGTCTATCGCCACGATGTTATAATTTTTACCTTCCGATTTGGACAATGAAGCCACATTCAGATAAATGACCCCCTCCGACATATTTTTTGTAAAAAACTCCTCTCTATAGATATGGCTATGGCCATATCCATACATAAGGACATTATAGTCTTCCATAAGTGATATAAATTCATTAGCGCCATAAAAAAGCGCCGTTTCTGTCCATTCTTCAGCTTCATTAAAAGACCAGTCTGCCCAGTCGGTGTCTCTCGTAACAATGGCATGATGGCCGAAAATCATTGTAATATCCGCATCTTTGTTATTTTCCAACTGATTTGCAATGAACGTCAGCTCAGCAGTATCCAATCCGGCGTTGTCTCCATAGTCAGGCGGCAGCATGCTGAATTCTGCACCGTCATTGCCGGCCGTATTGATTCCCAGAAAATGATATTTCCCGAAGTCAAAGGTCCTGGTCCACGAAATCTGTGTTTGACCCGTAGCTGTCCCCTGGATGGAGTAATTCAAATAATAATCAAAATTCTTATCACGGTAGTGGTCGTGATTTCCGGGGATATCGTAATAGAATGTTGAATCCACTCTGCCTGACAATATATTCCTGTATGCCTGCCATTCTTCAACATGTGGCCCGTCAGGATAACCTAAATCACTCCAGTTTGTGGAGTCGGTCATATCTCCGGCATTGACAATAAAGGAAGGGTTAATGAATCCCTTTGCCTCGGTGACAATCCACTCGAGATTTTCACTTCCAGAATAACCCTTTGCCCCTATATGAACGTCGGAAATAATAATAAACCAGAAGATTTTATTGTTGTCAGGACTGTAAAGGGCGGAGTGAGGATCGCTGGCCTGTGACTTGTGATAAAAAGCCAACAAAAATAAAAATAAAAGGACTGAGACGGTTACAATAGCTTTCTTCCCTGTTATTCTATAACACATTAACATGGGCAATACCCTTTTTGGGGATGTTATCCCTTTATTCAATCTGTTAATCTTTTTGTTGAACCATAGATTAGTTCCGATCTCTCTTTCCTCAACTCGGAACTAATCCTGTATTTGTTCATCTTGCTATTAGCTTTTTAATCTTTTTGATATAATTATCTAATTTGTCTATAACCGTCTGGTCGATGGCTAATCCTTTGGCCTTTTCCAATTGCTCGATTGCCTCTGAATGATTATTTAGTTTTGTATATGCTGAGGCAATTTTAAGGTATGTATCAATATCGTTAGGGGTTAACTCCGCAACCTTCTTGTATGATTCCGCAGCCTCTGAAAATCTCTTTTGAACATAGAAGACCCGCGCCAGGTTACGGTGGGCCTCGACATAGTTTTCGTTTAATGAAATTGCCTCCTTGAAGGCGGCAATTGCTTGTTCAAAAAGTTGCGATGCCTCTTCCCTCTTCCCTCTTGGCATCAATTCATAAAAGCCCTTATTGAAATAACCCAATCCTGTTTCATTGTAATAAGCCTCGTCTTTAGCAATCCCCTGAGATGCGCATCCTTCGGAGGGGAAAAACATGAAAGAGACCCATGCGAAAGCGGCTGCTGAAAATAGCGCAAGTAATCGTCTATACATTATAAATCCCCTTTTGCTTACCAGTGATAACCCAATAATGTCCCAATATGCCAGCCTCCGGCATTGCCTTCTATATCGAACAAATTAACCTTAGCTTTTGACCATCTCGCATCAAAACCTATGTTGAACTGATTTTTCTGATAGGCCAAGGTATAGTATAGACCAGCCTCAATCCATATCCCAATCCCTGTGTTTTCATCTGATACCGAAGCTCCGAGAGCCATTGCCTCGGTCTCAGCGTTTACAATTGCCAATCCCCCGCCGATAACAGGACGGACATGTTTTGGTTTGTCCCAAATTTTTCTAATGCCAAGGTTTAGTTCGATGGTTTGAGATTCCACATAGGAATAAATTGGGCCATAATTCAAGATATCAACCCCGATATCTTCGTCATCTTCTGAATAAAAAAAATCTACTGCAAGGCTTAAAGGAAACCTGCGATGTCTGATGTCAAACAAGATGCCCCTTTCCAGGTGTTTGTCCACTGGTTCCCAATCTCCATCGTCAAGAAACTTTGCCCCTAAAAAGAGGTTGATATTGCCAGACCATCTACGCGGCTCAGGGTTTGTTTGCGAAAAAGATGTTTTTGTGATTAACAAAGAGAAACAGATTATTATAACGGCAAGGGCGATTGCCTTTCTCATATATATCTTTGGCATGGTCTTGATAAAGAAAAAATATTAATTATTTGAATCTATAGATTTCATAACATATAAGAAGTATAGATAAAATTTTAGCCTTAGTCAAATAAGATAGCCTCGTAAAAAGTAATTTTGATGCTGAAAAACCAAGATTATATCGCCAAAATAGACATCAAAATTCATAATCAGTATGGATCCGGTAATTGATTTTAGCCTTAGCCAGGTTCCGGCGGATGTCCCAGCCGAGCTGTTTTCTTTCCTGGTCTTTGAGGCGTTGGAATTCTTTGATCAGGCAGAGTTTAAATTGAGGAGAGATCCATGAGGCAAACTCGAAGGCGATGTCCTTGTGGGCATAGGTGCTGCCGTATCTGCCCGCTTTGGCGATAATCCCTTTGGAGTTTGTCTTTGTAACCCATTGTTTTACCGAAATGACGAAACGATTCAAGCCAGCCTGATTTTTAATTCCCTCGAATTCGGGGGAATTAAAATCCGGATTGTAGATCTCTTCCCATATGCATAGGAGGCTGTCCGACAATCCATTTTGGAAATAAAAGATCGATAGCATATTAAAATATTATTCTTTAAAT
>JAFGSM010000058.1 GCA_016934595.1 bacterium | reverse complement strand
TATCCTTTGAATGGCAATGGAATATAGAATACCTCATATTCATGGGGCTTCTGTATCTCGCCCTTTCGATAATCGGCGCCGGATTGATCTATGCCTTTATCAAGACGTGGTTTAAGCTTAATGATAAGAAAGACAAAAACCAACACCATAGTGAACAACTTAAATAAGTTTACGTAGTGATATAAAACGAGCTTAGAGTCAGAGCTAATTTTCGAAAGGCCATATCTCAAAAAGAATTCCACCATTCTTAGCAGTGCCTTGATATTTACGGTTTGCATCTCTGAATTACAGTACCCTTACATGATTCTCTCAAACCGGAAATATCAATGCACAGTCACCTTACCTAATAGATATGGCCTTTCGAAAATTGGCTCTGTCGGTATAAGGTGCTATTTTTTTGTCGTTCACTATAGTCATTTCCATATGACTGTATTCCTTTTCCAGTGTTCGTCATCTTTCTCGGGATAATCGAGGTTATAGTGCAAACCCCTGCTCTCTTTCCTCATAGAGGCGCAGGTTATGATCAGCTCCGCTACAAGGGCAATGTTGCGCAATTCAAGGAGGTCTCTGGTAACGATAAAATCCCAGTAATATTCCCTTATCTCCGCCTGGATATTTTCTATCCTGGTCCTTGCCCTGGCCAGACGCTTGTTGGTCCTTACAATCCCTACGTAATTCCACATGGTTCTTCTTATCTCATCCCAGTTGTGCGTTACGACTATCATCTCTTCGCTGTCCGTCGCACCCCCGCAATCCCACAAGGGGGCCTTTGAAAGCGGGATATGCATGTTTTCAAGAAGTTCCTTTTCAGACCTTTCAGCCGCCCTTTTTGCAAACACAAGCGCCTCTAAAAGCGAGTTGCTTGCAAGCCTGTTTGCGCCGTGAAGTCCTGTGCATGCGACTTCACCTATCGCGTAAAGATTTTTTATATTTGTTGCACCGTTTTCATCCGTCATAATGCCCCCGCACATGTAATGAGCCGCAGGGACAACAGGTATAGGTTGAGATGTAATATCGATATGATATTTCAGGCAATTTTCATAGATGCTGGGAAATCTTTCCTTAATAAAATCAGGAGACCTGTGGGTAATATCAAGATAAACGCACTCATCTCCGCTCTTTTTAAGTTCCAGATAAATAGATCTTGCCACCACATCTCTGAATGCCAGATCTTTCATGGGATGATATTTTTCCATGAATCTGTTGCCCCTTCCATCCAGTAAAATGCCTCCCTCGCCTCTCACGGCCTCGGATATAAGAAAATTCTTTGCGAGGGGATGATAAAGGCATGTAGGATGGAACTGCACAAACTCCATATTCGCGACCTTTACGCCCGCCCTGTACCCTATGGCCACCCCGTCTCCGGTGGCAATATCAGGATTGCTTGTATAGAGATATATCTTTCCTGCCCCTCCTGTCGCAATCACCGTAATCCTTGCGATGAATGTAACAACCTGGCCGTTATCCTCGTTTAATACATATGCCCCCCAGCAGGATTCGCTTGTTTCGCTGGAGATAATGCCCCTCTTTATCAATTTTGATTTTGTAATGAGATCTATGGCCATATGATCTTCATACACGGTAATCTTTTTGTTTTCTTTTACCTTCTCAAGCAGAGCCCTTTCAACCTCCCTGCCTGTATGGTCCTTTGTATGAACAACACGCCTCTTTGAGTGTCCCCCTTCCATCCCCAGTTCAAGATCCCCTGACCCGTCAGACATCTGTGAAAAATTTACTCCAAATTGAATAAGCTCCTTAATCCTTTCAGGACCGTCTTTTACGACTATATCAACGATCTTTTTGTTGCATAGTCCGTCGCCTGATTTGAGTGTGTCCCTGACATGAAAATCAAAACTGTCGTTAATATCCACAACTGACGCTATCCCGCCCTGGGCATAATTTGTGGAGGTCTCCATCCTTTCCTTTTTTGTAATAATCGCAACAGTCCCTGATTTTGCTGCTTTTAAGGCAAATGAAAGCCCTGCAATGCCTGAGCCTATAACAAGATAATCCGTCATTATTTCCATAAAGCAATTCCTTTTTATCAATCAGATCTATGAGTATATTGAATTTGTTTAACACGTATTTTCTGAAATTGACACAATTTTATTAATAACATAGACTGATAAATTATCAATAGATACTTATACAATATTTCAGGGCCTATTTCCCCTATAATAAGGATTTTCATGCCTTCAAAGAAAAATAAATCTGTGGTCATATTCGACTGTGACGGCGTGATGTTTGATTCCCGCCAGGCAAACATCAATTATTATAATTATCTTCTATCGAGGTTCGGACTGCCTCCAATGACGGATGACAAGATAGATTTTATCCACTCATACACTGCGGATGAATCTGTCCGATATATCTTTGGAGGGACGCCCTATCTGGAGCAGGCCATGGAACTGAAAAAGGGGATTGATTACACACCTTTTATACGCGACATGGTTATGGAGCCTGGTTTAAGGGAACTGCTTGATAAACTAAAGCCGGATTTTGGTCTGGCTGTTGCCACTAACCGGAGCACTACTATGCCCAGTGTAATTGAATACC
>JAFGSM010000057.1 GCA_016934595.1 bacterium | reverse complement strand
CTTCCATTTAGTTTCAGGCCCTCTGGCAAGGGGAAAATATTTGCGATAGAATCTATCATGACCTTTTTGTCTTTTATAGATATATTCAATTTGGGCTTTTCTTTAAAATCCTCAACAAGACCTGTGATATCGATTGATAAATCAGCATAGGAGGGGGATAGCCTTCCTATTTCCAATATGCCCTTATTTAAATCAAGCTTTCCATCAAAGGAGATATCCCCGCCCATATTTTTGTGTTCTATGCTTGTAGAAAAACTGATATCCATAGGAGAAACCAGGGAGATATCGGACACAACCAAATTGATTTTATGAGCCCTAACAGACATGGCGGCAGGAGAGTGGTCGGTAAAATTAAGCTGCCCGTCTTTTAACTGGGCCTTTGATACCAACAGAGCTATCGCCGGGGCATTCCCGGTTTGGGATTCATCCTCCGGCAATGCCTCTTTTTCTTCACCTGGCGGAGATGCCTTGATAAGATCGGAAAAATTAAAACTCCCGTCGGGATTCCTTGTAATATTTATAAGCGGCTCTTCAAGGGTAACCATGCTTATGGATAGCTGCCTCTTTAAAATCGACAACAAATTGTATTTAACAATAAAGCTTTTACTTGAAACAAAAGTCCCTTCCTGGAAGGTAGGTGATTCGGATATCTTAAACCCCTCCACGCTCACTCCCTTGAATATGCTGACAGACAGATCCTGGATATCTACCTCGCGTTTGAGGCTTTCTCCAATCCTGCTCAAGAGCAATGCCTTGACCTTTTCTGGTGGCAGGTAGATCTTCACAAGGATAACCGCTGTAATTATCAAGCCAACAAAGATTATAAAAAGGACGCCTAAAATCTTTAATAATTTCTTCATGCCTTAGCTCCTTCCATGGTAATGTATCATTAATCGTTCTATTGGGAAAAATAATAATCCACAATCAGGTATATTGTCAAAACAAAAAAACGCTAATATGAGATTTTATAACCTGTTATTTTCCCCCATTCTCATATGCATTCTTCGCTTTTTCCGCTGCTTTTATTTTTTCAAAAATTATTATATCATCTTATAGTCCAATTTTGAGGGGAAAATGGAAAATAAAGAAAAAAATAACATATCCATCATTATCATCATATTCACGATCATTTTGATATCTTCAATATCACTATGCGCAATCCACTGGCCTGTTTTTGCCGCAAACGCAGTAAATGAAATAGACATATCTGTTACACGCAAGGCCGCTTTATTGGAACAGGCCACGTTGATTACACTGAAAGCCCTTGTGCAATCTATGGATGGCCTCGAGATTCAGATAAAAAGAAAAGAAAAGGAATTTCATGAGGCAAAGACTGAAGGGCAAAAGGTAAAGATCGCCCAGGAGATCAGTGATATGAATTCCAAGCTTGATGAGATGCGCAGGAATTTTGAAGAGATCTCAACAGGTGTTGCTCTTGAAGATGTAACAGTACAACCAAAGAAAAGCTTTGACTGGCAGGAGGAGGTCCAGGAACTCCTGGGACCCATAATGCAGGAGATAAGAAACATCACGGCCCATCCCAGGGAGTTAGAGAGGCTGAGGAGCGAGATCTCATATATCAAAAAACGTATCCCTGTTATAGAAAGGGGTATTCAAAACATAAAAAATCTGATCGGGGAGACCGATGATCAGGAATTAAATGATTACCTGAAAAATCTCGAAATACGCTGGTCCAGTCAGAACAAACAGTTATCAAACCAACTTGCGGTCGCTGAATACAAGCTCTCTGAAAAACTTCAGGGGAAGACTTCTTTTGTCGAATCCGCGCAAAAATTATTCAGGATATTTTTTAAAAGCAGAGGCAAAAATCTCCTGCTTGCCCTAATTGCATTTTTCTTTGTTTGGGTCATCCTCCGCTATCTCCACCTGCATCTATTCAATATCGGAATATTAAAGATGTCGGGCGACAGGTCGCTTTTCAACCGGTTGACAAACGTGGCATATAATATCTTCTCCTTTATAGGCGCCATGGGCGCCTCGTTGTTGATACTTTATGTCTCAGGGGATTGGGTCCTCCTCGGCCTTATCCTTATCTTTCTTTTGGGCGTAATATGGGCTGCAAGACAGGCGATCCCTATGTTCTGGGAACAGGGAAAGCTCCTATTAAATGTCGGCCCTGTAAAGGAAAACGAGCGTCTTGTCTATAACGGCATCCCCTGGAAGGTGAAAAGCATAAACCTGTATACCGAACTCATAAATCCCGAGCTAAAGGGGGGCAGGATAACCCTTCCCTTAAAGGATATCATAAATATGCGGTCGCGTCCTTACGACCCTGATGAGATATGGTTTCCATGCAGGGAGAATGACTGGGTTCTTTTGACTGACGGCACATTCGGCAAAGTGGTCAATCAGACGCCAGAGATAGTGGAACTCGTCCTGCGTGGAGGGAGCAGAAAGACCTACCCTGCCATCGATTTTCTCAACCAGGCTCCCATCAATATCTCTACGAATTTCCGTGTAAATGTCACCTTCGGCATCGATTATGAACACCAGGCTATATGTACACAGGAGGTGCCTGAAAAACTCAAGAATACATTGATAGAAAAACTGAAAAAAAAGGGATATGAAAAAACGCTTCTCAACCTGGATGTGGAATTCAAGCAGGCAGGCGCATCTTCACTTGACCTTGAGATAATGGCCGATTTTTCCGGAGAAGCCGCAAAAGACTACTTCAGGCTTTCAAGGACAATTCAAAGGATCTGTGTGGATGCCTGCAACACGAATGGATGGGTCATACCATTCACACAGGTTACAATCCACAATGCGCAAAATTAATGGCCTCGTAAAAAGTCAAAAATGCCCCTAAAAATATGTTTAATATTATAATTATGATATGTATTTTGGCGATATAATCTTTGTTTTTCATCATCAAAATTACTTTTTACGAGGCCATCAAAATTAAAAAGCCATTGATCAGAAGGCGCTATGCCCTTTTTCTAAAAACATATTTGATCACATAAATTAAGAGGAATATAAGGAATGCCATGCCTCAAAAGATAAAGGTGCTCCCTGAAAATATATCCAACATGATAGCCGCTGGCGAGGTGGTTGAACGGCCTGCATCGGTTGTAAAAGAATTGACAGAAAACGCCATCGATGCAATGGCAGACCAGATTGATATCACATGCGGCAAAAGCGGGAAGACGCTTATAAGGGTTTCTGATAACGGATATGGCATGGAATATGATGATGCTTTGCTTAGCCTTGAAAGGCATGCTACCAGCAAGATTTGTTCGGAAAAGGACCTTGATTCCATAAAGACCCTGGGCTTCAGGGGTGAGGCTCTGCCAAGCATCGCCTCGGTCTCTGAGATGATTCTAACCACGCGCACCGAATCGGCCCATGCAGCGACCAGGATATTCATAAAATATGGGACAGTCATGCAGGTCACAAAGGCCGGTTCTCCTGGAGGAACCATAGTCGAGGTAAAAAATCTGTTTTCCAACCTGCCGGCGCGCGCCAAATTCCTCCGTTCTGCACAGACCGAGTTGACTCATATAGTCCAGGCCGTCATACGCCAGTCCATACCAAGACCTGATATATCATTCAAGCTTTCACACGATGGACATACACTCCTTCATCTGACAAGGGCCATGACATTGAGAAACAGGCTCAGCAGTATCGTAGGGCATGACCAAATGTATCAGATGCTCGAAATAGAAGGCGAGGAAAATGGCGTAAGTGTAAAAGGGTTTATATCAGGCATGGAAATGAGCCGTTCCAATCTCAACAGTCAATATATATATGTAAACAAGCGATTCATAAAAAGCCCTGTCATTCAAAAGGCGATCCACAACGCCTATCATCCCAGACTTCCTATGCAAAGGCATCCCCTTTTCTGCCTTTTGATAGATATAGATCCTGGCAGGATAGACTTCAATGTCCACCCGGCAAAACTGGAGATAAAATTTGATGAGCCTTCGCAGATAGTAAATCTTATAAACTCTGTGGTTAAAAAAAGCCTGAACCGGCCGATGACATTTACAAGTCTTTCTCTCTCCTCCCCCCAAACCCGCCCTGTATCATTCCTTGAAAATACGACCGGATCTTTTGGCGGCATTTCGTCCATCCCTGCTATAGAGAAAGAAAAATTGCCAGCCTTTGCCAGGGAAAGGCCATCCCATATACCACAGCGCCCTTGTCAAACAACCCTGATAAGGGAAAAAAGCTCGGATTTTTACAGTACAATTGAAAGCCAGCCCGCCCCGGAAAAACCTGAGCCGGCCTATCCGGAAAAGACATCTTACAAAACGCAAGACGGGCTTTTACCGTGCGGTCCATGCATTCAGCTGGATAACACCTATATCGTCTATGAGGCCAGGGAAGGTCTAATTATCATCGACCAGCATGCCGCTCACGAAAGGATCAACTATGAAAAGGTAAAATCCGCCTTCCTTTCAGGGAACACCCCTGCTCAAACACTTATCAGCCATCCGCTTATAAATGTAAGCCCTGAAGAGGATGCCCTCATGGGCCAGGCGGCGCCTCTTTTAAAAGAACTGGGATTCTCTATAGAGCCTTTTGGCTTAAGGACATACAAACTCCGGTCTGTGCCTGTTTTTTTAAATACAGACCCTGCTCCTGTATTGCAGGCAGTTATTCAGGAACTTATGGAAAATGGCTCTTTTAAAGGGAGAGACCTGATCATTGATCCCCTGGCCGCAACGATCGCCTGTCACCTTTCTGTCAAGGCAAATCAGCCGCTAAAGCAGCAGGAGATAAACCAGTTGATAAGCGACCTTCTTGCTTCAGAAGATCCCTATTCCTGCCCGCATGGCCGCCCCACTCTGTTTCGTCTTACCATAAAGGATATAGAAAAGAACTTTAGGAGATAGAATTGTCCGAACCTGTTCCTGTCCTGATTATCGCCGGACCGACCTCGGCAGGCAAATCCAGGCTGGCCATGAAAATGGCGCAAAAATGGGATACCGGGATTATAAGCGCAGATTCAAGGCAGATATACAGATATATGGATATCGGAACAGGGAAACCAACTATGGAGGATCAGGCAATAGTTTCCCATCACATGATCGGCATTATCGATCCTGATAAATCCTACAGTGCGGGAGAATACGGAAGGGAAGCCGGTGCAATCATTGAAAGGATATTAAAACAAGGACGTATCCCGATCATTGCCGGCGGCACCGGCCTTTATATACGGGCTGCCACCAGCGGACTCACGCCATCTCCACCATGTGATCCCATAATCAAGGCCGGTCTTCTAAAGCAGGTGGAGGAAAAAGGTATAAATGCCCTACACAATGAACTCTTGAAAATCGACCCCCCTTCTGCCCAAAGACTGCATCCAAATGACAGACAGAGGATATTGAGGGCCATGGAGGTCTTCATCGCAACAGGAAGGAGGCTTTCTGAATACCATAAAAACGGCCAAAACGGTTTTAAATACCATACGGTTTTTCTATTTATTAACCGCCCAAGACAAACCCTGTACAACATGATAGAAGAGAGGGTGGACAAGATGTTTAAAGAAGGATTGATACAGGAAACCGAGTCGCTTATTCAGAAAGGATACACAACAAATCATCCAGGCATGCAAAGCTTGGGCTATGTTCACATCTGCGAATATCTTCAAGGGAAAATCCCGCTCGCAGAGGCAAAGAGACTCATGAAAAGGGATACAAGAAGATATGCAAAGAGACAGATCACCTGGTTCAAGAGAGAGAAAGGGGCTATCCTGATAGAATGCCCTGAGAATGGCGATATCCTGGATCTTATTCCCAGGATTGATGGTCTGGTAAAAAGGTAATGGTAAAGCTGAACGGTTACGCAATAAGTCACCAAAACGGCCGCTCCGGCGAAGGCCGGAGGCCAGAACCGCCTGAAGACGCCCCTACCGGTTATTGCCTGTGGCATCAGGCCTTTTACGCCAGTTAACCTCTGCCTCGGAATCTCTTATATATACAGGCACAACATCATCAGGCTCTGAGAACTTGTCCTCGGCAAACCTCTTAAGCCCTATTCCGGCCAGTACGGACGCCCTGGGAAAGTAAAATGGCCTCGATGCAAATATAGCCAGTCCCTTGAGTTCCCGCGCAATAAAATCCCCATAGTTTACAAGACCGTCCCCGGCAAAGAGCGTCGGCCTTTCTATCATTCTTATCAGCGCATCAGGCTTTATAACCATCTCCCTTGTCAGGCTTTCAAACTCTAAACCATGCCATTCATAGATGCAGGCAAAAAGCTCCTTTTTCCTCGCATCTATAACCGTACAAACAGGGATTGATAAAAACGGCAGTCCCCTTGCCAGGATCTCGAGTGTTGAAACCCCAACAATAGGCTTTGAAATGGCATAGGCAAGGCCCTTTGCTGTTGCAAGTCCTATCCTCAAACCCGTAAAAGATCCAGGGCCTCTTGAAACACATACAACCGCACAATCATCAAGCCTTTTTCCTGTCTCCTTAAAAAGTCTGTCTATTGATGGAAGGAGCCGTTCAGAATGCGATGCCTTGCTGTTCAGGCTATTTTCTGCAAGCACCCCAGCGCCATCATCAACAAGCGCCATGCTCCCCATAGATGTGGCTGTCTCTATACCTAAGGCCATCATTGTTTTTATTCCCTTCTGCGATAATCCTCCCCCACGATCTCCCAAACCCTGCACATCTCAAATAGACGGGAACGCAGGCGGTATCCTATCCTCCCTGTAAGCGTGTCATCTTCATCCTCAGCCTCATCAAGCCAATTGGATGTAATGATGGTCTTGCGCTTTTCATTATACCTCTGATTGATTATATAGGTCAGTGTGTCTCTCATCCACTCTGTTACCTTCTGGGCGCCCAGCTCATCCAATACGAGTATCTCTTTCTCAAGCACCGGCATAAGCACCGTATTTTCGCTTATCGGGGAATTTGAAGAATATGTTGCCTTGATCTCTGACAGAAGGTCACGAAAATCATAAAACACACATGGCACCCCCTTCTTTCTTATCAAGTCCTGAATAATTGCAACAGCCAGGTGTGTCTTGCCTACCCCGCAGTTTCCCATAAAGAAAAGCCCCTTTTCTTCCTTTGGATATTTTCGGACAAAATCCTCCGACATTTCCCTTGCCATTGCAAGGCTGACCTGATTTTTTCTCAGGTTAAGGCTCATCTCTTTTCCGCCTAAATTAGTATCAAAATTCTCTAATGTGCAATGCCTGTAACGGTGGGGTATCCTTGCATCAGCAAGAAGCTTCTTTTTACGCCTTGCCTGAAAGCAGTCACATCTTTTTACTGCCTCAAATCCATCTTTCTCCTCAATAATCCAGCCGGAATCATTGCACTCCTGACACTGAACTGGGCGTTTCTTTTTTACATCACCCGGCATAACTGTTCATCCTTTAATTTTTATGAAAACCCCGAGAAAAGTTATTGTCAACATCTGTCACTGCCTCTACTTTTGAACTTTTTAAAATAGGTCTTATTTTTCAATAAGATTTCGACACAAACAAAACAATATTTTCTGTCAATGTTTTCATTGCGTTACACGAAAAGTGCAAAAGTAGTGTCACTACAAAGAATGAAAAAAATCTGTAGCATAAATATAATAAATATCCTTTTTTGTCAACCGAAGCTTGATGGCCTCGTAAAAAGTCTATTTTAGAAATTTGGAAACTCGATAATTGGTATAGATTTATGGGCTCTCTATCGCATTTTAGACTATCTGTGAAATCGAATATTATTTACTG
>JAFGSM010000006.1 GCA_016934595.1 bacterium | reverse complement strand
TCGATCGTATATTACAATATTGATCTTTAAATCACAGTATAACCTGTATTTTTTTATTGAATTTATAGTTGTCGGACAGCCTCCTAGGAGCTTATAGAAGATATCGAAGATCTTGCCATTATGGCAGAACGACGTGAAGAATCAACAATTTCGCATGATCAATTAATTGCTGAATTGAAGAAAGATGGCCTTATATAGCATTGAATGGAAAAAGTCGGCTCAGAGAGAACTTAGAAAACCCGGGAAGGATATTATTCTAATCACCTTTTTATGTACGTGAGAAGATTAAACGTGGTTTAAAAGATATCGAAGAGGGACGCTTTATAATTCAAGAAAAAATAGAGCGAAGGATGTCTAAGAGGAATCCCCTTCCTAAAATTCTTTTGGAACCTCAGGGATGTTTCTGCCGTAAAAGATCTCATTCATCTCTTTTTTTAGAAGCTTTTTTAGCTTTTTCTTTTCCCTTGGCGGCAGGTCTTTTTTTGATCTGTCAAAGAGATAATTATCAAGATCGAATTCCTTTAAGATTAATTTGGTATGAAAAATGTTTTCCTGATAGATATTGACATCCACCGCATGATAGTTTTCAAGGAGGTCTTCATTGATGAAGTTTTGAATCGAGTTTATCTTGTGATCAAGAAATACCTTTCTTCCATGTGTTTCACGGGTAAATCCTCTGACCCTGTAATCCATCAAAATAATATCCGATTCAAAGCTGTTGATCAGAAAATTTAAGGCATTAAGGGGGGATATCTTCCCGCAGGTCGAGGCGTCGATATCTACCCTGAAAGAGGCGATGCCGTTTTCAGGGTGGCTTTCCGGATACGTATGAACACTCAAATGGCTTTTATCCATATGAGCGAGAGCAGCCTCGCTCCTTATATGATTTTTTTCCTCATCTACGATCCTTTGCTCAGCAATCAATACCGCTACGCTTGCTCCGCGCGGTTCATAGTCCTGGCTGGCGATGTTGATGATGTTTGCGCCGATAATCTCCGCTACTCGCGTTAAAATATCGGTCAGACGGTTTGAGTTGTATTTATCGTCAATATACCGGAGATAACTCTTTTGCTCCTCAGTATTCATAGCATAACAGATATCATAGATATTAAAGCTCAATGACTTGGTAAGGTTATTAAATCCGTATAATTTCAGCTTTTTGATTGGCCTAACATCCATGACTCACCTCATGTTATAAATGCTTAATAGATTGTGGACATGGACCACTTCTTTTCTTTATATGGCCTTATTCCACAACATAATTGAGGATTTCCATCTTATGCATAAAAAATTTATAAATTGGATGCCGATCTAATAGTTCAATGGCAACCTGATTTAAAGATTGTTTCAAAGAGTTTGTTAATTTTATTATCGGCAATACTTTAATATTTCAGGCAGACCGCGGTTATCGATCTTGTATATTCCGAAACAAGTATAACTCTTTCCTAAGTATAAAATCAATATGACGACTAATGAGTCACGCACGGAACGATTCTGGCGGATTTATGACCTCTTTACTGAGGCGTTTGACTTATGTTATTCAATCCACAATAATAGTTCGGTAGATCATTGACTTCCTTTCTTCTTCAAAAACTTTAAGCATGATAAGGGATAATGCGAGGAGATCAGTTATGTTAGTAAGGGACATAATGAAAAAAGACCTGATCACGGTCAGACGTTCAACCATGTTAAGGGAATTGATAAGCAGATTAAAGGACTTTCATACATTCCCCCTGGTCCCGGTAGTGGAGGATGATAACAGGTTAATCGGAACGGTCGCCTTTCATAATCTCATAGATGTCTTTCAACCTTATGAATCCAGCCTGATAAAGGCCATCCCCTTTTTGGAGAGGGAAGAAGTGGATATTTTCGAGCTGGAGATCAACCCGGAGATGGCCACCTTAATCCTGGTGGATGATATTATGGAAACCCATATCATGACTGTCTCCGAGGAGGATTCCTTAGAAAAGGCCTACAATCTGATGAAAATCCATTCTATTGACAGGCTCCCTGTGATAGATCGAAAAAATATACTCGTTGGTATGATCGGGGTTTTCGACATACTGGTCGCGTTGTTTCATGAAAAGGGTATTATTGGGGATTAGAATCCATGCATACAAACTTTGAAATAAATCCTGTTTTGGCTGTAGGTATACTTATCATCATTGGTTATCTCGGAGGTATGGCTGCCAAAAAGGTGAAGTTTCCCAGAATCAGCGGTTACATATTTATAGGCATGCTATTGGGCGTCTCTTTCCTGAATATCATTTCCCAGGAAGTAATACATGGCGGGTTGAATATCATTACAGATATCACCCTGGGCATTATTGCATATCTGGTCGGCGGAAGTATGAGCATCGATTCTTTGCGCAGGGTAAGGAAGGATATCGCCTGGATTTCGTTTTTCGAAGCGCTGGGCGCCTGGATTTTTGTCACATTTATCATATTGTTTATCGGCCCTTTGATTGTCAGACTCAATATAGAAGATATTATCTTCAGCCAGACCTATCTCCCTATGGCGATCATCCTCGGTGCGGTATCATTGGCTACGGCGCCGGCAGCCACCATAGCCATCATACGTGAATATAAATCGAGAGGCCCCCTCACCACCATATTGATGGGGGTGGTGACCCTGGATGATGCCTATGCCATTATAGGCACTGCGATTGCTTTGAGCATTGCGAATGCCTTTATTATGGGGATAGAGAGCTTTTCAGTCTACCAACTTATGATTACACCTTTGTTCGAGATCATAGGTTCGGTTGTCATAGGGGCGATTTTTGCCGTGGCATTGATGGGAATGAGCCGTTTTGCGCCTAACAAACAGGCATTGCTGGCTATCGTTTTCGGAATGATCATGCTCTCTGCAGGCGTGGCCAAGCTACTCAGGCTTTCCCCTCTATTGGTAAATATTGCGATGGGATTCGTTATTGTGAACCGGATGAGTTACAACAAGGATATGTTTCTGGTAATTGACGATATTGAGGATTTGATCTTTGCGGCATTTTTTACACTGGCCGGGGCACATCTCAATTTGGCAATCATGAGGGTGGCCTGGACATTGTCATTATTGATCATAATAGGCAGATTTAGCGGAAAACTCGTTGGCTCGAGGCTGGGCGCATCTATATCCGGGGCTCCTCCACAGGTAAAAAAATATCTGGGGTTTGGTCTTTTGCCCAAGGCAGGGGTCACTCTGGGATTGATCCTGCTTGCAAGCGAAATCCCTGCCTTTCAGGGTTTTGGCGAGGTGATGGTTAATGGTGTTTTAGGTTCGGTTGTTATCAATGAATTAATCTCACCACCTTTGGTCAAATTTGCTATTTTTAAAGCAGGCGAGGCAACAGTTTCGCCATAAAAAGTCATTGCCCATACAGTATGAGTTTAATGATATCTTGTACGTCCGACATAAACTTTCTATTAATCAGAAATTTGGAAACTCATTTTGTATCTTTAGATAGTATTCGATTTTACAGACAGTCTAAAATGCAACAGGGTTCTTAAAACTAT
>JAFGSM010000056.1 GCA_016934595.1 bacterium | reverse complement strand
TAAAGGTAAATGGCAAAAAAGAAAATTTAAAAACGAAGAAAAATTAATAAAAAACATGATAAAAAGTGTAAATAAAAATAGTAACAACAATACAATTATGTATATATGATTTAAAGGTTCAAAAACAAAGCGACAGAAGATATAATGGTATAATCTTAAAAATGGATCAGAAAAACATGCCCTCGATCACCTTAGGCAAGTAGTCTCAAGAAAATTTGATCAACTCGATTCTGTAAAATTTTTAGATGAATTATACATTCCACGATGGTGAACAATTAAAAAAAAATCGAGATAAAATAGGAGAAACGGCTTTTCAAAGAAGGCTTGTGAATCTGTGTAAAATGAGAGTGTATTTCACTTAAGGGAAAGGATATAGATTGAAAAATAAGAAAAATATACTTGGTTTTGTCATAATAATCCTTATAGCAGCTATCGTTTGGAGGGTTTATAAAGATATCATCTCAGGAAATAAGGGGATTGCTCAAAATAGAGGGCCTGTTCCTGTTTCAGTAGAGGTTTCTCCTGTACAAAATGCCCAGATAAGGGATATTCAAATCTTTACAGGCACCCTAATCCCAAAGGCACAATTCGTAGCCGCACCTAAGATAGGTGGACAGGTCAAAAGGCTTATGGTTAATATCGGTGACGTGATCAGGCGTAATCAACTTATTGCACTTCTTGATGATGATGAATATGTGCAGCAGGCCGAACAGGCCAGGGCAGATCTGATGGTAGCCAATGCGAATCTTGAAGCTGAAGAAAGCGCACTGGCGATAGCTCAACGCGAATTTAAAAGGATTCAGGCCCTTTATGAGAAAAAGATCGCATCCGAGTCAGAGCTTGACGCAGTTCAATCCCAATTTGAGTCAAAAAATGCGAAACAAAAGGTTGCGGTGGCCCAGGTGGCTGAGAAGGAGGCGGCTTTAAAGGCGGCACAGGTGAGGCTTTCTTACACTAAAATATTGGCCTCGTGGGATGATGGCTATGAATCAAGGATTGTGGGCGAGCGTTTTGTTGACGAGGGCTCCATGCTTACTGCTCATTCTCCTATAGTCTCCATTCTGGATATAAATTCTTTATATGCCGTAGTATATGTCATTGAAAAGGATTATCCAAAAGTGCTTGTAGGACAGGAGGCTCGCATTGTCACCGATGCATACCCTGATAAGACCTTTGCGGGAAGGATAGTTCGCAAGGCGCCTGTTTTAAAGATGGAGTCTCTTCAGGCGAGGGTTGAGATCGATATCCCAAATCCGGACTGGCTACTCAAGCCAGGGATGTTTGCGCGGGTGCATATTGAATTCGGCAGACATGAAGGGGCAACGGTCATACCTACAGCGGCCATTGTAAAACGCGAGAATCAGCAGGGCGTCTTTTTAGTGGACGAAGGTCATCTTAAAGTAAGTTTTATCCCTTTAACCTTAGGTATAATAAATAGCGATTTTGCGGAGATACTTGATCCTTCAATATCCGGATTGGTAGTTACTCTTGGCAATCATCTGCTCGAGGACGACTCGGCGATCATACTCCCTAAAAATATATGAAGCTGTCCAGGTTTTCCATAGACCGGCCTATCTTTACGATCATGATAACCCTGATCATTATCCTTTTAGGCGCTGTGGCCTTGAGCCGCATACCTATCGATTTAATGCCTGATATAACATATCCTACACTGAGCATAAGCACATCATACGAAAACGCCAGCCCTGAAGAGATCGAGGAGCTGATTACCAGGCCCATTGAGGAGGCCATGAGCGCCGTGCCTGGCGTTGAGGAGGTTACATCGTCATCTTCAGAGGGGTCAAGCAATGTCCGTGTGACATTTACATGGGGCACGGATCTGGATGTCGCTGCAAACGATATAAGGGATCGCCTTGACAGGGTAATACCACGCCTGCCTGATGAAGCGGAACGTCCAAGTTTGCGCAAATTCGATCTTGCCGGTTTCCCTGTTTTGATTTTGGGGGCATCCAGCAATCTTGACCCGATACAGATGCGTAAGATTATAGACAATCAGGTCAAATACCGTATTGAACGTATCCCAGGGGTTGCCTCCCTTGATATATTTGGGGGGCTTAACAGGGAAATCCACGTAAATCTAAATCTGGACAGAATCAAGTCAATGGGCCTGTCACTTGATCAGATATTGGACCGTATCAGGGTGGAAAACATAAATGTGCCCGCCGGGATACTTGAACGTGGAAATTTACAGGTGCTCGTGCGTACACCTGGGGAATTCACCAGCCTTGACGAATTGAGAGATACCGTGATTTCGGTTCGTGAAGGCGCTGTTGTAAAGCTCAGGGATTTAGCTGAAGTGGATGACTCATGGGAAAAAGTGACAAGGATAGTCCGTATAAATGGCATACCCGGCATTAACCTTGGCATTTTTAAACAGTCCGGAAAAAACACGGTATCCGTTGCAAAGGCTGTTTTGAAGGAACTTGAAAAGATCAATCAGGAGATTCCCCAGATCAATATCACCCCTATAATAGACACATCCGAGTATATAAGACGTTCTGTAAAGAATGTAGGTTTTGCCGCCATATACGGGGGCCTTCTTGCAATACTTGTGCTGCTCTTTTTTCTGGGAAACATCAGAAGCACGGCAGTCATAGGCGCTGCCATTCCTGTCTCTATTATTGCGACATTCGCATTGATATATTTCGGCGGATTTACATTGAACCTCATGACCCTCGGAGGGCTGGCCCTCGGCGTAGGCATGCTGGTGGACAATGCCATTGTTGTGCTTGAGAATATCTATCGTCTGAGGGAGACAGGGGCGCCTCTTTATAATGCATCGGTCGAGGGGAGCGAGGAGGTCACAGCAGCGATCATAGCCAGCACCTTGACCACCCTTGTCGTATTTTTGCCGACAATCTTTATGCGGGGGATGTCCGGGGTCATGTACAAACAGATGGCTTATGTAGTGGGTTTTTCACTCCTGTGCTCCCTCGCCGTTGCCCTTACCATTGTGCCGATGCTTTCCGCCAGGATGCTCCACCTCGAAAATTCGGCTGTCTCTGAAAGAAAGTCTTATATCACCCGCTTATTGGGGATAGGCAAACGCTTGATCCATGGTATTGAAACAGAATACCGCCGTATCCTTAAATTTTCACTGAACCATAAAAAGACCATTGTGGCGGCAACCCTTTTTCTATTGATAGGGAGTCTTGCGCTTATACCCCTTATTGGGGTTGAGTTTATGCCTTCAGCAGATGAAGGAGAGGTAAGGATAGATGGAGAAATGGAGATCGGATCGAGGCTTGAGGTGCTTGACGAGAAGTTTAAAAAGATCGAGGAAATTGTCAGGGAAGCAGTGCCCGAGGCGAAAAATATCTCTACAAGGATCGGCGGGGGATGGAGAAGCGGCGGATCACACACAGGCGAGATCAGGGTCATACTGAAATCCCAGGCGGAACGTTTGCGCTCAAGCGAAGATATTGCCGCTGATCTTCGCAAAGAACTTAAAGGTATCCCTGGCATGAAGATCCGTACAAGAGAAGGGCAGGGGCTTTTTATCCTGCGCATGGGGACTTCGGAAGGTGAAAAGGTGCAGATAGAAATACGCGGGCATGACTTGATTGTCGCCCAAACGCTTGCGCAGAGGATAGCAGACCTTGTGGAAAAGGTTGAAGGGATAACCGATGTGCGGATCAGTCTTGAGGCCGGGGTGCCTGAGGAGATGATCATAGTTGACCGGCAAAAGGCCGCTGATATGCATCTTAGCCTCAGTCAGATTGCAAATACTCTTCAGACAATACTTACAGGAACTCAAGCTGGAAATTTTAGAGAAGGCGGGGAGGAATATCCCATACGGGTCAAGATAAAGGATGCGGAACGTATTGAATATAAGGAGCTTCTTGATGTGACTCTGATCAATTCCAGGGGGCAACCTGTGGTTCTTCGTAATGTGGTGCATTTGCAGCCTGAAAAAGGCCCTGTGCGCATAGAACGAAAAAACCAGGAGCGAACCGTCACCGTCTCGGCAAATATAAGCGGGAGGGATACAGGGTCTATCTTGAGCGAGACCCGTCAGAAACTACAATCTATTCCTGTTCCAAAGGATTTCAGCATCTCATTCGGCGGGGATTATGAAGAGCAGCAAAAGTCATTCAGGGAATTGCTGCTGAGCCTGCTTCTGGCTATCTTGCTGGTTTATATGGTCATGGCCTGTCAGTTTGAATCTTTGCGCGACCCTTTTGTGGTGATGTTTTCCGTGCCTATTGCCATAATAGGCGTTATATTGATCCTTTTTATTACCAATACAACCTTTAATGTACAGGCGTTTATAGGGTGCGTCATGCTTGGGGGTATTGTTGTGAATAATGCAATCCTTCTCGTTGACCACACAAACCTGCTTCGCCGCCGTGACAAAATGCCCCTTCGTGAGGCGATTGAAAATGCATGTAACCACAGGCTTCGCCCAGTGCTGATGACGGCAATGACCACTATCCTTGGGCTTGTGCCTCTGGCTGTTGGAATAGGGGAGGGCGGCGAGACACAGGCGCCATTGGCAAGGACTGTTATCGGAGGACTCACAAGCGCGACTTTGATCACCCTTGTCTTGATCCCGGTCGTCTATTCGATATTTGAACAATGGCGATCCAAAGAAAATTAACCAATATGCTCTAAATCATCAAAGAGTTTCATTTGCGGCATATAGTAATCCAGGGCTGGGAATGAGTCCAGACTCTTTGTGATAGCAGCATTCAGAAAGGAATTCACCCACCAGAAGATGTTATATCTTTGGACTGTTCTTCTAAGCCTTTTCATGCGGGATTTACGCTCCTCCTTGCCCATTTTAAATGCCCTGTAAATCGCATCGGCCACACCTTCCGTGTCATAAGGGTTTACAAGCAAAGCCCCCCGCTGCATTTGGGCAGCTGCGCCAGCAAATTCACTCATTATAAGGACGCTGTTTTCCTCCAGGCTGCACGCACAGAATTCCTTTGCCACCAGGTTCATCCCATCCTTTAAAGGGGTTATCAATGCTATCTCTGCAGTCCTGTAATAGGCAAGGAGTTCTATCTTTCTAAGGCTTCTAAAAAGGTAAATTATAGGCATCCATCCTGACAAGGTAAACTGACCGTTGATCTCTCCTATAAGGCGCTCTATCTCCATTTTTAGATCATTATACTCATCAATATCCTTCCTGCTTGGCACTACCACCTGAACAAGCGTGACTTTGCCACGCAGGTCAGGATAGCGCTCCAGCGCATTTCTGAATGCATTAAGCCTGAGAGGTATCCCCTTGGTATAGTCCAGCCGGTCTATCCCTAATATTATCTGCCTTTTTGGCAAATTTTCGTGAATGAACCATGCCTCATCCGCCACTTCTTTGCTTGCCGCTTGTTCAGCAAATGCATTATAATCTATGCTTATAGGGAAATTGCCCACCCTGATCTCTCTTTCGGGCAAATTAATTCTTGAAACCTGGCCTGCGCCTTCGACTCGTATTCCCCTGATAAGGGCCCTAACGCACTGGATAAAATTGCGTTTATCACGCACTGTCTGAAATCCTATCAAATCATAATCCAAAAGCCCCCTTAGTATCTCGAAACGCCAGGGGAGTTTTAAAAAAATATCCAGTTGAGGAAAGGGTATGTGGAGAAAAAAACCGATCTTACGCCTTATTCCCGAATCTCTTAAATATCTTGCGACGAGCATGAGATGATAATCATGTACCCATACAAAATCTTCCACTATAGTATTTCTTGATATAACTGCGGCAAATTTCTGGTTGACTCGTTTATATGCAGTCCAGAATTTGGGCTTAAACTCGCACAATGAAATAAGATCATGGAAAAGCGGCCAAATGATTTCATTGGAAAAGCCATAATAATAGTCATCGATGTCAGTCTGCGTCAATTTGACCGGTTTAAGTGTATATCCTGTCTCAACGGTTCCTGCATCCATTTGCCTTGAAATGTCTGCTTTTCCAACCGTGCCGATCCATCCTATCCACAAACCGCCCCTGTTCATAAGGACCGGAGCAAGAGCAGTGACTAATCCGCCTGAGCCTCGTTTTATCGTCCACTCACCCTTGTCGCTTCTTTTCAAAATGATCGGAAGACGGTTTGAAACAACAACCAGCCGTCTTGTTTCAGATCCTTCTCTATCTATCATTGATTGTGACATTGCACCACTCAATAAGGAAACGGGATACTTCCTGGACATCCTGCAGACACCTTGAAGCCAAGGTCTTACTTGTTGGCAATCCAACCTTTATACCAGTGCCGCAGCGACCTTCAATGACTTTAAAGGCGTCTTCGTCCGTGTCATCATCGCCTATATATACGCAAAATAAATCAGGAGACTGATCTCTTAAAAGATTTGATATACCTGTGCCCTTGTTTATCCCTTTGCATCTCAATTCTATACCGCCATTAAACCTCCTGCACTCCATTCCATCCTCCTGTAAATTCCTCACCCAGACTGAGAATATCTGCTTTTCAACAAATTCTGCCCGGTCCGGTTTCATACCACGGGTGTGAACAGCTATGCTGTTGAGCTTTCTTTCTATCCGCGCTTCATGAAATTCACTTAAAATAGACAATGCCTGCTCTTCCGATTGTTTCAGCATATTTTTCTGTTTAGAACCGGGATGAAATGTCCATATTGTTCCGTCATGACGGCGGATCTCCGCTCCGTGACTGCCAACTATATCAACATTTATTTCTCCCATCAGAAACAATATCTCATTCACAGGCCGGCCTGAAATAATAGCTATGCTGGTATGTTTTGTGTCGCGTATATTCAACAGAGTATCCATGATGCCAGGCAGGGGGAATGCCGTCATCCTGTCTATACAAAAAGGGGCAAGTGTGCCGTCATAATCAATGGCCAATAATTTATGCCTTACAAGGCGGACATTTTGCCAAAAATTTCTGTCTTTAAAAACATGGGATGGCCCAGGATTATCACTGGTCATGAAAGTTCTATTCTTTCGTCCACATTGTTGATCAGCGCTACTATCAGGGTAAGGTATTCACGAAGGTGACGGGTAAGGAGAAAATTCTCCTTTACGAACTGCTTTGCCTTCATACCCATTTCTTGCATTTTATCCCTGTGATGGAAAAGATAGCGTATCCTTAGGGCTGCGCCCTCAGGGGTGTGCACAAGAAATCCTGTGTTATGATCAAATATCTGTAACTTTATGCCCCCTACATCTCCCCCGATCACCGGTTTTGCCTTCCACATGGCCTCTGTGACAGTAAGCCCGAATCCCTCTTTTATCGATTTCTGAAGTATGAGATCGGATGCCCTTTGCAGGGCATTGATGGTTCTGTGGGCATCTGAAGGTAAAAGGAGGATATGGATGTCAGGATCGTCCGAAGATGCCTTGCGGACCTCTTCCAGAACCGAATCTCCTTCAGGATCGTCTGTTGCGCTTCCTCCTGCCATTACGAGTTGAAAGGGCATGAATGCCTTTGCCAGTTTATAGGCATGTATTACGCCCAGAGGGTCTTTGAAACGGTCGAAACGGGATACCTGGAGGAGTACAGGTCTTTCCGGATCAAGGTTAAAACGTTCATACACGCTATTTATTTCTTCATAGTCAAGCTCAATATTCTTTTCACTCAATGGGTCTATGCTTGGCGGTATAAGATAAACAGGATGGGGGAGCGCCTGAGCGAATTCAGATAAAGAGAAGATGCTTGCGTCATAGCCGGTTACAAAATCCCTGATATATTTCCAGATAGGACGGTATGGCTTGCTCAGATCGATGTGACATCGCCAGATCCATTTCCCCTTTCGTTTTGGAAAATGCTTTATCATGGCAACAGGTTGAGGGTCATGAACAAAAACCACATCCGCTTCTTCCAGTTGAGCCTTAAGGATTTCTGCATTTGTGGCATTCGTTTCCTCATATACTCTTATTTGGGAATCCGTTATCCCTACATCCCTGCCCTGGAGCGCATTGTGGAATCCCTTTGTACATTGAAAAAAATCGGCATTTCCCAGGATAACCTGCCAGGACGCATCTATGTTTAGCTCCTGCATAAGTGGCACGAGGCGGTTAAGTATCTCAGCCACGCCCCCTCCGTCACGCGTTGAATTTATATGCACAACCTTCATGCCTTTTAAAGACTCTGCTACTTGACGGAGGTGATCGATAACATCCTCACCGGCTACGTTTGCGTATTGTTCAAGTATGCCTTGATACATTTTATTCTCCTTCGAAATACTCTTTGAAAAGCAGGGAAAGTTGTTCTCTCAATTCGGTTAATGATATAAAATAAGGATCGATAGTCGCAAGCCGGTCTATAAGCTTTTTATAGCCCCCTTGAAACCCCTTTAGCCATGAGCTAAAATCGTTTACCGCTTCAGGGCTCCTGCGCATGGCATCAATGAAATGATAAAAGATGCTCCCGACTGTCATGTTAGGTATTGCTGTTGCAAGATCGCCTGGATATTTTATCCTCTTATGTGTGTCAAACACCACAATTTGTGACCGTATAAAATGGAATTGCTGGTCTGTCTTGGCCCAGGGGACAAATTCCGTCTCATCCAGTCTTTCTTCAATAACATCGATCAATTCGCGCCGCAATTCCTCGATATCCTTAAAATCGGTTGGATCTATAATGCCAACACGTTCGGCAAGCACAGAATCATGAAGCCCATGCCGCATCCATGAGGCAAAATCATTGTTATATTCCGGATCACCAAATCTGGGCCGAAGCAATCCACCCCAAAAATGATAATATATGCTTCCCGGATGAATGGTTACAAGGTGATCCCTCAATTCTCTCAAATTTTGAGCGCGCTTTCCGGTAGAAATGGGCACCAATGTGCAATCTCTCACTACGAAAGGTTCTATTGGCGTTCGATTATTTGTGGTCATTTCACTCTTTACCTCGGATATAATATCTGGTATATGTCTAATGGCGAAAAAATATATTCGAAGAATTCGATCTTTATCATACAATGAAAAATCCATTCAGACAAGGAGATAAAGCGTGTCAATTCAGATAAAGCATTATGAAGAAGGGCCTAGAATTTATAACCTATTTCCTTTGTTAGCAGGGCATGTTGATAATTGGATGTCTCATATAATAAGGGCAAAAGAGATGGGTTTCAACTGGATATATATCAATCCGTTCCATCCAACAGGAAGCTCTGGAAGCATTTATGCCATTAAAGATCATTTCGGATTCAATCCCTTATTTTTTCCCGATAACAACCATTCAAATCCTAAAGGCCGGCTTATGCGACTGATAGAAGAGACAAATAAACTCGGACTCGGAGTTATGGCGGATCTGGTCATAAATCATACATCCAAGCAGTCCAGGCTTTTGCATATCCACCCTGATTGGTATAAGAGGGATGAAGATGGTCATATCTTGCACCCAGGCGCTATGGATAACGGCAAAATGGTTTACTGGAAGGATCTGGCTGAGGTGGACAATCTGAATTCCAGAGACCGCGAAGCCCTATGGTCATATTGGCTTTCCGTTTCAAAACACTATATAGAGCTTGGGTTTAATGGATTCCGCTGTGATGCGGCATATCAGGTTCCGCCAGATCTATGGCGTTTTATTATCCAAAAAATAAAGGATGTCTCTCCTCATGCCATATTTTTTGCCGAAACCCTTGGCTGCACCGTAGAACAAACCCTTGATGTTGCCAATTCAGGCTTTGACTATATATATAACAGTTTCAAGTGGTGGGATTTTGAGGCCCCCTGGTTTTTGGATCAACATAGGCAAACACAGCCTTTTGTACCTTCCGTAAGTTTTCCGGAATCCCATGATACAAAAAGACTGGCTGATGAGTTAAATGACGATATAGAGGCCATAAAAAAGCGTTATTTAATCTCTGCATTGATCACCAAAGGCGTAATGACCACTATGGGTTTTGAATTTGGATTCCATAAAAGGTTAAATGTAAAATCTACCAAACCTGAAGACTGGGAGAAAAATAGATTCGACTTTAGAGATTTTATTAGGCAAACCAATATGTTAAAGTCCTCATACCGGATCTTTAATCAGGAAGCAAGATTAGAGACAGTAACAAACGGGAATACGAACCTTCTGATGTTACTGAAGTCGTCAGAGGATGGCGAAAGATGCCTATTTATAATAAACAAAAGCTCAATATCCAATCAATCTTTAACATTAGATACAGGGGAAATCTTTCCTGAAAAGGATATCAATGATATAACTGATATATCTTTAGGAGATGCTAATATAGAGGCTAATACAAAGTTTAGTTCGCATGCTCGGGATATTAACCTGGGGCCATGTCAGGTAAAGTTATTTTATCAGTCCCCTCTTCATTGCTGTTTAAAAAATTAGCTGTTTAAATAACCTTCTAATTTTGTATAATGAATCCTTATCTTTATTATTGATCATCAATGATGTTGACAAAATCTATTTAAAAGAGAGGCTCTAATGGGATATATATTAATTGCTTCAAAAAATCAGCAGGCGTGCAGTGTAATTAAAAGCTGTTTTTTGAACGAGTATAAAGTCGATGAAACTTCCGACAGGACATTATGTTATGAAATGGCTCAAAAGAAAAGATATGAGTTTATATTTATTGATATTGAGTTTCTTAAAGACATTTCAAATGGAAACGATCACCCCAATTACAAAAAAAATCTTCAACTTTTTTGGAATGCCTTCCCCACTGTTGAAATCATAATCCTTTCTTCACAGGAAAATATCAGGGAAGTGGTAAATGCAGTTATGGCAGGCGCTAGCAATTATTTGACTTATCCTGTAAATCCCGAGGAGGTCAAATTCATTACAGAGAGCATTTACGAATCGATAAGGATGCAATCCGAGTTGGATTATTTGCGTGATAAGTTCTGGCATAAGGATTCTCTTGAAGTTGTTAGAACCAATTGTCCTAAAATGAAAAGGGTTTTTGACAAGGTAAGACTTGTAGCGCCTACAAGAACGACAGTGCTACTTACAGGTGAAACAGGAACTGGCAAGGGGATTATCGCAAAGGTCATCCACCGCCATAGCAACCGGTTTGACAATCAATTTATCAGCGTTCATTGCGGCGCTATTCCTGATACCCTTCTTGAAAGCGAACTCTTCGGGCATGAAAAGGGTTCCTTTACAGGGGCGCATCAGAGGAAGATTGGAAAGTTTGAAATCGCCCATTCAGGAACGATCTTTCTGGATGAGATAGGCACAATTACCAGCGCCGCCCAGATCAAGCTGTTACAGGTTCTCCAGGACAGAACTTTTCAAAGAGTTGGAGGTGATGCAGTTATTGAGACAGATGTAAGGATTATAGCAGCATCCAATATAGATCTTAAAAAATTGAGTGATGAAGGGACATTCCGAAAGGATCTTTTTTACCGGTTAAACGTTTTTCCCATCGAGATTCCCCCTTTGCGTGAAAGGATAGAAGACATACCTTTACTCGTAGATATCTTTCTAAAACAACTGAACAAGGTACATTTAAAGAAGATTAACGGCATCCATCCTCAAGTTTTGGAGGCATTCGAAAACTATTCCTGGCCTGGCAACATTCGTGAACTGGAAAATCTTATAGAGCGGGCCTATATCTTGGAGACATCTTCCGTATTGACTCCAGAGAGTTTCCCAGGGGAATTGTTTTCATTTGACACGCCTCTATCAAAAATATCGCTTGACAGTTCGCTTACATTGTCCGAAATAAGACATAGGTGCGTAGAAAATATAGAACGATATTATTTAAAGGAGCTTCTGACATTAAATAAAGGCAGAATCAATGAAACGGCAAAGAGCTCGGGCATAACAACAAGACAGCTTCATAAGCTTTTAAAGAAATATGACATTCAAAAGGAGGACTTCAAATAGCCTTGCAGGCTTTTTTGGATTTCTTAGAAAAGAGGAATTTTAAGTTCCTAATTATGAAATTTTTAAATCAAAATTTGTACTCAATTTTTTATGTTTCTTTTGTTGTCTTCTTGTCTTTTTTTTCATCCCTTTTAACCGATTTTTCATTTATAAATTTAGTCTTTCATAAAACAAATTTACAAAAATCCATATTATCGAAAAGAGAAATCTTAGTTCCGATTTAAAAACTATAATTCATATAAGTATAAACATATCAATATATTATGATACTGGCATGATAAATGAGTATAATGGCTTAATAATCAGTGAAACATTCGTGAATCTCCGATTCGCGAATCGATTCACAAAGGAGAATGAAAATGCCCAATAGGGATTTAAAAACGAAAAGCAGAAGTTTACATCTTTCAACACAGAAGATTACCGGAATGGTTCTAAGTGCCAAAGAGAAGGCATATAAGGAAACAAGCTCCGAACCGGAACCCGAATTTACAAAAAAATTGGATTGGCCTATTCAATGCACGGTAGGTCCCGGACTTGAAGGTGCCATTGCATGTGAAAGTGAAACAGGTTATGTCAATGGGGCAAAGGGCTTATTGATTTACCGGGGCTATGATATATTTGATCTTTGCGCATATTCTTCTTTTGAAGAGGTGGCTTATCTGCTTTTGCATGGAAGGCTGCCAAGACAGGAAGAATTCAATAAATTTACAAAAAAAATCTCTGAATACCAGTCACTTATAGAGGTTAAGCGATTGCTTATGAGTTTTCCTGTTGAAGAGTTGAATCCAATGGCAGCGCTTCGTCTTGGTGTCAACCTTATGCGCCAAAAACAGATTTATCGTGAAAAAGACGATGCCGAATTCATAAGCGATGTCATTGCAACGGATGAAGACTCGATCCCTATGGAGACAAAACCTATGGGTGAGAAAAGGCCTATATATGAGTTTGTTGATAAACAATTTGCGCGCTCAGAAGGAATTGATAGTTGTTATCACCTGATTGCCGAGTTAGCAACCATTACAGCATCTATTTCCCGTTTACGTTCCGGTCATTTGCCATTGGAACCCGACCCCAGCTTGAGCCATGCGGCCAATCTTCTTTATATGATAACAGGAAAAAGGCCGACCCCTGTGGAAGAACGTATAATGGATATATGTCTGATCCTTCATGCTGACCATGGAATGAATGCGAGCACTTTCGCAACCCTTGTAGTTGCATCTACGCTTTCGGATATCTATTTTTCTGTGGGGGCTGGCATTGCGGCACTAAATGGCCCATTGCATGGCGGAGCGAATGAACAAGTAATCCGTATGTTAAAAGAGATAGCAGACACTGAAAACTTAAAGTTATGGTATGAAAATGCGTTGAAAAACAAAAAAAGGATAATGGGTTTTGGCCATCGTGTTTATAAGGCATACGACCCGCGTGCAAGGATTCTGGGATCACTTGCAAAATTGATTGCACATAAAAATCCTGAAATAGAGAACCTGTTCAGAATTTCCCAATTACTTGAGAAGGAAGTGATTTCAACACTTGGAAAGGTGAAAAAGGTATTCCCCAATGTGGACTTTTTTTCGGGCATTATATATAGCGCATTAGGCATTGAGCCAGAAATGTTCCCCTTAATTTTTGCAGTTTCCCGTGTTGCAGGCTGGACAGCTAGGGTACTGGAATATTTAAAACATAATCGAATATTTCGCCCAAGAAGTATATATATCGGGCCTTTCAATCAGCAGTATGTGCCCATGGAGAAACGATAGATAATTGGCGATTATTTATATATGTATCTTAACTAAAAAATGAGACTATAAGGAGGAATTTTATGAATAATTCCAATTGCAAGTCAACTGTAATTATTAAAGGGATTATAACTGCAGTGGAGTGGGATGAAGATAATAATATAATTGCCATATCTTTATCTACTTCGGATGAGGAAGAGTATCATATCGAAGATAATCCCTTTATGGATGAGTTACTGAATCTCGTATATGAACCTGTAAGAGTCACAGGCATAATAAATTCCGATGATTTTGGATATAAGTCTATTCTGATTCAAAAATATGAATTGCTTGATGAGGGTGAACTTTTAAACGACAAAGACCGAAACATTTCTAAAACGTGAATTCTGAATTCTAAAAGAAAGAGGTGAAAAATGTTAAAACGTGATTCTTTAAGTATTAAGGAAGAAACAGAACCTCCTGGTAATCTCAGTATCAAAGCCGACTCAGATGCAGAAACATACATGCCGGCATTCGGCGTAAACGAGCATGAAAATTTACATCGATTTTCTTCAAACCTCAAGAAAGTATCAAAAACGATTGCATATATCGCGATCGATCATCATGAATCGTCAGTCAAAGATCAAACTAACCTGCAAACCGTTATTTTCCGCAAGCATTTTTATCCCAATGTAAGCCTGTCACAATGGAATGATTGGAGATGGCAATTAAGGAATCGTATACTCAATAAAGAAGGGCTGGAAAAGGTTGTCCGGCTTTCCAAAGACGAGATAGACGGGATTCAGGCCCATAAGGGCGCCCTTCCTTTATCTATCACACCATATTATTTGAGCCTTATTGACAGAATTGATCCGAGCCAACCTATACGCCGCAGCGTTATCCCTGTAAATGACGAGTTTTTAAGGAATCCGGGTGAGGCAGATGATCCGCTTGCAGAGGATACCCACACCCCAGTCCCTTGTATAGTGCATAGATATCCAGACAGGGTTTTGTTTCTTGTCACTAATTACTGCTCAACATACTGCCGGTACTGTACACGTTCCCGCATGATAGGCATCAACAACAAGACTCATTTAGATATGGATATATGGGAGAATGCGATCGCATATATCGAGAAAACGCCTACGATTCGCGATGTGCTTATATCCGGAGGGGACCCGCTAACCCTTTCTGATGAAAGGTTGGATTGGCTTCTCAGCCGGTTGCGCCTCATACCTCATGTTGAATTACTAAGGATAGGCACTAAGGTTCCTGCTGTCTTGCCGCAGCGAATCACTTTGTCACTTTTGAAAATACTCAAAAAATATCATCCTTTATGGATAAGCATACATGCTATTCATCCTGATGAGATTACACCCGAGATGAGCAAGGCATGTATCAGTTTGGCGGATAGCGGCATCCCATTGGGAAGCCAAACCGTTTTGCTATCAGGCATCAATGATGATGTTGAAACCATGAAGAAACTGGTTCATGGTTTGGTTAAAATACGTGTAAAACCTTACTACCTGTATCAGTGTGACCCCGTGTCAGGTTCTGCACATTTTAGAACCTCAGTAAAAAAAGGGCTTGAGATTATTAAAGGTTTAAGGGGATACACGACCGGATATGCAGTTCCTACTTACGTCATTGATGCCCCTGGGGGAGGAGGCAAAATCCCTATATTTCCTGAAACCATAATCGGAAGAGATGGAGAGAACCTGTTGCTTAAAAACTATGAAGGCCGCACATACACTTACCCGGATTATGGAGCGATTAACGAGACAATATTTAACTAGATTTGACTATCATCTATCCCTTGCACAACTCAATATGGTATGGAACAGCGCCTTCTAAAGAGCGACTATGGTTCATATCCAAATTATATTGAACATTTACAGTTGGTTAGTGTTTTTAAATGTCATTTCGGTGAAAGCCGGAGGCCATAGGTCTTTAGAAAATTATGACCGGTGCAGACTCCGGCTTTCTCCTGGGTGACGGTTTTTTTCACGGGGTAAAGAGAGGCAAAGATATAATGATTATAGGCATCACTTATGACCTCAGGGTGGATTATCTTGCAGAAGGATACAGCCTTGAGGAAACAGCGGAATTTGACAAACTTGAAACTATTGAGGCGATTGAAAACGCTCTTATACTCTTGGGTTTCAAAACAGATCGCATAGGACACATCAGGAATTTAACCTGTCGTCTGGTTAATGGAGACAGATGGGATTTTGTTTTCAATATAGCCGAGGGATTAAAGGGATTCGGCCGCGAATCTCAGGTGCCATGTCTTCTTGATGCCTATAATATTCCATACACATTCTCAGACCCTTTGACCCTTTCCCTTTCCCTTCATAAAGGGATGACCAAGTGCATTTTGAGTTATCTGGGAATTCCTACGCCTGCCTTCGCTGTGATCGAGACTGAAAAAGACATCGGTAAAATAGATCTGCCTTTTCCGCTTTTTGCAAAGCCAGTAGCAGAGGGCACAGGCAAAGGGATAAACCCCGAGTCAAGAATCCAGGATAAAAACGAATTGGTTTCTGTTTGTTCCAGATTATTAAAGCAATATAATCAGCCGGTCCTCGTGGAAACCTTTCTTCCAGGCCGGGAATTTACTGTCGGAATTGTTGGGACAGGTGAAGATTCAAGAGACATAGGCGCAATGGAAATTCTAATAAAGAATAATGAACAAGAGGCGGCATATTCATATTCAAATAAGGAAAATTATGAAAAACTTGTCGATTATCGGCTGGTTAGCGATGCATCCGCTGAGAAGGCAAAACAACTGGCGTTGGCTGCATGGAGGGGATTGGGGTGCAGGGATGCTGGCAGGATTGACATCAGGGAAGATGCCAGTGGACTTCCAAACATAATTGAAATTAATCCATTGGCCGGTTTGCACCCCAAACACTCTGATCTTCCAATCCTTTGCAAAATGGTTGGAATCAAATACGTCGATTTGATAAAAATGATAATGGAATCTGCCGTGAAAAGAAGAGAGGATATTAAAAAATTGTAAATGCTCTATATACTTCGGATATGGATCACAGGCCCTCTTTAAAAGATGTGATTCCATAAGATATTGATGGTCTCGTAAAAAGTATTTTTAATGCTTTAAAGTCACCGATATATTAATAAAATATACACTAAATTTATAATATCATACTGATATTTTTGACCG
>JAFGSM010000055.1 GCA_016934595.1 bacterium | reverse complement strand
TTTGGAGCGGGAAACGGGATTCGAACCCGCGACCCTCAGCTTGGAAGGCTGACGCTCTAGCCAACTGAGCTATTCCCGCTTGAAACCAACCCTAAATCCAAAAATTATTAGCTTTTTTGGTGGAGGGGGGAGGATTCGAACCTCCGAAGGCATCGCCGACAGATTTACAGTCTGTTCCCTTTGGCCGCTCGGGAACCCCTCCTGAAGATTACTTATTTTTTTCATCAAGCTGTCAGCCTCGTACAAACAGCAAAAATTAAAGCCTAACTCGGTCAAATTTTTTACAGATTAAATAGATAAAAAGCGCCAACAATAAATCTAAGCTGGCGAAGGGATTCGAACCCCCGACCCGCTGATTACAAATCAGCTGCTCTACCGACTGAGCTACGCCAGCATTAAGCATAAGCGCCTATTTTACGACTATAATATTTAAAAAGCAAAACAGATTATAGTCAATTTTTAGGCTAAATATCGGGGATATAAGCCGTTTATTCACTTTTTTAACAATTTTACTTGCTAAAAATAAAAATAACTCAATATTTAATGAGATTATTAAGAATATCAGACACTCATCAAGGGCGTTTTTGTTATGGCTCTACAGGCACAGAAATATCAGGTGAAGACGGCATAACAGGAAATGAAGATGCCGCCGATTCGTATTTTCTAAGCGCCTCTTGATTGATCTTGATCTTTGCCTTTGATTTTAAATCTGCGATGATATCCTTTATTTTTTTGTCCCTCTTCTGAATCATGACATTTTGTTCTATTTCATATTTAACATCATTGAAACCGGAAGCCCCAGCCTGTTTATGGTCTTCCTTTTTTATTATGTGGTAGCCAAAATTGGTTCTTACGATATCGCTTGTTTCTCCATTTTTCAATTTAAAGGCTGCCTCCTCAAACAAAGGGGCCATCCTCCCCTTCGAAAAATAGCCCAGGTCTCCGCCATTTGCGGCTGAAGGGCATATGGAATATTCCTTGGCCAATTTGACAAAATCCTCTCCAGCCTTTACCTTTTTTAAAACCTCCTTTGCCTTTTCTTCATCGGGCAACAGGATATGCCGCACCTTTATCCTCTCCGGCATATCCTTGAACCTTTCCTTATTTTGTTCATAGTGTTCCTTGAGTTCTTCATCAGAAGGCTTTAAATCCTTCAGATGCTCCATTGCATATGCCTGACCCAAAAGGCCGTCTTTGAGCAGATCAAATTCTTCCTTGAATTCGTCGTTATTATCATATTTAAGCCGTTTTGCCTCTTCAACAAAAAGGATATTGTTCACCTTTTCGGTTATCAGGTTCTTTAAAAATCCGGGTTGATTAAGATACGGGCTATTGATCTGGTGACCGTATTCACCCCTCTGAGGAGGCAAAATCTCTCTGAGCTTTATTTCCTGCTTGTTTACCTTTGCCATAACCATCTCCATATGCTTGTCCGTAACCTTCTCTGCCTTTTCAAGCACCTTTATGTTGTTATCCATAATCTCTGTCTTTGCATTAGACATCAATCTGTTAAGAAGCGAGTCTCTTACCTGCTCTATCTTTTCCTTCTTGAATTTATACATCATATAATTTTTCCGGCTGTCCATCTCCTCATCGGAGAGATCCTTTCTGCTGACAGATCTAAATATTGCGTAACCTTGACGTGTCTTTATAGGTTCGCTAAGCTCATTATTTTTCAGCCTGAAGATCTTCTTCTCATCTTCCTGCGAGAGTTCTCCCTCAAAATAGCCCGTATTCGGTATGACATATCCGATTTGCCCGCCCTTCGAGGCATTCTTTGCTATCGAACGGGTTTTGGCTATATGATTAAAATCTGCGCCATTTTTCAGGCTCTTCAGGATTTCTTGCGCTTCAGCTTCCGATTTCACAACGATCTGCTGAAAATTGACCTTATATTTATCCGATTCCTGAATAAGCTTCTTTATCTCGTCATCGGCCAATTCGGCCTTGGCCTCGACCTCCTTGGCATATAAAAACTGGGCAAGCTGATGCTCCTTCAACATTTCTAATTGTGCCGACACCTCTTTGTTAGCGATCATCCCTTCTTTTTTAGCCTCCTCCCCAAGAAGCACAAATGAAATGATTTGATCTATGAGGGTTTGAGGATCCGATCTTCCCTGTATCAGCTTCTCAAATATATCGGTATATATCTTTCTGGAATTGACCTCCGCTAGTACCTGCCTGGTCTTTTTCCCTCCAGCGTCAGGGGCAACCTTATCTTCGGCAGATATGAATTTATTTGCCAGGCATAAAGTCAAAAAAATTGCTAAAAAAACAATAAAAATCTTTTTCATAATAATAAACCTCCCTTATCTTTGAAACAAATAAATGCCAAATAAAGACCTTTCTTGTCCTTTGAATATTTTTAAATTAAAATTAAAATAAAACAAGTTTCCACGTCATTCAAATCCTTTGAACATTTAAACTATAGATAATTATTAATGTAAGGAGCCTTTGAGCATTGATAAAATATAGATTATATTTAAATTTTATTCTCATGTCAACTTTATTTTTTATAAATGAATCTAATTATTTATAACTAATTGGGATCTCTGCTATTTGGCCAAGATCAATAAGGTGAAATCGGGATATGCTTTCCATCGGCTTGACTGGAGGAATAGGTGCTGGAAAAACAACGATTGCTAAACTATTTAAAAAACTTGGGGCAACCGTAATGGAAGCCGACCAGGCGGTTCACGATCTTTTAAATCCTGGGACACCGGTTTGGCGGGACATCATATCAATATTCGGCCCATCAATCCTGTTGCCAGGCAAAAATGAGATTAACCTATGCTGTCTTTCAGGACTTGTATTTAGGGAATATAAAGCGTTGAAGCCTCTTTTGGATATCATATATCCTCGCCTTAAAGAGGCTTTAAACAGACAAAAAGCTATGGCATCAAGGGAAGGCGCCCGTATTTTTTTATTCGATGGATCCCAAATCTTGGAGGCAGGCTGGGATGATTTGTTTGACATCATCGTTCTTGTAATGACCGGGGTTGACATATCCAAGAAAAGGCTCTCCCATAAGGACGGGCTGTCCATGGGTCAAATATGCCTGAGGATGGGATTCCAATGGCCTGAATGGGTCAAAATGCGTTATGCTGATTTTTTTATTGACAATAATGGCCCTATTTCTAAGACCGAAAGGACAGTAGAATTTGTTTATGGGCAGCTTGTTGAGATATCAAAGGCAAAAAAGTATCAATTTGTTGGTTGAACTCTGTTTTTAATTGTGCTATCATACTGCTTTAATTTTAGTTGAAAACTAAAGGGCTTTTAGAAATAGTAGGGTTTACTGCCTTCCGTATTTTAGTTTAGTTTGAAAAGGGGTGTACCAGATATGAATAATAATTATGAACTGCTGTGTATTTTGAATTCCGAGATACCTGATGAGGATATCGAAACTTATATAGATAAGATAAAAGGGATAATTGTCAAGGAAGGAGGCGAGGTAACTAATATCAACAAGTGGGGCAAAAGGAGATTGGCCTACGATATACATAAGTATAAGAAAGGTTTTTATCTTTTGCTCCAATTCTTATGCGACCCCCAGAATGTCAAAGAAATAGGTATGGACCTTAAATTTGTGGATAATTTAGAACGTTTTATGACAGTAGCCATATCTGATAAGATGGCTTCTTCCGGTCAAGAAGCCAATTTAGAACAACTAGAGGAGGCCATTTGATGATTGGTCTAAACCGTATCTTTTTAATGGGTAATTTGACAAGAGACCCAGAGCTTAGATATACGCCAAATGGCACTGCAGTGGCAAGCTTTGGGATAGCGGTAAATAGAAGATATACAACAAAGGAAGGGGACAGAAAGGAAGAAGTGGATTTTTTTGAGGTGGAGGTCTGGAACAAACAGGCTGAAAACTGCAATGAATACCTTGCCAAAGGGAGGGGAGTTCTTCTTGAAGGCCGATTGAAGCAGGATAGATGGGAAGATGAGTCGGGAAATAAAAGGTCCAAATTAAAAATTGTTGCATCTACTATCCAATTTCTACCCCGCAATCTTGATGATAACACAAAAACAGAAGAAGTATCGGCATCAATGGGAGAAGACTCATCACCAGAGGATGAGCATTATTCAGAGCCTAATCTGCCCTTTTGATGTCTAACCGGAAGCATTAATACGGTTGTTTTTCAATCTTAACAAAAAGGGGAAATATGATAAGCAAGTTCAGACGTAGAAAGATCTGCAAATTTTGTGAATCAAAGATGTCGCATATCGATTATAAGGATGTAAGAAGGCTAAGAGGGTATATGACAGAGAGAGGGAAAATCATTCCCCGGAGGATATCCGGCAACTGCGCAAGGCATCAACGGATGCTTACCAGATCTATTAAAAGAGCCCGCAATATAGCCTTGCTTCCTTTTACAGCAGAATGAAATATATAACTATTATTATTTAATAAATATAAAAGTAGAGGGTATGAGGTATGCAGGTTATATTGAAAGAAAATGTCGAGAACCTTGGACAGGCAGGGGATCTTTTAAATGTGGCGCCAGGATTTGCTAGAAATTATCTGCTGCCCAAAAAACTTGCCCTATTAGCCAATGCCAAGAACGTCAAACAACTTGAGCATCAAAAAAGGATTAAACACGCGATTAAGGAAAAAATCGTAAAGGATTGCGAGAAGATTGCCCGAACATTGGAAAGCCTTTCCTTAACCATAGTCCGCAAGGCAGGAGAAAACGACCGCCTCTTTGGATCTGTCACATCAATGGATATAGCAGAGGCACTGCTAAGGGAAGGGATAAATATAGACAAAAAAAAGATAAGCCTCAACGAACCGATAAAATCCCTTGGGATATATACAGCCTCTGTTAATCTCCATCAAGAAATAACTGCTAAATTAAAGGTATGGGTGGTTAAAGAGTAGAGGGGGAACTATTGCATCCGACAGAGGTAACCCTTGACAGGACACCTCCCCATAGCATCGAGGCAGAGAGATCCATGCTGGGGGCTATCCTTTTGGATCCTGGCGCAATAAATAAGATCATTGGGCTTTTAGAACCCGAGGATTTTTATGCCCAGACCCACCAGGACATTTTTCGATCCATCCTTTCTCTCTATCAGCGAAATATCCCAATAGACCTTGTGACACTCAAGGAAGAACTAAAAGGCCGGGGCATATTGGATCAAGCCGGAGGACTGACCTATCTTACATCACTTCTTGAAGCCACACCCACCGCCGTCAATGTCAAGACACATGCCTGTCTCGTCAGGGAAAAATCACTCGCAAGACGGCTGATCCAGGTGGGAACCCAGATAGCCACCAGGGGATATGAGGAAGGGGAGGAGGTAGAGTCTCTCCTTGAAAATGCCGAACATTTAATATACGGGATATCTGAAAAAAAGATACAGCCGAGTTATTTCCCTATCAAGGATATATTGACCGACTGTTTTCATATTATCGAAGGTTTATATGAAAAGAAGGAAAGGGTAAGCGGCCTTTCAACAGGATTTGTCGATCTGGACGCCATTACCTCCGGTCTCCAGAAACAGGACTTGATTATTATTGCAGCAAGGCCATCTATGGGAAAGACCAGTTTCTGCCTTAACATTGCACTCCATGTGTCTATATCGGAAAAACAGCCCGTGCTTTTATTCAGCCTTGAGACAGCAAAAGAGCAGATCGGGCTCAGGCTGCTATGTTCAAGCGCAATGGTCAATGCCCATCATTTGCGCACAGGCTTTTTGACCGAACGGGACTGGGAAAAACTCATAAAGGCCGCAGCATTAATCTCTGAAGCCCCGATTTATATTGATGATACAGCATCGCCGACAGTCTTGGAGATCAGGGCAAAGGCCAGGCGATTGATGAAAGAAAGAGGCGTAGGATTGATTATTGTAGACTATCTTCAGTTGATTCAAGGAAGAGTCAGATCTGAAAACCGTCAGCAGGAGATATCGGAGATATCACGTTCCCTGAAGGGAGTGGCAAAGGAATTAAACTGCCCTTTGATCGCCCTTTCACAGTTGAGCAGGGCAGTAGAGTCAAGGACTGACAGGCGCCCTATCCTTTCCGATTTAAGGGAATCAGGCGCTATAGAGCAGGATGGAGATTTAGTCGCATTTATCTACAGACCTGAAATATACCACCCTGATACGGAAGAGGCAGGCATAGCAGAGATTATTATCGGAAAACAAAGAAATGGTCCTGTTGGCACTGTAAAGCTGGCCTTTTTAAAAGAATTTACACGGTTTGAAAACCTCTCCCATTCAGAGGATGTTCATTGACATGATTGATCATGCCACCAGGGCGATTATAAACCTATGGGCATTAAGGCAAAACCTTTATATAATAAAACAAAGGATCGGCGCTAACAGGCGCATACTGGCCGTTGTCAAGGCCAACGCTTATGGACACGGCCTCCTTGAAACGGCCGATTGCCTCCAAAAAATGGGGGTTTCCATGCTTGGGGTAGCCTATATAGAGGAAGGCATAGCGCTTAGGGATGCAGGGATCGATATTCCTGTTCTGGTAATGACTCCCGCATTGCCTTACCAAATCGAATCAGCGCTAAAATATGATCTAATCTTGACCCTGTCGGATATTGACAATGCAAGGGCGATTTCGCTCATCGCATCCAGGATGAACATTTCCGCAAAGGTTCATATAAAAATTGACACAGGCATGGGTCGATTGGGTTTAGGGTTTGAAGGCTCTCAAGATGCCGTATCCACAATCTATTCGCTCCCCAATTTGATTGTGGAAGGTATATTTACGCACCTTGCGACCGCGGACGAATCAGACCCCTGCTACACCCAATATCAGATCCAAAGATTTAAAGGCATTACAGACTCCCTTTCAATATCTGGCATTCATATACCAACAGTTCATATGGGGAACAGCGCCGCCGTGATCCAGCATCCTGAAACCTATATGGATATGGTAAGGGTCGGGATCATGCTTTACGGTGTCGCCCCCAGAGCGGAGCTGCAAAATATTGTACCGATCTTCCCAGTAATGACCATTATGACCAAGGTCATTCATTTAAAAATGGTTGCGAAGGGCAGCAGCATAAGCTACGGACGTTTGTATATATCCCCATCGGATAGATTGATTGGGGTAATAGCCGCAGGCTATAGCGACGGTTTTGCCAGGAGCATGTCCGGCAAGGCCCATGTCCTAATTCATGGGGAGAAGGCACCTGTTGTGGGGGCAATATGTATGGACATGTCTATTGTGGATCTAACTGATATTAAAGGGGTAAAGGTCGGAGATGATGTGATGCTTTTAGGCCGTCAGGGCAAAGAACATATTACTGCGCACGATTGGGCTAAATGGCAGCAGACAATACCTTATGAGATACTTTGCGCCATTGGACAGGGAGTCACAAGGGTCTATATAGACAAGGATTTATATAAATGAAAATCAAAGAGAAATTAACTTCGACTGATCAAAAGGGAAAAAGATCGATATTGGAGGATATAGGCAGGTTCTTTTATACATTCCTGTCAGAGGCTGGCGAGATTTTCATCCTTTTATGCCAGGCCTTTTTCTGGCTTTTTCGCGCCCCTCTTAAATGGAAGATTACACTTAAGCAGATGGGAGAGGTAGGGGTCAATTCAGTCCCTGTAACGCTCATAACCGCCACATTTACCGGGATGGTATTGGCATTACAGAGCTATATCGGTTTCAAAAGGTTTAACGCGGAGACTATGGTAGGGACAGTTGTAGCCCTGTCTATGGTAAGAGAGCTTGGCCCTGTATTGACAGGCCTTATTGTAGCCGGAAGGGCAGGATCTGAGATGGCCGCCGAATTAGGCACAATGAAGGTTACGGAACAGATAGACGCCTTATATACACTGGCTGTAGATCCTATCCATTATTTGATTGTCCCCAGGATACTGGCAGGTATTATCATGCTTCCCGTATTGACAATTCTTGCGGATTTCATAGGAATTGCAGGGGGATATCTGTTAAGCATAAAGGTGTTAAAGGCCAATCCGGTTATCTATATGAGACGTACATTTGATCATATGGAACTGAGTGATATATATATCGGCCTCTTAAAATCCAGCTGCTTTGGGCTGATCATCTCCACGGTCGGATGTCATAAGGGGCTCTCTACCGAAGGGGGCGCAGAAGGTGTAGGGAAGGCGACAACCGGAGCCGTTGTTCTGTCATCTATGTTGATACTCATCTCCGACTACATATTAACCGCCCTGCTTTTTTGAATTTAGGCTATGGATACGATTATCGAACTTATAGATGTTCACAAATCATTTAACACAAAGCAGGTACTGAGGGGCTTAAACCTTAAGATACTTCGGGGTGAATCCATGGTTGTGGTCGGGGGAAGCGGAAGCGGAAAAAGTGTGCTCATGAAGATCGTGATCGGTTTACTCAAACCCGACATGGGAAAGGTTATAGTTGAAGGCGAGGAGATAAACAAGCTGTCCGGAAGGAATCTTAACAATTTTCGAAAAAAATTCGGTATGCTTTTTCAGGGAGGCGCCCTGTTTGATTCACTTTCCGTATGGGAAAATGTTGGTTTTGCCTTGCTTGAACATACCGATCTTTCAAAAGAGGAGATCAGGGCGAAGGCATCCGAAAAGCTTGACATGGTAGGCTTACAGGGGATTGAAGATTTAATGCCCTCGGAATTAAGCGGGGGGATGAAGAAAAGGGTTGCCCTGGCAAGGGCCATAGCAATGGAACCGGATATATTGTTATATGACGAGCCTACAACCGGACTTGACCCTATTATGGCGGATGTGATAAATGAGCTTATTTTACATATGAAGAAGAGCCTCAATATCTCTTCACTAACTATCACCCATGACATGAAAAGCGCATACAAGATAGCGGATCGCATGGCCATGCTCTTTGAAGGCCGGATTATCCAGGTAGGTATACCAGAAAAGCTTCAGATAACCAGCAATCCCATCGTCTACCAGTTTATTACAGGAAGCGCCAGGGGGCCTATTACAGATAAGAATTACCAACGATAGGGCTGGACAGGCTTGTTGAGATAAAAAGGCTATAACTATACAATAACTATTATAAATACTGAGTGTTATTGCAATACCACAATAAAAAAGGAGGAATCCGTGAAAGGAATCTCTACTGAGGCCAAGGTCGGGCTTTTGGTCCTTTTGGCCATTTTCATCCTTGCCTTTTTGACACTTCGTGCAGGGAACTATGAATTCAATAAAAAAAACGGCTATAGATTAACGGTTGTATTCGATTCCGTAGCAGGATTAGACCAGAAGGCGAGGGTTAAAGTCAGTGGAGTGGATGCCGGTTACGTGGAGGAGATTTCTCTGGTAGATGATGGAGCCCGGCTTACCCTCAGGATTAAAGAGGGCATCAATATAAGAAAAAATGCCCAGGCACGGATACTATCGCTTGGCCTTATGGGGGAAAAATATATTGAGATCGAGCCCGGCACAGAGGAATTTCCGTTATTAAGAAACGGTGAAACCATATCCACCGGACTTGCAGGCAAAAGCCTGGACCAGCTTGGAGAACAGATAGGCGCCCTTGCAGACGACCTTATGGCTATCACCAAATCAATAAAGGCTGTCATAGCGACCCAGGAGGGGCAGGCCAGGCTAACACAGATTATGGAGAATATGGAGCATCTGACAACGGGCATGAGCAATATAGTCATAGAAAACCAGAAGGAGATAAACAGGATTGTGAAAAATCTGGCCGATTTTTCAGGAGAACTTAATAAACTGATGGTTCAGAATAAAGGCCATGTGTCGAATATCGTGTCCGATTTGAATGTTTTCTCATCCGATCTAGCCTTGCAGGGGAAAAAGATGATGCAGGATATGGGGGATGTCACAGAGAGCCTCAAGAGCCTTGTTGATCCTAATAACAAAGATATAGGTTCTACGTTTAAAAGACTGGCCGGAGTCACTGAGAAGCTTGACCTGACCCTTAAAGAGGTGCACGAAATAGCCGAAAGGATGAATAAGGGGGAAGGGACTATAGGGAAACTTCTCACAGATGAAAAGGTGTATAACGAAATCTCAGGAACACTTGAAGGGCTTAATACGACACTGAGCAAGGCAGATGCCTTTTCCCTGCATCTGGGCTTCAGATCCGAGTATCTTACAGAATATGAGAAGTCTAAATCCTATTTCTCATTAAAGATACAGCCTCGCGAAAATAAATATTACATGCTGGAGTTCGTGGACGGCTTCAAGGAGCGAGTCAGCTCCACCCGAAGGGTCTTTCAGGATGGGACGGTTGTCTCTGTGGAGGAAGAGACCCAGGACAAATTGCTTTTCAGCCTTCTTATGGCATATAAACTCGGCCCGTTTTTCTTGAAAGGCGGGCTCATGGAATCAGAGGGAGGAGCAGGGATAGACTATTATCCGTTTGGAGAGAATTTCTGTCTGGGTGTTGAAGGCTGGGATTTTGATCAAACAAAGCCGCACCTAAAGATCTTTAGCAAATTGATATTCAAAAGGTATTTCCATGTCAACATAGGATGGGATGATGCCATAAATTCCGACGCACAGAGCTTTTTTGCAGGCGCAGGATTTGCCTTCGAGGACAAGGACCTGAAATATATCCTGACAAAACTGCCATTGCCCGGACTATGATAACATGCCTCAGTCATTTATCTGTCAAAACTGCGGTCTTAAATCCCCAAAATGGCTGGGACGGTGCCCTGACTGCGGAGAATGGAACTGCCTTATAGAAGAGCCTCCATCCAGGCGCGGCCAGTCTTCATCCAGGTCTATTATTAGAGAAGACTCATTCGACACGCCTCCTGTTTCTTTGACTCAACTGGAAGGGGAGGAAAGCGAGCGGATAAAGCTGGGGATGAATGAGTGGGACAGGGTATTGGGAGGAGGGCTAGTAAGGGGATCTGTTATCCTGGTATATGGAGACCCTGGAATAGGAAAATCCACACTACTTCTCCAGATATCCGACAAGCTGGCCAAGGACGAAAAGGTACTGTATATATCAGCAGAGGAATCGGCAAGGCAGATAAAGATAAGATCAGGTAGGCTCGGTATTTCTTCACCAAATCTATATATCTACACCGGCACCTGCTTTGAGAGGATGTCAGAGCATGTAGAATCGCTTAACCCCAGGATAGTGATACTCGATTCCATACAAACCACCTATACCGACCGTATAGAAAGCCCTCCCGGAAGCATCAGCCAGATCAAAGAGATGGCAAGCCAATGGATGTGCCTTTCCAAACAAAGGGATATGGCCACATTTCTGGTAGGGCATGTCACAAAGGCAGGATCGATCGCAGGGCCAAGGGTGCTTGAGCATATAGTAGACACTGTGCTTGGGTTAGAAGGCGACCGGCACCATGCATTTCGCATCCTGAGAAGCGTAAAGAACCGTTTCGGGCCAACCAATGAGATCGGTCTGTTTGAAATGACTGGCCAGGGCATGTCTGAGGTGACCGATCCATCCAGGTTATTTTTAAATCCGAGGCAAGAACCCTATCCTGGCTCTGTTGTCATTTGCAGCATGGAAGGCACAAGACCGATCCTTGTAGAGCTGCAGGCCCTTGTATCTCCAGGCACCATTGGTATGGCAAGGCGCACTTGCGATGGCGTCGATCCTAACAGGGCCGCCCTTCTTATTGCAGTGCTTGAAAAAAGGCTTGGGCTATATCTGCAGGATAAGGATATATATATCAATGTGGTTGGCGGACTGAGGCTGGACGAGCCTGCCGTTGACTTGGGTATTATGCTTGCGATATATTCAAGCCTAAAGGACCGTCCCCTGCCTATAGATCTGGCGGTGATGGGCGAGGTAGGGCTAACAGGGGAAATAAGGCCGATATATCAGTCTGCCTTAAGGCGGAAAGAGGTGGAAAAGAGGGGATTCCGTGCATGTCTTCTTCCCTGTGCAAATAATTCTGATGAATTAGCTGAAAAGCAAGGCATTAAGACCCTCTATGCAGAATCGGTGCAGCAGGCCATAGAACTTATTTTTGGCACAAGGCCGAAGGAGAGACAAACTTGAGCGTCAAGGCTATAATAGTTGCGGCTGGAAGCGGCAGGAGGGTAGGCGGCCCTTTGCCCAAGCAGTACATGCATGTGTCCGGAATGCCGATCCTTGTACATACACTCCTTGCATTTCAAAGATCGGAGCTGGTGGATGAGATTATTCCTGTGGTAGGAAAGGCGGATGCAGAATGGGTCAAAGAAAATATACTGCACGGCAAAGGGCTGACAAAGACAAGCGGAATAGTAAAAGGCGGGGCGGAAAGACAGGACTCGGTATATTGCGGACTCAAATATCTTTGGGATAACGTCAACGATAATGATATAGTATTGGTTCATGATGGGGCAAGGCCATTCATCCAAAAAGAGAATATACATGACTGTATAAACGGGGCCAAAAGGACAGGGGCATGCATCCTGGGTATCCGGATTATGGGAACACTGAAGATTGTGGATGAAGGTGATATAATAAAATCCACCTTGCCTTCAAAGGATTTATGGGTAGCCCAGACCCCACAGGCATTCAGGGCATCCTTGATAAAAGAGGCATATATTATGGCCGAAGAACAGGGGTTTTATGGAACTGATGATGCGTCATTAGTGGAGAGGCTTCCTTATTCTGTAAAAATAATACCTGGCCATCCCCTGAATATCAAGGTCACATATCCTGAAGACCTTGATCTGGCAGAAAGGATAATGAAGATAATGGAAATGAGAAAACAGGCATGAGGATAGGATTCGGGTATGACCTTCATCCTCTCGTTGAAGGGAGGGAGCTTATTCTAGGTGGTGTCCATATACCTTTTCCAAAGGGGCTGGACGGCCATTCGGATGCAGATTGCCTGGTTCACGCTATATGCGATGCGATCCTTGGGGCTATCGGCAAGGGAGATATAGGGGAGCGTTTCCCTGATTCCGATAAAAGATACTACAAAATCTCAAGCATCTTATTACTGGAGGAGGTCTTCCGGATGGCAAGACAGGCAGGCTACAGGATAGGGAATCTGGACACAACTGTGGTGGCCGAACATCCCCGCATTTCACCCTTTAAAGAAAAGATGGCCCAGAATCTTGCGCGTGTTCTTAATACAGATAGAGACAGGATTTCAATAAAGGCTAGCACTACAAACGGGCTATGCCTTTTTGCCAAAGACGGCATAGCTGCCTATGCGGTTGTGTGCCTTGAGGAGAGGAGTCACCTAATATGAGTTTGATGATCTATAATACATTGACTGGGAAAAAGGAGGAATTTAAACCCGTTGCACCAGGAAAGGCAGGGATGTATGTATGCGGCGTAACCGTTTATGACCTTTGCCATCTTGGCCATGCAAGAGGAGCGCTTGTGTTTGATGTTGTTAGAAGGTATCTGCAATACAAAGGTTTTCAGGTTACATACGTTCGCAACTTTACTGATGTGGATGACAAGATAATAAACAGGGCAAAGGAAGAAGGCTGTGACCATGAAACTATCGCCAACCGCTATATAGATGCCTATAAAAAGGACTTCGAACAACTTGGGGTAATGCCTGCCGATATAGAGCCAAAGGCCACTGAGCATATCCCTGAAATGATTGGCATGGTAAAAAGTCTTATCGAAAAGGGTTTTGCATACGAACGTGAGGGTGATGTATTTTTCAGCGTAAGGCGATTTGCCCCTTATGGCAGGCTTTCAGGCAGGGAGGCGGATCAGATGATGGCAGGGGCAAGGGTCGATATAGATGAGCGCAAGGAGGACCCGCTCGATTTTGCCCTGTGGAAAGGCTCTAAACCTGGAGAACCGAGATGGGAAACCCCCTGGGGACAGGGCAGGCCCGGATGGCATATTGAATGCTCCGCAATGTCCCAAAAATATCTTGGCGGCACCTTCGACATCCACGGCGGCGGGAAAGACCTTATATTTCCGCATCACGAGAATGAGATTGCCCAGTCTGAGGCGGCAACAGGCAAACCATTTGTACGTTACTGGATGCATAACGGATTTGTAAGCATCAACAAGGAAAAGATGTCCAAATCCCTTAAAAATTTCTTCACAATCAGGGATGTCCTCCTGGAATATCCTGCGGAGGCGGTAAGGCATTTTCTTATATCCACCCATTACCGGAGCCCTATTGATTTTACACCAGAAAGGATTGTGGATTCCCAGAAGGCCATTGAAAGGGTCTACACGGCCTTTCAGAATATCGATCTTCTCGGATCACCTGGAGACGGCGAAATAAAGCTATCACATGAATGGGCCGGCCGAATAAATTATTTGAAAACACAATTTGAGGCATCCATGGATGACGACTTTAACACCGCAGCTTCATTGGGTCATATCTTCGAATTTATAAAGGAGATCAACATAAGCCTCAAAGACAACACCAAGTCTCCCCAAACGATCTGCGACCTTCATACGGCAAAAAAGACGGTTCAGGAACTGGGACACGTATTGAGCCTTTTTCAGGGGTATGAACAGAAAATCAAGACGGATCATTTAGCAGACAGCCTTATGGACATCCTGATAGATCTTCGCCAAATCAGCCGCCAAAACAAAGACTGGGCAATGGCAGACCGCATCAGGGATCGCCTGTCAGACCTGAATATATCATTGGAAGACCGCCATGACGGCAAGACCATCTGGAAGATAAAGAAATAGCAAATGAAACACCCAAGAATCTTCGATTCACAAAGGGGAATGAAAATACCCTGAAGGGATTTTCAAACGAACCTTCATGGCCCTCTGTGTCGCCACGAAGGATGAAAATAGAAGGCTATTTTCGAGACAAACCCTCATGGCCTTTCATGCCGCCACGAGGAATGAAAACAGGAGTTTATTTTCGAGACAAAATATGGAATATAAGGGGTGATAAGCTCATGTCTTTGTTTTTTGGCCGGCAACCGGTATTGGAGGCATTGAGAGGGGGAAAATTAATACGCAGAATTTTCCTGGCAAAAGAGACACAAGGGCACTTCATTGATAATATTATAGACCTTGCCACATCACAAGGCATATCTGTTCTAAGGATTCCCAAAAAACAGATAGAGGCAATGTTTCCAGGAAAGGTTCATCAAGGTGTGGCAGCAGAGACATATACCGGTGAAAGGCACGACAGCTATTCATTGGATGACCTCCTCCATGATATATCTAAAGAGCCTGCTCCAGCCTTTCTGATCATTCTCGATAGCGTCGAGGACCCCAGGAATCTGGGCGCATTGATCAGAACCGCAGATGGGGCCGGAGCCCAGGCAGTTATATGCCCAAAACAAAGAGCATCTGGTGTTACGCCTGTTGTTGTCAAGGCATCCGCCGGAGCAACCAATTATGTCCCGGTCATCAGTGTCGCGAATCTGGTTCAAACATGTCTAATCCTGAAGAAAAAAGGGCTTTGGATCGTAGGCGCTGATGCCTCGGCCAAGGATCTCTGGCACCAGGTGAATCTGACTTGCCCGGTTGCCCTGGTTTTAGGTGGAGAAGATAAAGGCATAAGGAGACTGCTTCGTGAGGAATGTGATTTCATGGTAAGGCTTCCGATGTCAGGCAGGATTAATTCATTGAACGTAAGCGTGGCTGGCGGCATAATGATGTACGAAGTCCTCAGGCAGAGGACATCAAAAAACCCCGATATTTCTCCACATGCTGTTTAATGATTACGGGGACAAAATACTTTGATTTGTCTGCAAACATCTTTTCTTTTGACGGATAGGGAATATTTGAAACCCTACACTCATTGGGGTGGCCTCTTAAGATTTTTCATAATCGTTTAGCCTGGCACTCAAATAATTTGGCCCATCCGTTCAAATTAACAGATGGGCCAATTCTAATAAATACTGGGGTGCTGTGTTTTACGCATACTGCGCATATCACCCAGTTACAACCGCAGCCTAATTAGTAGTGGTTCCAGTAAGCGAAGGATCGAAAAGGTAAGGAAAAAGCTGGCTATAAAGTCCGGCTATCCCCAGCAGAGGGGCCAACTGCAAGTAAGGAACCTGATAACTCAATCCCCCTGTAGCATCAATAGGATAGAATAGATTGGCCAAAGAAAACGGGGATATTGAACCAAGGCCGCCAAGTCCCCCCAATCCTCCATACAGGCCTAATCCACCACCTAAAAGCCCATAGCTGCCAAGGCCGCTGTACAAACCGCTGTACATGCTACCATAAAGACCACCGTATAGACTACTGCCGTATAAGCCGCCATATTGGCTGCTGCCATACAAGCCGCCGTATAGACTGCTGCCGTATAAGCCGCCATATTGGCTGCTGCCA